>CALKWV010000046.1 GCA_938003915.1 uncultured Bacillota bacterium | reverse complement strand
ACTAATGACTACTTTTATTTGAAATTTATAAATATCTTTATCTATACTTGCTTTGAGATTTTTTAGGAAAGGGGTTTTATTAGATGATAAAGGGGATTATTAATAAGCTAGAGAAATGAAACCTCAACCACTGCTACTGCGCTACAGTTAGTTTACCAATAAAATAACAAAAAGCCCAGTATAATAAAAGAATTTATTATCAAAACAGTAAAGGTTCTATTTTAATACCACAACCTAATTTACAAATTAAGGATAAATTCTATAAGGAATCTAGTATATTATCTAGGAAACAAAGACTTTCTCAGTATTACCGTAGTTTCCATGTTCACATTCTCCACCTTTTCACCCTTCATCTTCTTTAAAAGGAGTTCCATGACTTTTTTGCCTAATTCATAATGGGGTACATGAACAGTGGTTAAAGAAGGTGTGAGATAGCGACTTAAGTTTAGATTATCAAAACCAACTACTGAAATGTCATAGGGTATCCTAAGCATTAGATCATTGATAGCAGAATAAACAGCCGGTGCTAAATAATCATTGCCGGTAAAGATTGCAGTAGGCCGTTCATAACGGATCAGCATGTCTATAACGCTTGCATAAGCATAATCTGGGGTATCACCATCTATGTATACAATATCTGGGTCATATTCTATATCATGATCCCATAGCACCTTGCGGTAAGCTCGTAATCTATAGTCTGGTTCATCTGGAGATTTTAATCTTCTTGCAGTTAAAAAGCCTATTCTTCTATGACCAATATTTACAACATGTTCCAATAACTTTACTGCTCCTGCGTATAGATCTAGGTTAACTAATATAATTTCAGGATGAAATCCCTTATATCCTTCGTTGCCAATAAATACTGTGGGTATTTTATACCTTGTTAGGCGATTAACATCCTTTACTGACAACTTATCGGTAGACATGACAATACCATCAAACTGGCGCTTGATAAGTTCATCTATATACTCTTTACCTTCCCTGGCATTTAATATGGAAATAATATAACCCTTTTTAAAAGCTTCTTCCTCCATGCCTAGAGCTAATTCTGCAAAATAGGGATTGGAAATACCGTTGGTAACCAGGGCTATCTGTCGGGTTTCTTTAGTTTTTAGGCTTCTTGCCACTAAGTTAGGCTTATACCCTAATTCATCGATAGCCTTCCAAACCAACTCCCTGACTTCTTTGCTCACCCCTGGTTTGTTATTTATTACATTTGAAACCGTTGCTACTGATACATGAGCTCTTTTAGCTACGTCTTCCCTAGTTACCATATTTCCTCCCATACATCAACTTATTTTGAGCTTATTATATCCCAGATTTTTTCTCCTTTCAAGGAATGCAAATAAACATATGCTTGAGCCAAAGAGCCCTTTCTTCTATTTCAAATCATTAAAACCACCCTAAAAATGTCACAAAAAAAGGTCCCTATAAAAGATGGGGACTCAAAAATACTTTATACAAGGCTTTCTGATTTTAAAACTATTAGTCATTAATATTGATAAAAGAGTAATAATAATTATATTTTCAATATTAATAGTACTTTGATTAACAATTTTTAATCTATAGCTTACGTCAAGTAGTTGTTTACCTGCTACAACCATACCAGCCATGGTTATAGGCAACCCCACTATATATCTATCTTCTTTTGTAACATTGTATCTTGCCAGCCTATATATGCCACTACCAATAAAGAATAAGGACGCTATAGCTTGGCTTATACCCAATAATCCCTTGTTTATATTCCACCATAATAAAATAGGCGCAATTCCAAAAGAAACTAAATCACATAGGGAATCCAGTTCTTTACCAAATTTGCTTGTTGCCTTCAGCCTCCTTGCTACATACCCGTCTAGCTTGTCCGTAATTCCGGCTATTAGAATCAATATAGAGGCAATCTTTATATTACCTGGATTGCTATTTGTACTAATAAAAATAGCAATAGCTCCCAGTGACATATTAGCGTAGGTGATGGCATTGGGTAGTATATGCAGTCTTGACAATTCATCAGGTTGTGACTTCAACATTTTTATCTCCTTTCCTGCCTCTGACATATGAAAAAATATTATCTAACATCAAAATAGCACCGCTTATGATAAACTCGAACCAAAAAGTTGCAAATCTAAATATAAATGCTACAGAAAGCCCCATTTCCATGGGTATGCCTTTAATAGCTAGTAAAACTAACATGGAACTTTCAAAACTGCCTATACTACCCGGAAGGATAGGGATCATTCCCATTATATAAGTAAGAAATGTTATGGCAGCTATAGAGATAAAATCTATATCTATAGCTAACCCTCTCATCACCAAATACAACTTAAATGCATAAAAGACCCAAATAAAAAGAGCCAACAAGAGCTGACTGAAGAATTTCCTTTTATCCCTAAGCAAATCCCTTATTATACCGCTGTAATCCCTGAGAGTTTTATCTATTCTGACCATCAATTTAGTTCTGCTTAAAAACCTATTTAATGTTTTTATCAACATATCAGGACTTAGGGAGAACAATATTAAAGCTGTTAAAAAAATAGCAAATATTGCTATAACCCCTGCAAAGGCATATAGATAATGTCTGTATTTTATACTCATATTAAAACTAAACCAAATCAAGCTAAATAGAGTTAGAAACAAAAAGCTGAAAAGACTTAGGGTTTTCTGCAATCCCACTATGATAGTTGCCTTTCCAAAGTCTATTTTCAGCCTTTTCCTAAGCTCATAGACCCGCGCTAGTTCTCCTCCGGCTTTTACCCCCGGTGTAATGGCATCTACTACACTTCCCTTTGCATTCATCATGAGAGCATCAAAGAAAGATACATTTTTCTTTACCCTTAATGCCATTGATTTCCATTGAATGGCAAGAAGAAAGATTGTAAAACATTGTGATAGGAGCAATAATACTATAGATTTTGGAGGTAGGGATCTAATATGAACAGAAACCTCTTTCCAGTCGGTATTAACCACAATTAAAACTATAGCTATAATTCCTAAAACATATAATATGCCCTTTACTAGGTTCTTTTTCATACTAGACCCCCTAAACCTTTTCCATAAGCAAAATTTCCTCCATGGATTTGCCTCTGCATCCTATAGAATAAGTATTAATATCCTTTAAATTATTCTTGATAAAATCATCTGTTATATTAGAATAGAAAGGTTTTAGTATTTTTCTTGGCATTCTTACTATTACTCTATGGCCTTCCTTGGCTTGCTCCCATATATTTTTTAATACTTCATCTTTAGGACAAACCTGCTGGGCTACATGAACTACATCATAAGGATCTATATCTATATCCTGGCCTTTGCCACTAATAACAGTAATCTTTTCATGTAAGCCCAACCTGGTAACCACATTTCTAGCACATTCTATGGCTTTTTTATCTGTATCCAGTACGTAAACATGGGCATTGGTCTGTTTTGCTATCTCTATGGCAGTACTGGGAACAAATCCGCCTCCAATACACAACACCTTGTCATAGCTTCTTATATTTGCCAACCTAATTTCATTGCTCACTATGTTTCTATAATATAGATTACAAAGCTTTACAAATAAATCATACTTAGAAAATATTCTCTCCATCCACTTAGTACAAGTCATTATCATCTGTATTCACTACCCCATAACCCCAATTATTAAGCTGCCTATTTGATTAAACAATCCTCCAAAGAAAAAGGCTGATACAATAGTGATGGCACCTATAAACAAGGCTGTTTTTAGAGAGAATTCCTTTGTAAGTACTCCAAATACCGACAAGCAGGGTAAGTAGAACAGCGCTACTATAGCTCCGACTGTCAATTGCAATGTGTTCAAATTCATTTCTAGTAAGGGCAATACTGCCAGTTCCCTTCTAATTATTCCTAACAGTAGTGAAAGACTAGCTTCCCTAGGTAAACCCAACCATCCCTCTACAAAGGGCCCTAGCAGCTTACTAAATTCATTTAAGACACCAGTCTCAGCAATAATAGCTGCAATAATAATTCCAAAGAACATAGCTCCTTCTGCATCCATCATGAAATGCTTCATTCTAAGCTTCAATTTTTTCTTATAGGCGTCCTTATCGGGTAGCAGCAAATTGGGTACTTCTAACAGCAAAGGCTGACTTCTTCCTGGGATTATTTTGTTTAAGACAAGCCCTACTGCTAATATTGCTAGTATGGATAGAAGATAAACAAATATTAAAGCAAAAATGGATCTGTCCCCTAAAAGGGCAAAAAAGGCACCGCTTTGGGAAGCACAGGGAATTGCAAATGACACTAACGATGCTACCATAATCCTCTCTTTATGGGTACTTGCTGCTCTAGTACCTAATATGGCAGGGACAGCGCAGCCATACCCCAGCATCATAGGAATAATGTTTCCACCCTGAATCCCTATACGCCTTAGAACTCCATCGGCTAGTACTCCTATCCTTGGCAGGTATCCGCTATCTTCCAAAAATGAAAAGACAACGTAGAACAAAAATACGTAAGGCAATATTAGGGCAAAGGGCCATTCTATACCAATGACTAATATTCCAAATTCTCCTACCAAAACATTTCTCAATATGCCGGCTGGTACAATTAATGATACTATTTTAGTTAGAAATGGCACAATTACCTGCTTAACCAAGGGTAATAGAACTACAGCCCTTAAGGCCTTTCCCCCTCCTACTACCACTCCTAGGGATGCTATGAGTACTAAAAGAGCAATTGGTATCCCAGGCCAGGGTTGTACAGTCCAGTCTTCCAGTTTTTCAATAAAAGTCAGTTCTTTTTTATCAATTTTAGTCTGAACCCTGCTGACTATTTCCTGGATCCTTTCCCATCTTTCCTGCTCATCTAGCCTAGGTTCAGGCTCCTTTTCCTCCTTTGAAAGCTTAACGACCATCTCCATTAGCTCACGGAGACCTTTATTCTTTATTGCTATAGTTGGAATTACAGGACTTCCTAGTTCTTCCGACAATTTTTCTGCATCTATCTTAATTCCATGTCTTTCTGCAACATCCATTAGATTTAGACAGTAAACTACTGGTATAGGGTATTCCTTCAGCTCAAATGCTAAGCCTAGATTTCGCTCTAAATGGGTAGCGTCTAGCACACAAATAACTGCATCCGCTCCCTCTTCTAGTAAAGATACAGCTACCTTCTCTGCTTCATTTGTTGCTTCTAAGGAATACGTACCCGGTACATCTATCAAGACACCTTGTTTACTTCCAAAATTTATATCACCTACGGTATAATCCACAGTAGTGCCAGCATAGTTGGAACTATCTACATGAACACCAGTCAATTTTGAAAAAACTACACTTTTTCCTACATTGGGATTACCCATAAGAAGAATTTTCATTTTATCGTTACTGGGTTTTTCTTGAAGGGCAGCTCCATGACAACTCAATTGTGTGCAACCTCCTCAACTAGAATCTCACTTGCAATGTCATAATCTATAGCAATACTTCTATTGCCAACTTTTACTACTATAGGACCTTTAAAGGGTTGTTTGCTCTGAATAGTAAACTGCGTTCCCTTTCTAAAACCCAGGACTTTTAATAAATGGGAATTAGGTAATTTTTCAATTCTATAGGTAGATAACTTTTCTCCATGTGCTAGTGGCATAGCTATCTCCTCCCTAAATTATGCTAGTTAATATTGATAATCATTATCAACTACAGTATAGCATATTTTCTTATATTTCTCTATATCTTTGTGAAAAATTTATTTTATTTTTATAATTTATTTTTATTATGTTTGAATACATACCTCAGAGAGTGGGTGCAAAAAAATTGGGAAGCACCCTTTTAATCCTTTAAGGATATATAAGGTAGCTTCCCTTATTAATACCTAGACCTATTTATTACACTGCATTTAGATACTTATATTGAGCTTTATAAAGGTTATAATAAACACCTTTTTTCTCTAGTAGCTCATCGTGGCTACCTGACTCTATTATGGTTCCTTGATCAACTACCATAATGCGGTCTGCATTCCTAATAGTAGACAACCTATGGGCAATAACAAAGGATGTTCTGCCCTTTAGCAGTCGTTCTAGCCCCTTCTGGACTAAAATCTCGGTTTGAGTATCTATGCTTGAGGTTGCTTCGTCAAGAATTAATATTCTTGGATCAGCCAGCAATGCTCTGGCAAAGGAGATTAGCTGCTTTTGTCCTTGGGATAATTTGGAACCTCGTTCATTTACCTCGGTATAATAGCCCTTCTCCATTTTAGATATAAACTCATGGGCATGGACAGCTTTGGCGGCATTTATTACTTCCTCATCAGTGGCATCAAGCTTTCCATATCTAATATTATCCATTATAGTACCTGAGAAAATGAAACTGTCCTGTAGCATTACTCCCATCTGCTTTCTCAGAGAGTCCAAGGTAACCTTCTTTATATCATGGCCATCGATTAATACTCTTCCTTTGACAGGATCATAGAAGCGACTTATAAGGTTTACAATAGTACTCTTACCTGCACCGGTAGGCCCTACTAAAGCAATGGTCTCTCCCGGTTTAACAGTAAAATCCACATGCTTTAATACTGGTTTTTCAGGATCATAGTAGAATTCTAAATTATCGAACCTTACCTCGCCTTTTATTTCAGGTAGTTCATAGGCATCAGGTTCATCTTTAATATCCGGTTTGGTGTCCAGAAGCTCAAAAATTCTTTCTGTGGATGCCATGGCTACTAACAGGGAGTTATAAAAGTTAGCTAAATTGTTAATGGGTTGCCATATTCTCCACACATAGCCGGTAAAAGCAACCAATACACCCACCGTCACTGCACCAGTATCCAAAAAGCTCAAACCAAATATATACACTAATGCTATTCCTATAGCTGCTATCAATTCAATGCCAGGCCAAAATAAATTGTTTAGCTTAATAGCATGCATCCATGTAGTAAATATATCCCCGCTTAGATCATTATATAAATTCCTGGTCTCTTTTTGTCTCACAAAGGCCTGGGTCACTCTCATACCTGCTAAGTTTTCATGAAGATAGGCATTCATATTGGAACTTTTCTTTCTTACTTCCTGCCATCTTTGGCGAATACGTCTCTTTAAAAGCCCTACTAATAATAGTAATAGGGGGACTGTACTTAGTGTTACTAAAGTCAACCTAGCATCTATATAAGCCATTATCACTATGGCTATAATCAATGTAAATACATCTGTTAGAACATTAATTATACCGTTAGTTAATAGATCTCCCAGAGAGTTTACATCATTTATTATACGCACTAAAATTTTCCCTGCAGGCCTACTATCATAAAAGGTAAAGGATAAGGTCTGAATATGCTCAAATAAGTCTTGTCGTATCCTGTACAGGATTTTTTGCCCTACTGAAGACATTATATAAACTCTCTGCTTCATACATACCATATTTATTAAATTAGTTGCAAGAAATAGCAGAGTAATTATGGTTAAGCCCTTATAATCTGCAACCTCTATATAGTTGTCAATGGCTACCTGTAGAAAGTAGGGTCCTAACAAGCCACATACAGCAGCTACCATCATCAATATAAGGGTAATGATAACCTGCTTGCCATAGGGCTTCATATATCCCATTAATCTCTTAAACTGCTCTTTATCAAACGGCTTTTCCAGTTCTTCGTCATCTATTATTCTATTTTTCAACACCTTACATCACCTGCCTATCTTCTTTAAATTCTTCAAAATCCTTGTACTGCTGTGAATATATTTCAAAATATTTGCCTCCCAGTTTCACTAACTGATCATGAGTACCTCTTTCAACAATTTCTCCATTATCTAAAACAATGATCTCATCTGCATCTTTTACCGAAGATATCCTATGGGCTATAATAAATGTTGTCCTGCCTTCCATAACACTTTTAAGTGCTTGTTGAATGGCATACTCTGTTTCCATATCCACAGCTGAAGTACAATCATCCATAATGAGTATCTTAGGATTTTTTATTATTGCCCTAGCAATAGCAATTCTCTGTTTTTGTCCACCAGATAGTCCCATGCCACGCTCACCAACAATAGTATCATATCCTTGGGGCATCTCCATTATAAAGTCATGGGCAGCAGCAATTTTTGCAGCCTTTATTACATCTTCCCTGGTGGCATTAGGATTACCATACAAAATATTTTCCTCAATGGTAGCAGAGAATAGGAAGACATCCTGCATGACTATTCCTATATTTCCCCTTAAAGTATTAAGCTTCCAATCCCTTACATCCACTCCATCTACTAAAACCCTACCTTCAGATACGTCATAAAAACGATTTAGCGCGTTGATAATGGAGGTTTTACCAGCTCCCGTAGCTCCCATAATTGCAATGGTCTTTCCTGCAGGAGCATCTATATTTATATTATTTAAGGCTTGATGATCTCCGTAATGTAAGGATACCTGCTCAAACTTTACATGTCCCTGTACCTCTTTAGGATCGTATGGATTTTCTTTATCTACCACAATGGATCCAGTATCCAAGACATTGAACACTCTTTCACCAGATGATACTGCCTGTTCCATAACGTTGATAACCCATCCCAACATTCTCATGGGACTAATGAGCATCCATAAGTAGTTATTAAAAGCCACTAGAGTACCCAATGAAATTTCCCCTCTAGCTACCATTCGACCCCCAAACCATAGGACAGAAACTGCACATAACCCTGAAATAAAATCCATTAGGGGAAAATATTTAGCCCATATCCTGGCAGAATTAACGTTTTTCTCTAAGTTCAGTCTGTTTTCTTTTTCAAACTTCTGGATTTCAAAATCCTCTCTTGCAAATGCTTTAACTACTCTAACACCGGCAATATTTTCTTGAGTAGTAGTATTAAGAGCAGCTTGCTGCTCCCTGATGGCGCTAAATGCCGGACGAATACGAGTATCAAATCTCATAGCTAGCCATGCCACAAAAGGTAAAACTGCCAAGCTCACCAATGCTAGCTTCACATTCATATAAAGGAGTATAATAGTGGTACCAACAAAATAGATAAAATTTTCTATAAATATTGTTATTCCACCGGCAATAAAAGCCCTTATACCTTCAAGGTCACCGGTCATTCTTGACATGAGCTCACCTATGCGGTTGTTATCAAAGTATGTAAAGGACTGACTTTGCAGGTGAGTAAACATCTCGTTTCTGAGATCATACATACAGCTTTGGGATACCTCTTCGAAAAAGTATCCCCTAAAATATAAGGCTATCCCCTTTATAGCTGCTATTACAATGGTAGCAATTATAAGAATTGGTAATAGCTCCCGCTTTCCACCGCGAATAACATCATCAATTATACTTCTTGAAATTTGCGGAGAAATCATATTTAGAAAAATGAACAAAATTAAAAGGGTAATGGCCGCAATTGCCTTTCCCTTATACCTACCAACATAACCCAGTATTCGCTTAATAATAAACAAAAAATAAAACCCCCTCTAAACCATATTTGTTTGTTTCAACTCCATATTATTTTACTTTTACTTATTGGTCAATCAACAAATCTAGGAGATATATATTAAATTTTACCTTAAACCCCATCAAGGCCAAACAGTTTCATTACTTCTTCAAAGATTAACAGATTAGAAGGAATAGCTACCCATTCTGATTTACTATTTGTTTTACTGATTAACAAATATATTATTTGCTATTCATCAAAACCATTTAATAGTTAATATTTTACAGGATTTATTTATAATTAGCATATTTAACAGCATTTATTATTGCTCTAGCAGTTACCTCTACAGCTGCGCAGCCTATAGCTACCATATCTCCTTCAACTTCACCAGTAGACAAAGCAAACATTGTATCCCCATCTACCATGGTATGTACCGGGCGAATTGCTAAAGCCAATCCGTCATGGGATATAGAAGCCAACTTATTGGCCTGTTCCTTGGTTAATTTAGCATTGGTGGCGACTACTCCTATGGTGGTATTTCCGGAAAAACTGGTTTTATGCTCGTTTGTAGACATAAGATATTTACAAGTATCTATGAAATGCCCTGTTTTCGGATCTCTAGCCCCTGCTATAATATTTCTGTTATTTAAATCTACCACATCACCAAAAGCATTTACAGCAACAATAGCCCCTACAACTATACCTCCAGCTAATCTAAGGCTGGCTGTTCCAATCCCACCTTTCATAGCTGACTCCATACCCAATAGCTTACCAACTGTAGCACCGCTTCCCGCGCCTACACTTCCTTGCTCTACCATTTGTGCAGTTGCATTTACACAAGCTTCATATCCCATTGCTGCATCTGGCCTAACCTTTGAATCCTTATATGCCAGATCAAATAATACAGCCCCTCCTACTATGGGTACCAAAGCTACACCTGTATCGAATCCCACTCCCTCTTCTTCTAAATATTTCATAACCCCATCTGCTGCAGCTAAGCCAAAGGCACTCCCTCCAGAAAGCACAATGGCATGTACCCTATCTACCAGATTACCTGGTCTCATTAAATCCGTTTCCCGTGTACCTGGAGCGCTACCTCTAACATCCACGCCTGCTACTGCTCCCTTCCGGCATATTACTACAGTACACCCGGTACCTGCTTCTAGGTTTTGAGCATGTCCTACTTCTATCCCTTTTACATCCGTAATCTTTCCTCTATACATATCCTCCCTCACCCCTGACCGAAACATCTCCAGACATAACTTTTATAATATTTCCATCATCCTTTTTTACCAACAAGGACCCATCCTCATCAAAATCTACAGCAAATCCCTCAAAGCTAGTATCCCTTCCTATTACCTTTACAGGTCTATTTAAAGTAACAGAATACTGCCTGCATAAATCAAGAATCTGCTTAAAATCTCTATTTTCAAGATACGTGTAATAGATTTCTTCTATTTCTTCCATTATTAGGGCTATTAACTGCCTTCTATCTAGATTTCTGCCTAAAGCTATCCTAAGAGAGGTGGCAGTGGAGGAAAGCTCTACGGGAAGATCCTCCTGTGTCATATTCACATTTATGCCTATCCCTACCACTACGTAATAAATTCTATCTATATCTGCATGCATCTCAGTAAGTATTCCACATACTTTTTTGCCGTCTATTATAATATCATTAGGCCACTTAATCCCAATGTCCAGACCAGTGGCCCTATTTAATGCTTTCCTAATTGCAACTGCAGCTATAGCAGTTATATGAGGTGCTTGATCTGGGGAAAGATCAGGTTTTAGTATTAAGGACATCCATATACCTTTTCCCCTAGGTGATATCCAACTCCTACTTAACCTGCCCCTTCCCTCTAATTGGGTTTCGGCAATTATAAGAGTACCTTCATCAGCCCCCTCCAAGGCTAATTCTCTAGCTCTATTGTTGGTGGAATCAATAACTTGGTGCAGTTCAATACTCTTACCCATTATTTGGGTTTTCATAATTTCATTAAGACTTATCAGATCTAGCTCTTCAGGCAGCGCTAAAAGTCTATATCCTAGGCCTGGTCTGCTCTCTATTTCAAATCCATCCTGTTGGAGAGACTTTATATGTTTCCATACCGCAGATCTAGTGATACCTAAGTATGAACTAATAGCTTCCCCGGATAAAAATTCATCCCTGTTATCAACTAATACCTTTAATATTTTATCTCTCATTTTATCTTCTCCCCAATAGATTTTCTAAATAGCTTATAAAGCTCCCTTTTGACCGTACTTTGGCTAAAAACTTCTTTTGAAGTCTTGGAGTTATTTCTACTTAATATCTTAATTATACACTAATTTTCTTCAAAAGATTAAATAAATTAATGTTGAATAGCTATGTTGATTTAACTAGTTTAGGTTTATATACTATTATATATAGACAATGATTTTCCTTGGACTCTAATCCTTAAACTGAAATAACTTTTTGGCTTTTTATTGTATCATATAGATAAGTCCATATTTTAAGTATATATTTCAGCTAAGAAAGTGGGTGTATCAATTTGAATGATGCCAGCCTCCTAATAAATTCCCTAGAAGAAAATATTGAAAAAGTAATAGTAGGTAAAAAGGACTCCATTAGATTGATAATAATAGCATTACTATGCCAAGGACATGTTTTAATTGAAGATGTGCCCGGTGTTGGAAAGACTACACTGGTGTCGGCTTTAGCCAAATCTCTTGATTTAACCTTTCGCCGAATCCAATTTACCCCTGATGTTCTCCCCTCTGATATAACCGGTTTTTCAATGTACAATTTTAAAACTGGAGAAATGGAATTTCATCCAGGTATGGTAATGGGACAGGTAATACTAGCTGATGAAATAAATAGAAGCTCTCCAAAAACTCAATCCAGTCTTTTAGAGGTCATGGAGGAAGGCCAGGTAACTGTAGACGGTAAGACTTACCCTCTTCCAGAGCCCTTTATAGTTTTAGCCACTCAAAATCCAGTAGAATATATAGGCACATTCCCCCTTCCCGAAGCACAGCTAGATAGATTTTGTCTTAAAGTTACTCTAGGATATCCTTCAAAACGTCAAGAAATGCTTATTTTGTCTAGGTTCCAGTATAACAATCCCTTAGACTCTCTACAGCCTGTGGCAAATAAAGATGATATAATAAAACTGCAAAAGTTAACTAGAGAAGTAAGAGTTGCCGATGCAATTCGGGACTATATAACCTCTTTGGTAAGCATGACCAGAGACCATCCTGATTTGACCCTAGGTGCAAGCCCCAGAGGCTCACTATTTCTTATGAGAGCATCCCAAGCCCATGCCTTGCTGGATGGTCGAAACTATGTCATCCCAGACGATGTTCAAAAGATGGTAATTCCCGTTCTAGCCCATAGGCTTATTTTAAAGCCTGAGGCTCGCTTAAAAGATATGACCCCTGAAAGAATTCTCAAATCCATTATAAACACTGTATATGTTCCTATAGGAGATTATTATTATGACTAAATCTCTTAAATGGTTTCTAACAATCACTTTTATACTTTTACTAGGCGGACTCTACACAGGAGAGCGAATATTTTATATTGGTTTTGGTATTTGCATGTCTGTTTTATTTTACTCCCTAATAACCGTACTATGGGTAATGTTGGATTTTACTTACACACAAAGTATAAATCCCAAAAAAGTTACCAAAGGAAATAGGGTAATACTGCAAATGGAGATACATAATGATAAGCTTTTCATATTCCCTTATATAAAAATATACTATCAAATACCTGAATCAAAAATAACAGGCTCTCTTAAAGAGTCTGGCTGCAGTATTTTACCTCTACAACAGCATATTATAAGGGAGGAAATTTACTGTAACATACGTGGAAGATTTCCTTTAGGTATTACAAAAGTAGAAATAAGTGACCTCTTTGGTTTTTTTAACTTTACCTTGGATCTTACTGAAACATCCTATTATCGTCCCTTGTATTTAGATGTTTGGCCTAGGATTTTGCATTTAGATAGTTTACCTATTCCACAAATTGATCACGAAGGTAGTCTAAATGCTAATATGATGGCTACTCAGGAATTTTCTAATATCTCAGATATTAGGGAATATCGTTTTGGTGATGCTCTTAAGAAAATTCATTGGAAGCTTTCTTCTAAAGTTCAAGAGCTTCTAGTAAAAAACTATGAAACAGATACCCAGCCTGAAATTCTGCTATTTATTGAAACATCCTCTAGTAATAGTAAAGATATAATAAGCTATCAGATAGAAGATCAAATTATTGAATGTGCTACTGCCATCATTTATTATCTATTATCTAATTTCATATCAGTTGAATTAATAGTATACTCAAATTTTCGTCAAGGACTAATGGCAAGGGATTTGCAAGATTTTGACAGAATCTATGATTTCTTAGCCCAACTGACTTTTACCAGCTCATTTTCCATATGTGATATTCTCAGAATGGAATACCATACTTTAAGTAGTGGAACAGGTATATTTCTTATAGTCAAAAATTTATCACCACAGCTTTTTAATACCTTATTTCTAATAAAAGACAATAACATGTCTATTTTATTATTCTACATACGCGATCCTCATAAGCCTAAAAGAGAGGATCAACAAATTATACAAGAGCTTGGGGAAAAAGGTATTAATACTATAGTTGTTAACCTTGATGAGCGCTTGGATAAAATACTGGAGGTCTTATAAGTATGAAAAGGCTTGGACCCTTGGAATGGATAGTAAATGGTATAATCTTCATAGTACTTACAGCTAGCTTGGCCCATTCCCTATTTGTTTCCTTGTATATATCAATACCTTTGTATAAAACCATAGCCATAACTTTATTGTTTTATCTAATTTTATCTATACTTTTTATGTGGCCTATTTTAGTTCCTTTAATCTTTGCTACTATTCCCATAGCTGTCTGGCTTTTTAAAATACCTTTACCTGAGAATTGGTTTATTAAAGTAATAGATTTCCTGCAATGGACAATTAACTATCCCTTTGGACTTGCCCCTTTTGACGAAATCTTGGTTAAGCCTTTTATCTTTTTGGTTATTGGACTCTTTTCAACTATACTATTTGTATTTACTATTCGCTTTCATTCCCTGGTTTTGCCCTTGTTGTTTGGAACAACTCTTTTAAGCATAGAATGGTACCTTGGACATACATCTATAGCATCATACATATGGGGTTTTGCCTTTTCTATTATTTTAATTATGGCCAGTAAGCGCTATGTAAAACTATCTAAAATTGCTCATCTTCCCAGTCGAGGTCAATGGTTGATGTGGACAATACCCTTTGCCTTAATCGCCATTGTAAGTGCCTTTGCAGTTGTACCTAGAGATACAACTCAATTGAAATGGAAAGCTTTAGAGGACATGGTTGAAAACATCCGTGAAAATAGAATTGGCCGTTCTTCATTTACCAAGCCCAGACAAACCTTTCGCCTATCTTCTACTGGTTTTTCCGGTCCAGAAGATGAGCTTGGTGGGCCTGTAAAACTTAATAGGGATATAGTGCTAAAAGTGCAGGCACCCTTTCCCACCTATCTTAGAGGTAACATATTAAATCATTATACTGGAAGCTCATGGAAGGATACTATTGTAGACTATAGATATAAATTTTCAAGCCAAAAATGGTTAGTTGATAGGAATAGAGCTTTTGATATGGACGAAGCCCTTTGGAAGGATACAGATAGTTTAAGCTTCTATATAAAAGAAGGCTTGTTATCTCCTTATGAAATTACAATTGAGCATGTTGGTATAGAAACTAGTGTACTGTTTAACATTCAATTTACAGAGAATATAAAGCCTCAAAGGAAAAACTCTTTTATTCCCTATTTTAATACTTCCAGCGAAACCTTTACATCAAGGGATCTAAAAATTGATGACATATATATTGTAGAAGGAATAATCCCGAGAACTGAAACTCCTGAATTTGTAAATTTAATAGAGCAATCTAGCACACAGTATCCAATAGAATCCAATGATAAAGATTCCCATGATAAGGAAATTTTATCTAAGGAGGAATTTATATTACAAAACTATACAAAACTACCAGATACTCTGCCTGAACGGGTTATAGATCTAGCGTCCTCCATAGCTAAAGATGCAAACTCTTCTTACGAAGTGGTTATGAAGATACAAAATTATCTTAATGAAAATTTTTCCTATACTTTAGATACCCCTCATACCCCACCCGACAGAGATTTCGTAGATTTTTTCCTCTTTGAGCTTAAAGAAGGATATTGTACTTATTTTGCTTCCGCTATGGCGGTAATGTTGCGTTCGGTAGGAATTCCTACAAGATATGTAGAAGGTTTCTCCCTGTCAGAGCATTCCTTCGACCATGAAAGCAATACATATAATGTTAGAAACAGCGATGCTCATGCATGGGTAGAAGTTTATTTTCCCAATATAGGCTGGTTGCCCTTTGATCCGACTCCCCGATCCCAGCAAAACACTGGGCAACAGGACATAATTACCGATCCTGCTTATAGTGACTATATAAATGAATACTTAGAAAATTACCCTGAACCCTATGAAGATATTCACCAAGATATAAATTTAGATTTATCTAATCCTGACCTTGCTAATGAAAGTAGCAAAAATAAAATACTTTTTGCTATCATGGTAATAGTTAGTCTAGCAGGATTTATGTTAATCCTTTTTGCTATTGTAATTTTTATTTGGTTCTATTCAACAAAAATTGCACCTAAGAAATATAAAGATAACGAAAAACTCATGTTTTACTATAATCAAATTCTTTGGCTGCTTGGCCTATATAGCTTTCCTCCACTAGCCGGGGAAACACCTTACGCCTATGCAAATAGAGTAGATGCATGGTTAATTAATGAAAAAACCAATATGACAGAAGTTACCCGGATACTAGTAGAGTATCAATACGCCTCAATTGAACCAAGCAAAGAACAACTCAAAATTGTAGAAAACCTATATAAGGACATGGAGCGGGATATAATTGACATTATAGGAATTCATGTTTTCCTATTTGAATTCATAAAAAAAATCCTCTCACCTTCCTAGTGTGAGAGGATTGGTCTTATCTATAGAAAGCATGATTTCCTATAGTAGTGATATATTGTCTATTTTTAACAATCCAGGTTCCAGCAGCTTTTTTAGGGTTAAAGAAATATAATGCATCTCCAACTGGTCTACTTCCAAAGTAAGCTTCCTCTGCTGCTTTTAAGGATTCAGATCCAGGATTGTTGTAAATGGTACCATCTTGTACAGGGCTAAATTGAGGTATTCCTTGGTAATACTCAAAAATTACGCCATAGATGGTGTTTGGAAATTGATTGGAATTAACCCTATTCATTACAACATTACCTACAGCTACTTTTCCAATATAGGGTTCTCCTTCAGCTTCTGCATGTATTATTCTTGCCAGCCAGAAGATATCATCCCTTTGCTTAGCAGTAAGACTGCTTCTACTTGTGGTTGACTTAGCAGCATTACTGCTAAATAAGGCCTTTTGAGTCTCTGGTCCTGCTATTCCGTCGATTCTAAGTCCATAATCTATCTGAAAAGCAATGACTGCATTTTCCGTTATATGTCCATAGTATCCAGTAGCAGTTCCTTTAAAATATCCTCTAGCTTTTAGAGCATTTTGGAGATCCCTTACCCTTTCATTCCGCATTCCAAAGTACAATAGACCAGTATACCCACCAGAACTACCTTCATATAATGCTGTTTGAGTCTGTTGCCCTGCAATGCCATCTACAGCAAGTCCATAATCCCTTTGAAATCTAATGACTGCATCCCTAGTTATGGTTCCATAATAACCTGTAATATTAGGATAAGTAAAATAGCCTTTGTTCTTAAGGGCCTGTTGTAATCGGGAAACTGCCTGTCCCCTGCTCCCAACCTTTAGTAATGGATAGGATGCAGCTTGAACTTCAATAGTGGGCATTACCATAAAGCCTGTAATTAATACAATAGTAACTACCATAGCCAATATAGTAGTCACCTTCCTCTTTTGCCCCACAAAAATCCCCCTTTGTTATGGATTATGTATAATTGACATAATACATTATATGGGGGAGTCAGTTTCCGGTCAAACTGGCTAAATTGGGGACTTAAGGTTTGTTACAAAATTATGACACAATTATTACGTAGGCTTAACAAAAAACTAACTATTTCATATCCATACCATATTTGTCCATAAATGCCTTTGCTGCGCCTACCATTCCTGCATCATTGCCTAGCTGGGCTGCCATAATCTCAATATCTACAACAAAGGCCGGCATAGATCTCTTAAACACTTCCTTTTTTATAGGTTCAATTATCCTATCCTTTTACATTGAACCCCCTCCGCCTATAATAACAGCTTCAGGATTTAGTATATGAAGCAGGGAAACAATACCTATAGGATTATATTTAATAAACTCCTTTATACATTCTAGGGCTAATTGATCTTCCATATATATTCAATAGCTAGATTAAACTTATCAAATTACAAAACCGGGTATCTTATGATACCCGGTTAGCTAGTTTTTATTATTCATTTTCCTTTTTTGCTTCTTCAATTATCTTGGCACTGATATTTGCAGGTACTTCTTCATATCGTACAAAGCTTAGTTTAAAAGTTCCTCGCGCTTGTGTCATGGAACGAAGATCTGTAGCATATTTAAACATCTCAGCTTGGGGGACTTCCGCTTCGATACACTGCAAACCGTTACCAATGGGATTCATGCCTAAAATTCTACCTCTTCTACGGTTTAGATCTCCAATTATGTCTCCCATATATTCCTCGTTAACTATCACTTCTGCCTTCATAATAGGCTCTAAGAGTACAGGATCCGCATCTGCTAATTTTCTATAGGCCAAATTGGCCGCCATCTTAAAGGCTATTTCAGAGGAGTCTACGCTGTGGTATGACCCATCATATAATGTAGCCTTTATACCGTACATGGGATAACCTGCCAATACACCTTTTTCCATGGACTCCAGCAAACCTTTTTCAACTGCTGGGATATATTGTCTTGGTACCACACCGCCTACAATCTTATCTACAAACTCCAGTTGTTTTTGAGTATCTCCCAAGGGTTCGAATTCAATCCATACATGGCCGTATTGTCCATGGCCTCCGCTCTGCTTCTTATGCTTACCTTCTGCCTTGATAGTTTTACGTATAGTCTCTCTATATGCTACTTTAGGTTCTTTAAATAAAACTCCTACGCCAAATTTACTCTTTAGTCGACTAGCTACTACTTCTAGCTGCATTTCTCCAATACCACTGATCAATGTCTCATTGGTTTCCGAATTGGTTTCTACTCTGAAAGTAGGATCCTCTTCAGCTAACCTATTAAGTCCAGAAAAGACCTTGTCCTCTTCTCCTTCTTTTTCTACCTTAATTGCCATAGAGATAGCAGGCTCAGGAAATTCGATACCTTTATATACTATAGGGGAAGAAGGATCACATAAAGTATCACCAGTTTCAGTTCGTTGAAGCTTTGCAAAGGCACCAAAATCACCAGCAGTCAGCTTGTTCACCTGAGTCTGATTCTTACCCTTTAATGTATATAATGCTGTAGTTTTTTCATTATAATCCTTGTTTGCGTTATAGACAGTAGCTCCACTTTCTAACTCTCCGGACATTACTTTGAATATGGAAAGCTTGCCTATGAATGGGTCAACAATAGTTTTGAATACCAGAGCTGAAAAAGGTTCAGAAACTTTCATCTCACGACGAACTGTTTCACCTGTTTTCGGGTTAGTTCCCTTGAAGGATGGTCTATCACATGGGGAAGGTAAGTAGTTAACAATCTCATCCATTAAGGTTTTAATACCTACATTGTTTAGTGCTGAACCACATAAAATGGGAACAATATCTCCTTCTAACACACCATAGCGGATTGCATTAGTTAACTCTTCCTCAGTTATTTCTTCTCCCTCAAAATATTTTTCCATTAATTCCTCGCTAGTTTCCACAGCAGCTTCTATAAGCATAGTGCGGATAGGCTCTACTTCATCTATCATACTATCAGGAATGGGGGCATCCTTGGTTTCTTTGCCGTCAAAGATTTTAGCTTTCATCCTCAGCACATCTACAATTCCTTTGAATTGACCTGCTTCCATGATGGGTATCTGGAAAGGTGCTATGGACGTACCATACTTGTCCTTTAATTGATCCAAAACTTTTGAGAAGTTAGCATTTTCACGATCCATTTGATTGATAAATATCATTCTAGGTATGACATGGCTTTCACAGTAATCCCAAGCTTTTTCTGTACCTACCATCAAGCCCGAAACTGCTCCCACTACGAGAACAGCACTATCTACTACTCTTAGAGCACTCATCATCTCCCCAATAAAATCAAAATATCCTGGAACGTCAACAACATTTATTTTATGATCATTCCATACCATTGGGGCTATAGCGGAATTGATTGAGATCTGCCTTTTAATCTCTTCGGGATCATAATCTGTAGTGGTGGTCCCATCTTCGACGCGACCAAAGCGATCTGTGCCACCGGAATTGAATAACATGGCTTCAGTTAAGGTAGTCTTCCCTTCTCCACCATGACCAACGATGGCAATGTTGCGGATTTTCTTAGTCTCAAAATTCTTCATTTATAATCCCCCTTTTATTGATATACAGTATCACTATTTTAGGAAAAGTGATAGTTCATATATGATAGTTAACAGATTTATGTTAACAGATTGACCGAGGATTAATTATTTTGCGACTTAATTGTTTATTACAAAAAATCAGAATTTATTTCTTTTATTGTACCATATATTTCTACTTTGCGCACTAATGTTTTTAATATAATTTGCTATTTTTTATTGACATTCTAATTTATTCCATCCAACTCCTTGTATATCTTGACTTTTTAATATATAGGGTATAAAATCATCTAAAATAAACCTTGACAATATTCTAACTTTTTTATAAGGAGATAATATTCCATGGAACCAATAATTATTAATCTAGACTTAGCTCAAGATTCTTATAATATTCATATTAATGATGGTTGGCAGGGCTTAAAATCCGCCATAAAAACCTTTTTAGGCAATAGAGTAATGCTAGTCACCGATGAAAATGTTAAGGAATTATTTGCCCCTGACGTCATGAGTATTATTTCTTCCATGGGATGTGAAATTTCCTTAGCAGTAGTACAGCCTGGCGAGAGCAGTAAAAGCCTAAAAACAGCAGAATCCCTATACACCCAAGCCCTAAATGCTAAACTCGATAGATCTTCTTCTATTATAGCATTAGGCGGCGGAGTAGTTGGAGACCTGGCTGGCTTTGTTGCTTCTACTTACATGAGGGGCATAAATTTTATACAAATACCAACTACCTTACTAGCCCAAGTAGACAGCAGTGTAGGGGGAAAAGTAGCTGTCAATCATCCATTGGCCAAAAATATTATAGGTAGTTTTTATCAGCCTAAATCAGTTTATATCAACTTAGATACACTCAACACCCTTCCCGACAGGCAATTCTCCACAGGCATGGCTGAGCTTATTAAGTATGGTTTTATATGGGATCAGAAGTTTTTAGCTTGGCTTGAGAACAATATAGAAAGGCTAATGAGAAAAGAAAAAGATGCCCTAGCCTATGCTATACAGCGCAGTTGTAAAATTAAAGCTGAAATAGTAAGTCAAGATGAAAAAGAAAAAGGTTTAAGGGCAATCTTAAACTTTGGTCACACCATAGGACATGGTCTGGAGGCAATAACTGGCTATAATCAATACACCCATGGTGAAGCTGTTGCTCTAGGTATGGTCTATGAATCCTTGATAGCCTTACATAAAGGACTAGTAGAAAAGCCTCTAGTCAACCTTCTTATTAACCTCTTAAAAGCAGCCAAGCTTCCTACAAAAATTACGGAAATTGATGTAGAGTCCTTGATTCAAGCCATGACTCATGATAAAAAGAATAGATCTGGTTCCATAGTGTTTATTCTGCCAACAGAATACGGCAGAGTAGATTTTTTTGATGACGTAGAACCAGAACTTATATATAAGGTATTTAAATAATTTGTCTATATATTGAGGAGGAATTGAAATGGTAAAGCAAAGAAAGGCCATTGACAGCTTAAGCCCTTACATACCAGGTAAACCCATTGACGAGGTTAAAAGGGAGCTGGGGCTTGAAAGGGTAATTAAACTTGCTTCCAACGAAAATCCTTTAGGTAATTCTCCAGCTGCTACTAGAGCAGTTGAAGAATGGGCCAAAAATATGGCTATCTATCCCGATGGGAATGGTACCAGCCTTAAATTAGCTTTATCTGAAAAGCTAGGGGTAGAACCAGATCAAATACTTTTAGGCGCAGGTACTGATCAAATATTGGAAATAATTGCGCAAACATACATCAATCCTGGAGATAATGCTATTATGGGAGATCCTTCCTTCCCCCGCTATAGCTCTGTTGTTAAGGTTATGGATGGACAATCTATCGAAGTGCCCTTGACAGAAGATTATCGCATGGATCTAGATGGCTTTTTAGAAAAAATAAATAATAGGACTAAGATTATTTGGCTATGTAATCCTAATAATCCCACTGGAACTATTATCTCAGCACAGGAGCAGCTAGATTTTATCAGAAAGGTTCCAAAGGATATACTTATTGTATTGGATGAGGCCTATTATGAATATGCTAGAGGTGGAGAATATCCTGAAAGTCTAGGGCTTTTAGATGAATTTAATAATATTATTATACTTCGCACCTTTTCCAAAGCATACGGCATGGCTGGACTTAGAATTGGATACGCCATATCCAACAAAAATATAATAGCTTATCTAAATCGAGTACGAGGACCCTTTAATACCAATGCCGGAGCACAATTAGCCGCAATAGCCGCTTTAGAAGACCAGGAGTTTATAGAAAAGAGTGTCCATAGCAATAATCAAGGAAAAGAATATCTGTACTCAGCTTTTGAGGAGATGGGATTAGAATATATTCCTACCCACGCTAACTTTTTAATGGTAAATGTTAATGTCTCCAGCGTTGAAGTCTTTAAAGCATTGCTTAGAAAAGGAGTAATAATTAGATCTGGAGATATATATGGAATGGATGACTGGATCAGGGTAACTATAGGTACCCAAGAAGAGAATGAGATTTTCATTAATGCATTAAAAGAAGTAATTGAAGACTTGAAAAATTAAATTTTCCTGGTATAGTTAGATATTAATCCATAGAATAATGAAGTATGGTAGTATGGTAAAGTAAATTTATATTAGTAAATAACGTTAAGGAATGGAGAATGGTAGAATGGTAATTGTAATGAAATCAAATGCATCTCAAGATCAAATCAATAAGGTTGAAAAACTTCTAAAAGATCTAGGTTTAGGTGTTCATATCTCAGTTGGTTCAGAAAGGACTATTATAGGAGTAATAGGCGATAAACGAAAACTGGCTAACACCCCTCTTGAAGTCATGCCTGGCGTTGAGCGTTTGGTGCCCATAGTGGAGCCTTATAAACTTGTAAATAAGACCTTCAAACCTGAATCATCAGTTATAAATATAAATGGTGTAGAAGTTGGAGGTCGCTCTTTAGCCATTATTGCAGGTCCTTGCGCTGTAGAAAGCGAAGAACAGATTATGGAAACCGCCCTCTTTCTCAAAAACCAAGGCGTTCAATTCCTACGCGGTGGAGCTTACAAACCCCGTACTTCACCCTATTCCTTCCAAGGTTTGGGCGAAGAGGGACTGAAACTTTTGGCCAAGGTCCGTAAAGAAACTGGTTTGCTTATAGTTTCGGAGGTAGTAAGCCATGATTCCCTGGAAAAAGCCATGGAATATGTGGATGTTGTTCAAATCGGTGCTAGAAATATGCAAAACTTTGATTTGCTTCAACGTGTAGGAAGAACAAAAATGCCGGTAATTCTTAAAAGAGGATTATCCTCCAATATTGAAGAATGGCTAAATGCAGCTGAATATATTATGAACGAAGGAAATTATAACATAATATTGTGTGAACGAGGCATTCGTACCTTTGAAACCTATACCCGGAATACCCTTGACCTGAGCAGTGTACCTATTATAAAAGAAACTAGCCATTTACCCATAATCGTTGACCCTAGTCACGGCACTGGCAAATGGAATCTAGTCACCCCCATGGCTAGAGCAGGTATCGCCGCAGGTGCTGACGGATTAATGATAGAAGTGCATCCAAATCCCCAAGTTGCCCTTTCCGATGGAAATCAGTCTTTGAACTTCGAAAGCTTTTCTAAACTTATGGATGAAATCCGGAAGATAGCACCTATTTTAAAAAGGGAGTTGCCAGCATGATTTTTTCTAAGATTTGTATTGTAGGTTTAGGGTTAATTGGGGGATCCTTGGCAAAAGCCATCAAAAGAAAACATCCAAATAGTTTTATTGTTGCTATTGATTCTAATAAAGAAAGTCTGGAGGCAGCCTTAGCTGATAAGGTTGCCGATTATGTAACCCAGGATTTAGCCGAAGGAGTTAAGGATGCTGACTTAGTTTTTCTATGTACACCTATCCATATCATGACCTCTATTATAAAAGAGGTCATGCCTTTATTGAATACAGATACTATAATAACAGACGTAGCTAGTACCAAACAAAATATTATGGAGCTTGTCCAAAAAGTCTATTCTTCGGAGGCTAGCAGGGCTATTTTTATAGGAGGTCATCCTATGGCAGGTACCCAATATTCTGGGTATCATGCCTCCCTACCTCATCTTTTTGAAAATGCCTACTATATCCTTACGCCTCTGAACTCTACACCGGCTTGGGCTTTAGACTCCCTATCCCAGTTTTTATCTTCTATAGGGGCGCTACCTCTAGTAATAGATGCAAAAAAACACGATAGGATTATTGGTGCTGTAAGCCATCTACCCCATGTTGTAGCAGCTGCTTTAGTAAATACAGTTAAGGATGTGGATGGTTCTTCTCATGTTTGCGAAAGATTAGCAGCTGGGGGCTTTAGGGATATAACTAGAATTGCTTCATCTAACCCGGAGATGTGGAGGACTATATCCTTAGCCAATAAAAAGGAGTTAATTTCCTTAATAGGCTATATAAATAAATATCTGGCTGATTTTTGTACAATGTTGGATAAGGACAAAGCTTCAGAAATTGAGGATTTCTTTGCTTCCGCAAAAGTATATAGGGAAAATCTACCGGTAAGGCAGGTTTTAAATCTTCTTCCCTATTATGATCTTTATGTAGATGTAGAAGATCGGCCAGGGGTTATTGGGGAAGTGACTACCATCTTGGGTAAACACTCAATAAATATAAAAAACCTGCGCATTATAAACAGTCGGGAGGGAGAACCCGGTTCCCTAGTTATCTCTTTTTTGGACAAGGCTTCATTGGAAAAAGCAAAGAGAGTTTTATCAGAGAATAATTATAAGACCTTCACACACTAGACCCTATTAAGGAGGTTGTGGTTTGAGAGTAGAAATATCCCCTGCAAAACAATTAAAGGGCAAGCTAAATATTCCCGGAGATAAGTCAATTTCCCATAGGGGTATAATTTTCGGCGCCCTATCCCACGGTACCACTCGGCTTAGAAACTTTCTTATGGCCCATGACTGCATAAGCACCATTGAAATTTTTCGAGAAATGGGAATATCAATTGATATTGAAGAAAACAATACTGTCCTAATCCATGGAAAAGGTTTAAAAGGGCTATCAGCACCCAAAAAATTATTGGATGCGGGTAATTCAGGTACTACGGCCAGACTGCTGCTAGGGCTTTTATCAGGACAAGACTTTGACTCCACATTAACCGGCGATGAATCACTACGCAGTCGCCCAATGGACAGGGTTACCATTCCCCTTCGCCAGATGGGGGCCTCCTTTGATACAGGTGACACTGGGGACTATCTCCCTATTACAGTAAAAGGTAAAAAAACTGATTATCTAAAGGCTATAGATTATACCCTGCCTGTAGCTAGTGCTCAGGTTAAATCCTCTATCATTCTAGCCTCCTTATATGCTAATGATAGTTCTACCATCCGCCAACCCACCCTGTCCAGAAATCATACTGAAATAATGCTTGAAACTTTTGGAGGAAAAATCCAAGTAGATGCTGATAATACTATAACTGTTCATCCTGTTCCTCAGCTTTACGCCCAAGATTTTATGATTCCTGGAGATATCTCCTCTGCTGCATATTTTATTACAGCAGCCCTTTTAGTTCCCCAATCTGAAATTATTTTAGAAAATGTGGGAATTAATCCAACCCGTTCTGGAATTCTTGAAGTTTATAAGGAAATGGGGGCTGAAATAGAGATTGCAGGAACGGATCAAGGGTCAAAGGAGCCATCAGCAAATATAGCAGTTAGAACCTCCTCCCTTACAGGTACCACAATAGAAGGGGATTTAATTCCCAGATTAATTGATGAGTTACCTATAATAGCTCTTGCAGCAACCCAAGCCCATGGAACTACCATTATACGAGATGCTGAAGAGCTAAAGGTTAAGGAATCCAACAGAATTGACTCTACAGTGAACATCCTAAAGAGCTTTGGAGCAGATATCCAGGCTACTTCCGATGGTATGATTATTCGAGGGCCTACTCCTTTATTGGGCACAAGAATCAAACCAGGTTCCGATCACAGATTGGTAATGATGGCAGCCATAGGAGGATTAATTGCACAAGGAACCACAATTATTGAAGGCGCCCAATGGGCAGACATATCCTACCCTGATTTTTTCAAGGAAATAGAAAAGCTTCGATGCTAAATATCGAAGCTTTTTTATTATTTTCAAGTTAACTAAGTTCCCTTCTATACCTTTCCATGGATACTTTAAATAATTCTCCAGGGGTGGGTGGCGTATATGTGATAGCATTAGCACCAGCTTCAATGGTTTTAAGAATAGTCTCTTCCGTTGGACCCCCTGTGGCTATAATAGGCACTTCGGGGAATTTATCTCTTATCCTTTTTACTATGTCTATGGTCTTGGCAGCTCCTGAAACATTTAAAATGGTAGCTCCTGCATCCAGCCGCGCTTGAATATCGGTTTTCTCAGACACCACTGTTACCACTATAGGAATATCTATGGTATCCCGCACCGCCCTTATAGTCTCATTGGAAGTAGGAGCGTTAACCACTACGCCAATAGCTCCTTCAAATTCTGCATCCAAGGCAAGGTTAACCACTCTTTTTCCTGTAGTTAATCCACCTCCTACTCCGCAAAATACCGGTACATCAGCAGTCATAGTAATAGCTTTAGTTATTGTAGGTTGCGGAGTAAAAGGATATACAGCAATTATAGCATCAGCATTAATATTTTTTATTATTGCAACATCAGTAGTAAAAGCCAAAGACCGGATTCGTTTACCAAAAATTCTTATGCCGGATGCCTGACGAATACAATCCGGTACCTCTATCATATTCCTTCTTAAGGTTCCTCTTATCTCTGGTATAAATCTTTCCATTGTGTCCTCCTTAGTAAATAGAATCATAACTTAATCTGTTGTGCTACTTCAATAGTTATGGACGCCGGTTTAGAAGCGGTAGAACCTTTCAACTGGAATAAGTCCTTAGTTTTCTCCAACTTAGTGATGAAACCAGCGTTCAATATCCATTATGTAAAGGCATGAATTAACACAACGAGTTGACTTATTAAATTTATAACATTTTACCATATATTATATGCTTTTAAAACAATATTTTTTATAAACAAAAAAGACCCTCGTTATTTATTAACGAAGGTCAATTTATAATTCTAACCAGCTGTGCCACCATTAGGGTATCCTGGGATTGTTGGGCATCCAAAGCAAATATTTTCCATATAATAATAGCAAGTATAATGGCAACCACTACGGCAATTACCCACTTTACAGTACTCTTACGTATATAAAAAATTTGCATTCCAACACCCCCTAAGGCATAAGGCCCTCCTTCTATAGTATATAATTATGCCCGGGGATATATTATTATGCTTTTTCAGCATCTCTTTATTGAAAACCTATGGAATTATAAATTCCTATTCTAACATTAATAAGTACCCTCAACATCCAAAACTCTATCACTTGTTGCTTTCTTTTTGAAAGTAGAGCTTTTTATCTTTTCTTGAAGTTTTTCATAGAAAAGATCCTCATCAAAAGGAATATCTACCCAATCATCAGTCCAGGAAGATAGATGCATAGCATTGGATATGGTTAGCCCCTTTATTCCTTCTTGTCCTGGCGCCAAGAGAGGAGTACCTTTTAATATTGCGTTTATCCAGTTAGAAGTGATGCCTTGATGAGCAGTTTCCCGTCCAACAATGGGAATTTCGCACTTCCAACATTCTGGTTCTCCAAACCCTCCAGTATACTCCTTATTAAACTGCCTCTCTGACACCCTTAGACGCCAAAAAGTCAGCTTTCCATTCTCTGCCACTAGCTTGCCACGATCTCCCATTATTTCAAAGCGGTTAGTGCCAGGTGCCTCACCAGTGGATGTAATAAATACCCCTGTGGCTCCGTTAGAATATTCTACATAGGCTGTAACATCATCCTCGACTTCGATATCATGATATTTCCCATAGCTTAAAAAGGCACGAACTCTTACTGGCATTCCACATATCCATTGCCATAGATCCAGATTATGAGGACATTGGTTTAGTAAAACACCGCCACCTTCTCCTGCCCAGGTAGCTCTCCATCCCCCTGAATCGTAATAACTTTGGGATCTATACCAGTCGGTTATGATCCAATTGGTGCGTTTGATTTCGCCTAACTCTCCCGATTGAACCAAGTCCCTCATCTTCTGGTAAAGAGGATTTGTGCGCTGGTTATACATCATAGAAAACACTTTATTACTCTTTTTTGCGGCTTCGTTCATTTCTCTAACCTGTTTTGTGTATACTCCTGCCGGTTTTTCACATAAAACATGAAGCCCCTTTTCAAAAGCTGCTATAGCCAAGCTTGGGTGATGGTAATGAGGTGTTGCAATTATAACCCCGTCCACTGTTCCTGAAGAAAACATAGCTTCAGCGTCCTCAAATAATTTAACCCTATCTCCGAATCTATTTTTTGCCCATTCTAACCTTTTTGGATTTATATCGCATACTGCAGCTAATTCCCCATTCTCAATTTGATTTTCAAAAAGATAAACCGCATGGGCACTTCCCATATTACCTATGCCTACTACACCTACTCTTACCTTATCCATACATACTCCTCCTCTTCTGACTTTATGAATTAAGCCCTAGTTCCTTAAGATTTTTTAAGCTAATCTCCAAGCTTTCGAAGGGATCTCTCTGACATATATCCTGCTCTACTGCAGCCCATTCTACATTAGTTTTTGTGCAAGCTTCAATTATAGCTGGCCAATTAAGGTTACCTTCACCAACCTCAGCCATAATGGGCTTATAGCCTTCCTTCTCTATTGCCATATCTTTGAAATGAACTATCTGCATTCTTCCTGCTACCTTATTAATCCAGTCAACTGGATTACAACCTCCAACCTGTACCCAATAGGTATCGATCTCAAAGCCAAAAACTTCTGGATCCGATTCGTTTAGGAGGATATCCATTCCCAATACTCCATCAAATTTTACAAATTCGAAGTGATGATTATGATAAAAAAACTGTAATCCTTCATCAGCTAACCTTTTTCCAATTTCAGAAGCCTCTCTAGCAAATGCTATATATCCTTCCTTGCTAGTGCGGTACTCTTCAGGCATACTACCCACTCCAACGTATTTGCAGTCCCATAGCTTATGTTGATATATTACATCGTCTAAATCTTCTTTCATTTTTTCAAAACTAATATGGGTAGCACAGATGGTTAAGCCATGCTTGTCCATAATATCCTTTACCTGCTGATGGTCCATAGGGCCTATCCCAGATACCTGAACAGCATTGTAACCAATCCCCTTTAGCCTTTCCATGCTTTTATCCAAATCTTCCGGAGTCTTGGCAAATTCACGAATGGTAAAAAGCTGGGCTGCCACTAAAGGTTTTTTCATCCTAGACACCTCTCTGTTAATTAATTTGTATTTTATTGCCTGTAGATGAAGATTTGTAAATCCCCTCTATTAATTGCAAGGAAATCATAGCTTCTTCCACAGGAATAATATCTTTATTAGCTCCCTTTATAAGATTTTCATAAAAATCTCTAATCAATTTGCCATGGCTCATTCCCCAATAAGATTTATAAGGAGATGCAGCAGAATTTTCATCAACCACTACTTCATAGCTGTCATTCTCAATTTTTTCAAGTTTTCCGCCACATATTCTTAACTTACCCTTTTCCATATGGATCTCAATTTCAACAGGTGAATTATCCGTATAGCAATTGGTAGCATAAAAAATACCTCTTGCCCCGTTTTTAAAATATAAAGTAGCATCTGCAGTGTCTTCTACTTCTATAACATCACCAAAAACCCTAGTGGCTACATTTCCCTGTACATATTCCACTTCACCGGCAAACCACTGCATAAGATCTAGGGTATGGATAGATTGATTTATTAAAACCCCGCCACCCTCGGTATCAAATCTGCCTCTCCAAGGACTTGAGGTATAATATTCGGGTACCCGGTACCAGGTTACCAAGCCTTTTATTCCTTTTATTTTACCCAACTCACCACTTTCGATTATTTCTTTTGCCTTTACTGAAGTAGGATTATACCTATTTTGGAAGCATATTGTAATCATCTTATTGTTTTTCTTTGCTGCTTTAGCCATCATTCTGGCCATTTCTAAATTTGTTGCTGCTGGCTTTTCTACAAAGGCATGTTTGCCTGCATTGACTGCATCAATAGCCATCTGAGCATGTAGGTAGTGAGGAGTGCATATGTGTACTACATGGACATTGGGATCTTCAAGCACCTGTTGATAATCAGTACACCAATTGCCCCCATATTTTTGAGCCGAAGTTTTAGCTCTGTCTTCCTCAATGTCTACAAACCAAAGTACATTAGCTAGGCTATAATCCTTAATAGCATCTGCATGAACATTATGTATAGCTCCACATCCTATTATAGCTACTCCAAACCTCTCCATGATTCATCCCCTTTTCTTTGGATTGCCATATAACTCACTTTTTATTATATAGATATCAATAGGCAATCACTTATCCTAATTATAACATGAGAGATATATAGGTCAATACAAAATTTTCCTTTACATCCAGGTCTTAAGAATTGAATTGCATTCTTAACCAGCCTAGTTAAATGATTAAATATACTCATTTTAACTCACTTACTAATATCCTTAAATGTTTGGCATAATTAACATAGAAAATAAAAAATAAAGCATTACCTACTTATCTAAGGAGGTAATGCTGCTATTTTTTATTCTTAATATGCTGATTATTGAGTTCTAGAAAATTTAGTGGTAATGAGTTTTTCAACTTCTACTATTAACAAGGGTGCAAGGGATAATACTACCACTATTAGCCATTGTTGACCTCCCAAAGCTTTTACTTTAAATATATTAGATAATACAGGGATGGTAATAACAGCAATTTGAAGTAAAGCTGAGAATACTACTGCACCCAACAGCCTTGTATTTGTAAAAAGACCCACTTCAAATGCAGATTTTGTATTGGAACGAACATTAAATACATGGCTAAGCTGACTTAAAGCTAGCACTGCAAATGCCATGGTTCGTCCTGTAGTTACATCTACTCTTTCACCTATAATAAAGGCCGTGAGAGCCAATAATCCAACCATGGCTCCTTGATATAATATCCTTGCTATTAAACCTCTATTAAATATCCCGCTATTAGGATCCCTGGGTTTTTGGTCCATTATATCCTTCTCTGCGGGATCTACTCCCAAAGCTAAGGCGGGAAGACTATCTGTAACTAAATTTACCCACAAAATGTGTATGGGTAATAGGGGTGCCTCCCAATTAAGCATGGTTGCTATAAACAGCAGCAATATTTCACCCACATTACAGGACAATAAAAACTGGATAGATTTTAAGATGTTTGAAAATATAATTCGTCCTTCCTCTACCGCTGCTACCACGGTGCTGAAATTATCATCAGTTAACACCATATCTGCAGCTTCCTTAGCAACATCCGTTCCTACTATACCCATTGCAGCACCAATATCTGCACGCTTGAGAGCAGGTGCATCATTTACACCATCCCCGGTCATGGCTACAATTTGACCCCATTCTTGCCATGCTTTGACTATTCTCACCTTGTGCTCAGGGGCTACTCTAGCATAAACGGATATGTGCTTAACCCGCTCTTTAAGCTCTTCATCACTCATGGTCTCAATTTCAACACCGGTAACTGCCTCATCACCTTCTTCAAGGATACCCAGTTCCCTTGCAATAGCTACTGCTGTTATCTTATGATCTCCTGTTATCATAATGGGTTTTATACCTGCTCTCTTACATAGTTTAACTGCTTCCTTAACTTCTTCCCTGGGCGGATCAATCATGCCCATAAGCCCTACAAAGATCAGCTGATCCTCTAACTGGACATCATCTTCTTTTTCGGGTATATTTTCTATATCTTTGTATGCCATGGATAAAACCCTAAGTGCATTAGAAGCCATGTTTTCATTTGCTTTTTTGATTTGGACAATATGTTCCTGGCTTAGCTCTTCTACTCTACCATCTAACAAAATTCGATTGCATTTAGCCAATAATTCATCGGTAGCTCCCTTAGTAAATACACGCAGGTTATTATCCACCCTATGAACTGTACTCATTAATTTACGCTCTGAGTCAAAGGGTATCTCATACACTCTTTCAAAATTCTTGTCCATAGACCTTTTATCCATGCCATATTTAAGGCCTAAATCTACCAAAGCAGTTTCTGTTGGATCCCCTATGGTTTCCGGTCCTTCCTTATCCTCTTTTATTTGGGTATCATTGCATAAAATGCCCGTTGTCAAGAGTAATTTGAGATGATCATCAGCATTTACACTTGTTACACCTGCTCCCTCTACATCTTTAAACTCATGATTATAATAAAGCTGTGTAACAGTCATCTTGTTTTGGGTCAGGGTTCCTGTCTTATCAGAGCAAATTACTGTAGCGCTACCCAGGGTTTCTACGGCAGGCAATTTCCTTATAATAGCATTGCGTTTAGCCATCCGCTGTACACCCAATGCCAGAACTATTGTAACAATAGCAGGTAATCCTTCAGGTATAGCCGCTACAGCTAAACTTACTGAGGTGAGGAACATTTGAAATATATCTTTGCCATACAATACTCCTACAAAAAATATCAAGGCACAAATTCCTAATGCAGCTATTCCTAAAATTTTGCCCAGGGATTCTAAACGTTTCTGAAGAGGGGTCTCCATACCTTCCTCAGCTTGTATCATCTGGGCAATTCTACCCATTTGGGTAGACATCCCTGTCTCTACTACTATTCCTACCCCTCTGCCATATGTAACTATGCTGCTAGAATAGGCCATATTAATTCTATCTCCTAGGGGAATGTCCTCGTCCTGCAAGGTTGCACTATCCTTTTCAACAGGAACTGATTCTCCTGTTAATGCAGCTTCTTCTATTTTTAGATTTGAAGTTTCTATTAACCTAAGGTCTGCTGGCACAAAGTCTCCTGTTTCCAGAGTTACTACATCCCCTGGAACTAACTTTGCGGCATCTATTAGGTCTGGCCTTCCATCCCTTCTTACCTTTGCATGGGGAGCCGCCATCTTTTTCAAGGCTGCTAAGGATTCTTCTGCCTTGTTTTCCTGTATTACCCCCATTAATGCATTTAGAATTACAATGGCCAGTATAATGACAGCATCTGTTATCTCACCCAGCAGCCCTGAAACAATGGCTGCAATAATTAAAATAATAATCATAAAATCCTTAAATTGATCAATAATCATATTCCATATGGTTCTGCGCTTTTTATGTTCTAGCTCATTGGAACCATATTTTTCTAAACGCTTGGCCGCTTCTTCTTCTGATAAACCTTTTTCAAAAGATGTTTCCAGAGCTTTTTCTACCTCTTCTTTTGATTTTGTATGCCAAATCAACTGATTCATATCTCATATCCCTTCTTCCAAT
>CALKWV010000045.1 GCA_938003915.1 uncultured Bacillota bacterium | reverse complement strand
TCTATTTTTTGTCTGAGGGCACTTTCCTCTTCAGGTTTAATAATGCCCTTATATTTACCGATCTTAGCTTCAGTATCGGCTATTACTGCATCAGCATTTTTAATTGCCTGATCCAATTCAGCCGCTGCCTTATTTTCTTTTTCTTTAGCCTCTTTGCGCTGTTGACAGGCCTTAAAAACTTCTCCTGCGTATACTTCCAAATCGCCAATAGCCTGATTAATGGATTCAGTTTCCATAGAATTTATAGCTTGATTGACAGCTTCTATCCTCTTATTTAGATTTTCATTTTCTTTGGCATTTATAAAGCCTTTATATTCCTCCCTCTTTGCAGCAATTTGGCCTAGTACAGTTTGGGCTCTTTGTATAGCCTCATTTCGCTCATCTAAAACAGATTTTAAATTGGATACATATTGCCTACAATCTGAGCTTAGTTTATTAATATAATCAGTATCTCCATCTTCTATAGCATGGTTTATCTCAGAAATATAGGACTTAATCTTCTCTCTCTCCTGATCCTTAATTATATTTTCATAGTTTGCTATAAGCTGATTACCATTATCTATTGCATCCTGTCCCTGGGCTACAGCTGCCTTATAAGCCTTTTCCTTTTCTTCCAACTCTTTCTTTATATATCTAATGTCATTTCTTTGGTCAATTTCAATTTCAACTCCGAAAATCTCCTTAATTAGTTCCTTTTTCTTATACTCATCTATACCCCAATAGCTTATACTGTCCATATCTAAGAATTCTCCAGGGATTGTATGAAACTGGATATCTTCTAACTCAATCTTAGCACCAAACAGTGCCAGACCTGCAATCTGTTTTATATCTAAATTGGTATGGACTCTTTCCATAACAGCGGTATAATATCTAGGGAGTTTAAGTATTTGATCGGTGGATTTTAGTTGATTAAATATAGCTAATACTATTTTCTGCTGACGCCCTACTCTGTCAATATCTCCCATCCGTGTTTTACGAAATCTAGCATAATCTAATACTTGCTGTCCATTCAGCCGCTGAAATCCTTCTTCTATCACCCTATTATCCACTCTTACTTTTACATCTACATCGTAATCTACACCACCCATGATATCTACAATATCAATAACAACGTTCATGTCTACACCTACATAATAATTGATAGGAATTCCTCCCAAAAATTTACTTACTGTTTCCATGGTTTTTTCAAAACCCTGACCCTTAAATCCTCCTCCACGTACAAAAGCAGCATTAATTTTCTCTCTATTTTTTCTTCCAGGTATTTCTACATAGCTATCCCTTGGTATAGATATAACATCTACTTTTTCATCATCAAAATCTATTGATATCAGCATAATGGTATCCGTACGAAAAGCACCCATGGTCTTATATCTGCGCTCATTGGCATCTAAACCTAGAAATAAAAAATTGACCCTGTCGCTAAACTGGTAAGGATCTTTCAAAAGAGGGTCTATCTCTTCCTCATCATTTGCAGCATTTTGCTCATTGCTTTTATTAGATATTGTATTCTCAACTGGATTCTCAAATAATTCCTTAGGATTATTAATTTGGTGGTAGCTATATATGCCATAGCCAGTTATGGATAAAATTAGAACTGCAACGCCTATAATCATATATTTCTTCTTCATTTGTCCCCATCCTTTCCAGCTTAAAGCCTATACCAATAAATGGCTAACTTACAATAAAGTATACTATATCTTTGAAACGTTTTCCAATCTAAAAAAATCTATAAAAAAAGATTCTCTATTTAAAATAGAGAATCTAACCTTGTTATCTTGCTTTTATTAAACAATTTATTTGGTATATTATAATCAAAGAGTACAGCAGTTGGTCTCTTTCTTATTTGGCCTGTATCCAAATTTTGAGTTACATCATAGTCAAAAAGCTCAATATGAGCCATACGTGAGATTTGGCTAGGAGTGTATTTAGCCAAATGAGGCAAATATTTGGATATATTTTCGCTGTCATTAAAGAAATTTCGAATAGCCTTCTTTTCCTCTTGTGAAAGCTCTACCTCAATACCCTTTGGGTATCTGGCAGGTTTTTGTTGGGAAACATAGTCTAGCTTTATCAAATCCTTAAAGAGAACATGATCTACCCCCTCAAGACCCAGACCAAATTCTAGGAGAATTTCATATAGTCTGATCTGGCTATGGGATATCTTATTATAACCCTTTTCATCCCAGTATTCGGCAAATCTATCATATAACTTGTAGTAATCCTTATTAAATATATTGGCCAGATAATTAAGACTGTTTTCAAATCTATGGGTATTATAATATTTCTCTACAAGTTCTTCTACTCCCTTTAATTTTAATATCTCCCCGAAACTAATATCCTTATTTTCAAGCACCTCATAGGGAGGATAGGAAATAAACTTATAATCCCAACGACTAGCATTATTTCTTATGCCTGATCCCTTAAGCAGCTTCAGAAAACCTAGTTGAAGCCTATCAGGTTTTAGTTGGTAGACATCATTAAAGGACCTTTGGAAAGATAGGTAATCCTCCTCTGGTAGGCCAGCAATTAAATCCAGGTGAAGATGGATATTTCTAAACTCTTGAAGTTTGCTCACCCATTTTGCAAGCTTTTCAAAGTCTGTCTTTCTTTTGATTATATCCAAGGTCTTCTCCCTGGTGGATTGTACCCCTATCTCAAACTGAAATAGTCCTGGAGGTGCATCCTTTAGTACATCCAGGGTTTCCTCATCTAAAAGATCTCCACACATTTCAAAATGAAAATTAGTGTTTCCTCCCATATCCATAATCATTTTAAATATCTCTCTAGCTCTTTTGGGATTGCAGTTAAAGGTTCTGTCCACCAGCTTTACCTGGGGTACACCTGCATCTATGAAGTTTTTGATATCTCTCTTTACCCTATCCAAGGAAAAATATCTAACCCCTTGGCTGGTAGAAGAAAGACAATATTGGCATTGGAAGGGACAACCTCTGGTTGTCTCATAATAGATTATTCGATTTTCCAGCCCTTCAAAACCATCCTCGTAGGGAAAAGGGATAATATCCAAATCCTTAATCAGCTCCCTATCCCTGTTTTCAACAATTCTGTCATTGTGCCTAAAAGTAATCCCATCTAGATTATCCAAAGGCTTGTCCATAATTATTCTTTCTATTAGAAGGGGAAAGGTGATCTCCCCTTCTCCCATTACTATAATATCTATATCCGGATTTCTCTCCATCAACCTTACGCTATCAAAGGATACTTCTGGTCCCCCAAGGATAATTATACAGTTAGGTAGTACCTTCTTTAATGATTCAACAATCATTAAAGTCTCCCTTATATTCCATATATAGCAGGAAAAGGCTACAATATCCGGGCTGTGTTTATATATGCTTCCTAAAATACTCTCTATATGATCATTTATAGTAAACTCATCCATAACAATAGTAACTGGTAAACTCTTGCAGCTAACCTTCAAATATCTTAATGCTAAATTGCTGTGAATAAACTTTGAATTTAAGCTAGTCAACAATACTCTCATAATTTTATAGAATCCCTCTCTATCAAAAATGCTCTTACAGGCGAAGCCTCTACTCCCGGAATATTCAAAGGTGCTGCAATCAGTAGGTAGGGACCTTCCTCAACATGCTTTAGTCGCAATCCTTCTAAAATCATAATCTTATTGCTTAGCAGAGTTTTATGAGTCTCGTGATTAGGCTGATTTCTCTCTATCCCTAAGCTATCAATACCAGTGCCTATAACTCCCTTTTCTACTAAATACTCTGCTCCGCTCTTTTCCAGATAGATGAAGTTGGGATTAAATTCTTCATCCCATGAATTCTTGGTCTTAAAGAGAAGAAATTCTCCAGATTCAAACTCCTTTTCAATTAAATCATTTTTAGTAATACTATCTTCTATATGGGTAAAATCCAAAACCCTACAGGGAGAAATAGCTCTTTCAATTGGATATACCCTTAGATCCTCTCCCCCCTCTATCATGTGGAGGGGCGCATCTATATGAGTTCCAGTATGCATATCTATGGATAATCTGCTTTCATAGACACTACCGCCCCTAAAGTCCCGAACAACTTGGATGATTGGTCGCTTTTCATCCCTATTCTTATAAACCGGCATATCTACATGAATTGGCATAGATATATCAATAATAGTCACAAACATCCCTCCATACTCTATTATCCCTTTCTATTAGTAACCTGGCTTCTTCTGGTCCCCAGCTTCCCGCCTCATAATTAGGAAAATCAGGAGCGGTATTCTCCCAGGCTTTAGCAATGCTATCAATAAATTTCCATGAATATTCCACTTCATCCCATCTGGTAAAGAGAGTAGAATCCCCTCTTAAAACATCATACAACAACCTCTCATAAGCATCCACTGACTCTGCATCCACATGACAATTTTGGCAAAAATCCATGGCAACAGGAATGATTTCATTTCGTGCACCAGGCTTTTTTGCATTGAATTGGAGAAAAGCACCTTCCCTAGGCTGAATCTTAATAACTAGCAGATTAGACTCTAGCCCCTGAAACTCTTTAAAATATAAGACCTCTGGCGGCTTTGAAAACTGAATAGCAATCTCAGTGGTCTTACAGGGCATTCGCTTGCCCGTTCTTAGATAAAAGGGTACGCCTGCCCAGCGGATGTTGTTCACCATTACCTTCATGGCCACATAGGTTTCGGTGTTGGACTGTGGATCAACTCTGTCCTCCTGACGGTAACCTACCACTGGACGGTCTCCATCAAATCCTGGTCCGTACTGGCCTCTGACAACGTTTTGAGCCACTTCCTCTGGAGTCATAGGAGATAGGGCCTTTAAAACTTTAACTTTTTCATCCCTAACGGACTGATCATCCAGACTAACAGGCGGCTCCATGGCTGTCAACATTAAGAGCTGAAGCATATGATTTTGCATCATATCCCGTAGGGCACCGGAACTATCATAATAACCTCCCCGATTCTCCACTCCTACAGTCTCGCTGGAGGTTATCTGTATATGATCTATATGCTTATTATTCCATATAGGCTCAAATAAGGTATTGGCAAAGCGGATCACCATAATATTTTGCATCATTTCCTTGCCTAAATAATGGTCGATTCTATAAATATGCTCTTCATCAAAAACTTTGGTAAGATCTCTATTAAGTTTTGTTGCAGACTCCAGATCCTTACCAAAGGGCTTTTCTATAACTACTCTTTGCCATGAATCACCCCTATTAGGAGCAAGTCCTGCCTTATCTATTCTCTCCACTACAGGGCCAAAATGTTCTGGAGCAACAGCTAAATAATAGATTCTATTTCCCTGAGTGCCATATTTCTCATCTAATTCCCTTAAGTAGTTGCCTAATTCTTTATATCCTTGGTCGTTATAAAAATCATTTTTATAATAATAAAAACGAGAAATAATATCCTTTAATTCTTTACTATCAATAGGTTGAGTTCTGGAGTATTTATTAATAGATTCCATAGCCTCTTTTCGAAACTCTGAAGTGGTCTTATCCCTTCTTCCCACTGACACCAACGCAAACTCCTGAGGCAACAATCTTGACAAATATAGATTATATACTGCAGGATAAAGCTTTCTGTGTGCTAAATCCCCGGTACCTCCAAAAATTACCAACAGCGCGCGTATGTCCATCGCCTCCTTTAAAACATTTACCGTCAATATCTCTAAAAATAAACCTAATATAGATATTAATACCCATAAAGCTCTTCTATAAACCTTTTCTACCAACCATATCATTTGGCATACAATCTATACAAAATTGCCTTACTAATTACTTGGTCTTTTATTCTAAACTCTTGACTTTATAAAACTGCTAATACTATCCCATAAGATAAATACTATACCTGCCAAAACATTTAAATAATAGCTAATGAGTCTCCATAAAAGCATGGCTACAAATATCAGATTGCTAGGAAATAAAAACCTGAAAAAGATCATAAAGCCCGTCTCTGAAGCACCAGTTGAACCTGGCGTAGGAACAAAGGAGACAGCCAAATATAAAAGCCCTTGAACCAATACAATGTTTATCCACTTCTCCTCTTTCAAACCTAATCCCTTGTATATAAAAAAGGTAATGCTAAAAAAACAAAGTAGCTGTAAAGCTGTTAATAAGCTAATAATTATCATTGCCTTAGCATTACATTGCATAAGCTTAAAACCATTATGAAAATCCTCTACATGGGACTTTAGTTTTTCCTTGGTCCTAGCTGGGTCTCTTATTAGCTTCATTTTGCTAAATAGGTTTATTATATTAAAGACTAAACCCTTTACAAATCCCCTACTTAGAGACAAAAAAACAAGAAGTAAAATGGCTCCTGCATTTATAATAAACCCAATTACTGAAAACCAAAATACCCAAGTATTATAACTATATAGCTCCCTTCCCTTCCATATAAATGCCAAAGCACCAAATATGGAAAGCACTACTTGATAGACCAAAAACTTTACCATTAAAATGGAACTGGCTGAACCTCCGGGCACTCCCATTTTGGCCATATAATACATCTGGGCAGGCTGGCCCCCACTGGCAAAAGGGGTAATGGCGTTGTAGTATTGGCCGATGATTGCAACTTTAAAGCTTTTCCAATAGTTTTTTTGTCCCTGAATACAGCTTACAGTATAGTTTAGTATTGTGGCATCCATTAGCCAATATAATACCATAGAGCTTACTGCTCCTATTATCCAGCCAGGTCTTACACTATAGAGTATTTTGCCTATATCCTTAATGTCTGGATCCAAAATTCCTATTAAAGCTATTACAAAAATATTTAATGCTATATAAATAAAAGTCCATTTATTTTTTGACATAGTTCCTCCTGCACTACAAGATAATTAGATATTATCATTAACTCTTGTTACAATCAATATATTGCTATTTTATCATAGGGTTACAATATTAAGCATATTATATAGCAATATATGTGTTTCACTTCTCTAGCTGAGGGTATATATAAGCAAAATAAAAAGGAGGGCTAGGCAATTATGAAAAGTATAAGTATTAATCTTCTTGAAGCCGCCCTTGAAGAGAAAGAAGAATATCTTGAAGAGCTAAAGAAGATTGAGGAAAATATTCAAGAACAGATAGCAAATCTCCAACATGAAGTAGACGAGCTTCTGATTAGAATTTATAATACTTACAAAGAAGAAGAATAAAATGCACTTTAATATCTTAATGCAAGGATATAAATTATCCTTGCATTTTTTGTCTGTGGAAAAATAAAAATCGTCAGCGCTGCTGACGATTCTACTTTGTAGCATTGATATCTTTATAAAATTATGCAGATTAATCCTCCGCTGCCATCGTTAATTATCCGCTGTAGGGTCTCTTGAATCTTAAACTGAGCATCTTCTGGCATTCTCATTAGCTTATTGGATAGACCTTCCTTTACCAGCTCATGTAGGGATTTTCCAAATATATTGGACTCCCAAAGCTTTGTAGGATCAGACTCAAACTCATCTAGTAAATAGTTGATAAGCTCCTGGCTCTGTTTTTCACTGCCTACTATAGGAGAAACCTCTGTCTGAATATCAGCCCGTATAAAATGAAGGGAGGGCGCACTTGCCTTAAGCCGTACTCCAAATCTGCCTCCTTGTTTTATAATCTCTGGTTCTTCCAATACCAGCTCATCCATGGTGGGAGGCACAGTTCCGTAACCAGTAGTTCTTACATCCTCTAAAGCCTGGGCCACCTTATCATATTCCCTTTTAGCATGGGCTAACTCTTTCATTAACCCAATTAGCTGATAATCCCCTTCTATATTATATCCACAGGTTTCTCCAAGAATCTTATAGAACATGCCTGGCTTAGTATCCATACTAACTTTTACCTTACCGTCACCCAAACTTATTTCAGAAATAGTTGGTTTTTCAACAAATTCCGACTCCTCTAGTACATCTTTTATCCTATATACATCTCTTACCCTGGAAACATCTTCGGTAAATCCCTTAACGGATTGGAGTATATGCTCGATTAGCCAATGATCATCATCCAGACTCTGAACCCATTTGGGCATGTCAATTCGAATCTCTGTTAGTGGGAACTCAAAGAGAACATTGCTGAGTATATCATCTATATCCTCAAGGGTTAAATTCATTACATCCAATAGGAGTACCGGTACATCGTATTTCTCTTCCAAAGCCTCACGCATGTTTATGGTCTCTGGAGCTGTGGGATTCTTAGAATTGAGAATAATTACAAAGGGCTTGTTAAGCTCTTTAAGCTCGTTAACTACCCTCTCTTCTGCTTCTATGTAATTTGCTCTAGAAATATCGGTTATACTACCATCAGTAGTAACTACCAAGCCTATTGTAGAATGATCTGTTATAACCTTTCTGGTACCTAGCTCAGCTGCATCTTCAAAGGATATATCATAGTCAAACCAGGGAGTACGGACCATCCTTGGGCTATCCCCTTCCATATGCCCTATAGCACCTTTTACTAGGTAACCTACACAGTCTACCATACGAACTTTTAAGGTAGCATTTTCACGAATAGTTATTTCTATGGCCTCATCGGGAACAAATTTGGGCTGAGTGGTCATAATAGTACGTCCTGCTCCACTCTGAGGCATCTCGTCTATAGCTCTCTCCCTCTTGTAAGCATTATCAATATTGGGGAGAACCAGTAAATCCATAAACTTCTTTATCAAAGTGGACTTGCCTGTTCTAACCGGGCCTACCACTCCAATGTATATATCGCCATCGGTGCGCTCGGCAATATCCCGATATAAGTCGAATTTCTCCATCACCTTTTCCCTCCCTGTTATTAGATGGCAATTTCATTACATTACAATCCCAACATACATATATATCTATAGTAATGTATATTGCCGAAGGAAAAGGTTTATGACAAGTTGTCATTAAAAATTATAGCCATTGATTTAAGCCTTCTTCACTTTCAAAGGTCTTGCTTCGCTGCATAAGATCCTTAACGGCTTCTTCTGGACTTTTTCCTTTAAAAAGCACCTGGTACAGCTGTTCAGTAATGGGCATTTCCACATCAAGCCTTTTAGCTAATTTATATGCAGCTTGACAAGTCTTTACTCCTTCTACTGCCATTCCAATAGTATTTAGGGCTTCATCCAAGGTCTTCCCCTGACCTATTAAGATACCTGCTCTCCTATTTCTGCTGTGCATGCTTGTGCAAGTAACAATAAGATCTCCAATACCCGTTAATCCAGCAAAAGTACTGGGCAATGCCCCCATAGCTTGACCCAGCCGTGTTATTTCTACAATTCCTCTGGTAGTTAAAGCTGCTTTAGTATTGTCCCCATAGCCTAGCCCATCGCTTACTCCAGCTGCTAGAGCAATGATATTTTTTAGCGCGCCGCCCATCTCCACACCAATAATATCTGAATTGGTATACACTCTAAAATTAGGACTCATAAACACATCCTGGACAAACTCTGAAACCCATTGTTCCTTGGCCGCACTTACCACAGCGGTAGGTATTCCTCTAGACACTTCTTCCGCATGACTGGGTCCAGACAAAACAGCTATTTTGCAGTGAGGAATTTCCTCCTCAATGACCTGGGATAGCCTTTTTAAACTCTTTACCTCTAATCCTTTTGCAACATTGACAACAATACTATCTTGGGGAATAAAACTACTAATATCCGAAGCAACACTGCGCACGGCTTGGGAAGATACTGCCAGAACCACAAGTTCTGTATCCTTAATGGCTTGTTCCTTGTCATTAAATATTTGAATATTAGTAGGTAGAGTTATATTGGGAAGATAGCGAACATTTTGTCTAGTTTCTTTAATCTGATTATAGACTTCTTCCTCATATGCCCAAAGATTTACCTCTATGCCCTTGTTGGCCAATAATATGGAAAGGGCTGTCCCCCAACTACCTGCACCAATTACAGAAACTTTTTTGATCATTTTAATCTTCCTATTCCGCTTCTTCTTGATGTTATCTTGTTTTCCTGTCCCTTTAATAGTCTTGATATATTGCTTCTGTGCCTATATATAGCTAAAATAGCCAGAATCAAGGCACCAATGATATGTTTAATACTATACCTGAAAGCAATAACCAATATAGGGAATAGTACAGCTACAGTAATTGAAGCTAGGGATACATAGCCGGTAAATGCAATAACCAGCACCTCTACTATTAAAAGTATAAGAGAAATTAGGGGAAAGAGTATTACTATACTCCCAAAAGAGGTAGCAATCCCCTTACCTCCTTTGAATTCCAGAAGGAAAGGCCAGTTGTGCCCCGCCACTGCTGCTATGCCTCCTATCAATCCTCCTACGTCACCTTTTATCCATAGCCCTATCAATGTTGCCAGTAGCCCCTTTAGGGTATCTGCCAAAAACACAATAACTCCAGCCTTAAAGCCTAAAACCCTATAAACATTAGTAGCTCCAAGATTTCCACTGCCATGCTCCCGAACATCAACCTTGCCCATTAGTTTACCCACAAGATAGGACGAAGAAATGTTTCCCAGAAAATATCCAATTATAGCTATAAGAATATACCACATTACATAGCCCCCTCTTCTATTCAATTGGATTTTCTTTCTCTTAAAATAAACCTAATGGGTGTACCTTCCAACCCAAAGTTTTTCCTAAATTGGTTTTCTAAATACCTTAAATATGAATAATGCATTAAATCTGGATCATTGACAAATAGAACAAAGGTTGGAGGTTTAATAGCCACCTGAGTTCCATAATAGATTTTCAATCTCTTGCCCTTATCCGTTGGTGGCTCTGTAAAAGCCACTGCATCGGCAATACACTCATTTAATACTCCAGTAGAAATTCTGAAAGTACACTGGGCATAAACCTGATTAACCATTTCAATAATATTGTTTAGCCGCTGCCCTGTACGTGCCGATGTGAAGAGACTAGGCGCATATTGCATAAATGCTAAATCATTTGCCAATCTCTTTCTAAATTCATTCATGGTGTTGGTATCTTTTTCTATAAGATCCCATTTATTCATTATAATAATGCAGCCTTTTCCTTCTTCATGTATAAGACCAGCTATTCTCTTGTCCTGCTCTGTAACCTCCTCAGTAGCATCAATAACCAAAAGAGCCACATCACAACGGCGAATAGCTGCCAGCGCCCTAACAACGCTGTATCTCTCCAGCTCCTCGCTTATTTTACTCTTCCTCCTAATACCAGCAGTATCAATAATGATATACTTCTGACCATTAGCCACAAAAGGAGTATCTATTGCATCCCTAGTAGTGCCTGGAATGTTACTAACAATAACTCTCTCCTCTCCCAGGAGTTTATTAACAATAGAGGATTTTCCTACATTGGGTTTGCCCAGTACAGCAATCTTAATGACATCCTCATCTTCATCTTGAACCTTCTGCTCAGGAAGATGCTCTATCACTGCATCTAAAAGGTCACCTAGCCCTCTTTTGTGAGATGCAGATATGGAAATGGGATCACCTATACCTAGGTTATAAAACTCATAGAGCATATCCTCCTCGTGTGGGGCATCTATCTTGTTGACTGCTAAAACAATAGGTTTATTGGCCTTTCTTAATAGGTTGGCCACCTCCTGATCAGCAGGGGTCACCCCTTCCTTGCCGTCTACCAAGAATATAACTACTTCAGATGTATCAATAGCTACATTTGCCTGCTGCCTCATCTGGAGCACTAATTGATCTTGACTATCTACATCTATTCCGCCTGTATCTACCAAGGTAATTTTTCTATTAAGCCACTCGGTATCGGCATAAATTCTGTCTCGAGTGACTCCCGGTTGATCATCTACTATCGATGGAAAATATTTTCGGGCCGACCGCATGCAGAAGCATCCTGTACTGCAAAT
>CALKWV010000044.1 GCA_938003915.1 uncultured Bacillota bacterium | reverse complement strand
AAGGATGGTCTTTTATTACCTCATCTAGTACGTCCCATACTACTGGTTTCATTCTTTCAACCATTCGCTTGGCCGATTTTATGTTATGGGCATGTTCTTCTTCAACTAGCTTTTTCATCACAAAGGGCTTGAATAATTCCAATGCCATATTCTTCGGCAATCCACATTGGTAAAATTTAAGTTCTGGTCCTACTACTATTACAGAACGGCCTGAATAGTCAACCCTTTTTCCAAGCAAGTTCTGTCTAAACCTTCCTTGTTTACCCTTTAGCATGTCGGAAAGGGATTTTAAGGGCCTATTGCCTGGTCCTGTAACAGGTCTTCCTCTACGCCCATTATCAATCAAAGCATCTACTGCTTCCTGTAGCATCCTCTTTTCGTTTCTAACGATTATATCTGGTGCTCCTAGGTCTAGTAATCTTTTCAAACGATTATTTCTATTTATAACCCTTCTATAGAGGTCGTTTAAGTCTGAGGTAGCAAATCTTCCCCCATCCAACTGGACCATAGGCCTTAAATCTGGCGGAATAACCGGTATTACATCCAATATCATCCACTCCGGCCTATTACCAGACTTTCTAAAGGCTTCAACCACTTCTAGCCTTCTTATTATCCTTATTCTCTTTTGCCCCGTTGCAGATTTTAATTGAAGCCTTAAATCCTTTGCCTCTTGGTCTAGATCTATTTTTGAAAGCAACTCTTTTATGGCTTCTGCTCCCATCATAGCCTTAAAGCCATTGCCATATTTCTCTAAGGCTTCCCTATATTCCGCCTCTGTCAGCAGCTGTTTTTCATATAAGGGAGTATCTCCTCCATCTATGACTATATAGGCTGCAAAATATAATACCCTTTCCAGGGCTCTAGGAGACATGTCTAAAATGAGTCCCATTCTACTTGGAATACCCTTAAAATACCAAATATGGGATACAGGGGCAGCTAATTCAATATGCCCCATCCTTTCCCTTCTAACCTTGGATTTGGTGACTTCTACTCCACATCTATCGCATACAACGCCTTTATATCTGATCCTTTTATATTTACCACAGTGGCACTCCCAGTCCTTAGTGGGACCGAAGATCTTCTCACAGAATAGCCCTTCCTTTTCAGGCTTTAAGGTCCTATAATTTATAGTCTCCGGTTTCTTTACCTCTCCTCTAGACCACTGTCTAATTTTTTCAGGTGAAGCAAGACCAATTTTAATTGAATCAAAGGTATTTAATTCAAACAAGGAGCTTTCTCTCCTTTCTATAGTAAAGTAATAATGAAATATTTGTAATAGTCGTACTAATATTCTTCATCTATTTCATCATCGTCTTCTTTTAAAAATCTATCGTTGATTAGATTGTCGCCCATCAATTCTAAATCTGATATATCGTCATCAACAGATTCTTCTATTTCTATTTCGTCCTCTTCTTCAGACAAAACCTTAACATCCAAAGCTAAACTCTGTAGTTCCTTTATTAAAACCTTGAAGGATTCTGGAACTCCAGGCTCAGGTATATTCTCACCTTTAACAATGGCTTCATAGGTTTTTACCCTTCCTACAACATCGTCCGATTTAACCGTTAGTATTTCTTGTAGAGTATGGGCCGCACCATAAGCCTCTAAAGCCCAGACCTCCATCTCACCAAACCTTTGACCTCCGAATTGAGCCTTACCTCCAAGAGGTTGTTGGGTTACCAAGGAATAAGGTCCTGTAGATCTAGCATGGATCTTATCATCTACTAAGTGGTGTAATTTTAACATATACATGTAACCTACCGTAACAGGGTTGTTCAAATACTCTCCAGTCCTTCCATCCCTTAGCCATAACTTACCACTCTCTGGATAGCCAGCCATTTTTAGTGCTTCGATTATATCATCATCAGTAGCTCCATCGAATACAGGAGTAGCTACATGCCACCCTAATTTTTTGGCAGCCAATCCTAAGTGGACTTCAAGAACCTGACCTAAGTTCATCCTAGATGGTACACCTAAAGGATTGAGTACTATCTGAATAGGTGTTCCATCTGGCAGATAAGGCATATCCTCCACTGGAAGTATTCGGGATATTACCCCTTTGTTTCCATGGCGACCACACATTTTATCTCCAACGGAAATCTTCCTCTTAGTAGCTACATAAACCCTTACCATCTGATTTACTCCTGGAGATAGTTCATCACCATTTTCTCTAGAGAAGATCTTTACATCTACTACTATTCCAGACTCACCATGAGGTACTCTAAGGGATGTATCCCTAACCTCCCTTGCCTTTTCACCGAATATGGCTCTTAATAGCCTTTCTTCCGCAGTTAATTCAGTTTCACCCTTGGGTGTAACCTTTCCAACTAGAATATCTCCAGATTTTACTTCAGCCCCTATTCTAACGATTCCCTGTTCATCTAAATCCTTAAGCATATCCTCTCCAACATTTGGAATGTCTCTGGTAATCTCTTCTGGCCCTAGTTTGGTATCTCTGGCTTCCGATTCGTATTCTTCTATATGGATGGATGTTAAAGTATCATCGATAACCAATTCTTCACTAATTAGGATAGCGTCCTCGTAATTATAACCTTCCCAGGTCATAAAGGCCACCAATAGGTTTTTACCTAAGGCAATCTCTCCTACCTCCGTACTTGGTCCATCGGCAATAACTTCATCCTTTTCTACCCTTTCACCTTTTTTAACAATAGGTCTTTGGTTTATAGTAGTTCCCTGATTAGAACGCTTGAATTTCAACAGCTTATATCTATCGATTTGCCCATCTTCATCTCTTTTTACTAATATCTCATCGGAACTAACTTTTACTACAGTTCCAGAATTCTTTGCTATTACTACAACTCCTGAATCCCTGGCTGCCTTATATTCTATACCAGTTCCAACTATAGGTGCTTCCGCTTTTAATAAGGGTACAGCTTGTCGTTGCATGTTTGCACCCATCAGGGCTCTGTTAGCGTCGTCATTTTCTAAGAATGGAATCATGGCAGTTCCTACGGACACTATCTGCTTTGGTGAAACGTCCATATAATCTATTTCACTACTTGGATATATGTCTATGGCTCCATCTTTACCCCTAGCGATTATTCTTTTATTAACAAACCTGCTTTCTTCATCTAAAGGCTCGTTGGATTGGGCTATAATAAATTCATCCTCCATGTCAGCTGTTAAATACTCTATTTCATCTAATACTACTCCTCTTTCCTTATCTACCTTCCTATATGGAGCTTCTAAAAATCCATATTCATTTATACTTGCATAGGTGGTTAAAGAGGTTATAAGTCCAATGTTTGGCCCTTCTGGAGTTTCTATAGGGCACATTCTTCCATAGTGAGAATGGTGTACGTCCCTTACTTCTACTCCAGCTCTATCCCTACTTAATCCACCCGGTCCTAAAGCAGACATCCTACGCTTATGGGTTAATTCAGCTAATGGGTTAGTTTGGTCCATGAATTGAGATAATTGACTGCTGCCGAAAAACTCTTTAATGGCTGCCACTACTGGCCTTATATTAATTAGGGCCTGAGGGGTTGCTACATCTATATCTTGAATGGTCATCCTTTCCCTTACTACTCGTTCCATTCTGGAAAGGCCTATTCTAAACTGATTCTGTAATAGCTCACCTACTGAACGCAGCCTTCTATTGCCTAAATGATCTATATCATCAGTACTACCTACTCCATCAAATAGATTGAACTCATAATTAATGCTAGCGATTATGTCTTCCTTTAGGATATGTTTGGGGGAAATGTCTCGAATTCTTTCTTTAATTGCTTCCTTCAGCTCTTCCGGATCTTCGTAAGTTTCTACAAGTTCTTTCATAACAGGATAATAGACCTTTTCCTTTAATCCTAGTTCCTCTAGTGAAAATGGAAGATCAAAAGCTTCTTGAGATACGAAATGATTTCCTACTACACGAACTATTTTTCCATTATCTAATTCTATATCAACTTGATTTATTCCACTGTTTTCGATTTCTATAGCTTTTTCCCTTGTAATCTTTTCCCCTTTGGATACGAATAATTCTCCAGTTTCTAAGTCCTTAATATCTTCTGCAGCTTTTCTACCTGTAATTCTGTTATAAAGTGCCAATTTCTTATTAAATTTATATCTTCCTACCTTGGCTAAATCATATCTTTTAGGTTCAAAAAATAAATTCCCTAATAAAGATTTTGCGTTTTCGACTGTCGGAGGCTCTCCTGGCCTCAATCTCTTGTATATCTCAATGAGGGCTTCTTCCTCAGTATTAGTGTTGTCCTTTTCTAAAGTCTTTAAAATCTGCTCAGTTTCGCCTAATAACTCTATTATCTCTGCATTACTATTAAAACCTAATGCCCTTAAAAGAGTGGTAATGGCAAGCTTTCTAGTCCTATCAATTCTAACATAGACTATATCATTAGAATCCGATTCGTACTCTAACCAAGCTCCTCTATTGGGAATTACAGATGCTGAATAAAGCCTTTTGCCTCCTTTGTCGATCTCCTCTGAAAAATAAACCCCTGGAGATCTTACCAACTGGCTTACTACAACCCTTTCCGCTCCGTTAATGATAAAGGTTCCCTTTTCCGTCATCAAAGGAAAATCTCCCATGAAGACTTCCTGTTCTTTTACCTCGCCCGTTTCCTTATTTATAAGACGAACCTTCACCTTCAACGGTGCTGAGTAACTTGCATCTCTTTCCCTAGCTTCATCTTCGCTATATTTTGGATCATCACTAAGGTGATAATCTACAAACTCCAATATCAGGTTCCCAGTATAGTCTTGGATAGGGGAAATATCATCAAAAACTTCTCTTAATCCTTCCTTCAAAAACCATTCATAGGAAGATTTCTGTACTTCGATTAAATCAGGTAAATCTAATACCTCGTTAATGCGGGAATAACTCATCCTGACCCGTTTTCCGTATGTAACAGGATGTAACATCAATAATTCACCCCTTGTTAAACTAAAATAGCCAAAAGTAAATGGATACTTTTGGTAGTGCACACTCAGAGTAAACCTATTATAA
>CALKWV010000043.1 GCA_938003915.1 uncultured Bacillota bacterium | reverse complement strand
CCCATCCCCTCCTTAAAGGCAAAACATTGGGTATGATCTTTGCTAAATCCTCTACTAGAACCCGAGTATCATTTGAGATTGGAATTCATCAATTAGGTGGGTATGGCCTGTTTCTAAACTCTTCCGATATTCAGCTAGGGAGGGGAGAAACCATAAAGGATACCGCCAAAGTTCTGTCCAGATATCTAGATGGAATTATGATCCGTACCTTTGACCAGGAGGACGTAGAAGATCTGGCAAAATACGGTTCCATTCCAGTTATCAATGGATTAACAGATTTATTTCATCCCTGCCAAATACTAGCTGACCTTATGACCATCTATGAGGTTAAGAGTAAGCTCAAAGGCCTAAAGCTTGCCTATATAGGGGATGGCAATAATGTAGCCCACTCCCTACTGCTGGGATGTTCTATTGTAGGCATGGATATATCCATAGCTTGCCCAGAAGGATATGAACCTAATGAAAAAATAGTTGAACTTGCGCAAAATAACAGTTTAACTTCTGGCTCACAAGTATGTATTACCCATGATCCCAGCGAAGCAGCTACAGAAGCAGATATAGTCTATACCGACGTATGGGCCAGCATGGGGCAAGAAAAGGAAGCCCAGCAGCGCATTAAGGCTTTTGCTAGCTATCAGGTTAACGCCAAGCTTTTCAGTCTAGCCAATGATAATGCCATCTTCCTCCACTGCCTCCCCGCTCATAGAGGTGAAGAAGTAACCGAGGAAGTAATTGACGGACCCCAGTCTTTTATATACCACCAGGCGGAAAATCGCCTTCATGCTCAAAAAGCCGTTATGGTACTACTTATGGGCAATAACCTTTAATATGTTGATTAAAATAAAGGAGAATAGATATGAAGGTTATCATAAAAAAAGCTACCAAGGCTGATATTCCATCCATTCACAAAATAACCATAGAGGCCTTTCAAAAATATGCCCTTGATCTGGGCTTGCCTGATCAGGTTAAAGCCTTAAAGGAAACCTATGAGTCCATTGAAAAGGATCTGGAAAAAAAGATAGTGCTAGTGGCTTGGATAGGCACAGAAATAGTAGGAGCCATACGCTGTGAAATCCTCCCCCCTGGAGATGTAGGCTATATAAGCAGGTTTGCCGTCAAACCCGAAGTGCAAAATATGGGGGTTGGTAAGGCCTTGATGTGTGCCATTGAAAAAGAAG
>CALKWV010000042.1 GCA_938003915.1 uncultured Bacillota bacterium | reverse complement strand
ATTTATGGATTTCGGGTATTGGCAAAATTAGATTCGAAATTAAGGGAAGTTCAAACATAGTAGAATTATGCAGGGTTATAAGTGAATTGATTTTGATGTAGGTATGCAACTAGCTGTTGGCTATGATACTAACTATTTAAGGAGGAGAGTTAATGGCAAAACCTATGCGACTTTGGTACAAGCAGCCTGCAAATAAATGGGTAGAGGCTTTACCTATTGGAAATGGCAGGATAGGTGCCATGGTAGAAGATCACATGCTAGGCAGCTTTACACAATCATATATGCCTCTGGGGGATCTAAGGCTTCATTTTCATGATATAGATAATGAGAAAGTAACAGAATACAAGCGGGAGTTAAATCTAAACCAAGCTATTGTAACTTCTGAGTTTGTACATAATTCTATACATTATAAACGTGAAGCTTTTATATCCCATCCCGATCAATGTATGGTCATAAGGCTCTGTGCCAGTAGTCCGTCTGCTATTAGTTTTTCCATGTCTTTTGACAGCAAGCTTAGGCACAAGGTTAGAGCTGAGGATAATATTCTCACTGTAGACGGTATTTGTCCCTCTCATGTAGAACCCAATTATGTTGATTCAGCAAATCCTGTTGTATATAAAGAAGAGGATGATAAAAAAGGTATTAGCTTTAGGAAAATTGTTATTGTAGAGAATCAGGGTGGCAGAATCCATACTGATGGGCAAAGCATATCCGTCAAATGTGCTGATACTGTAATAATTAAAATTTGTATTCGAACCAGCTTTAATGGATTTGACAAACATCCCTTTTTAGAAGGAAAGGATTTTGTCAAAGACGTGCAAAGAGATTATTTAAATATTAAGGACCTACCATACCATCTATTAAAAAACCGCCATATTGAGGATTATCAAGCTTTATACAATCGGGTTGAATTGGACTTAGGTCATGATAAGTACTATGATATTCCCACAGACAAGCGCCTTGAGCTATTTCAAGAAACCCAGGATGACAAGGGGCTTTATTCTTTAATTTTCCAATATGGCCGCTATCTGCTTATTGCCAGCTCAAGGGAAAATACCCAGCCAGCTAACTTACAGGGTATTTGGAATCATCATCTGCGTCCGCCATGGAGTTCTAATTATACCCTAAATATCAATACCCAGATGAACTATTGGCCTGCCGAGATATGTAATTTATCGGAGCTTCATAAACCACTTTTTCAACTTATTAAGGAGCTTAGGGTTACAGGTTCAAAAACTGCAAAACTTCATTATGATGCTTATGGTTTTGCTGTGCATCATAACTCAGATATTTGGAGGCTTTCCAATCCGGTAGGCAACTTTGGAAGGGGTGCTGCAGTATATGCTTTTTGGCCTATGGCAGGCGGATGGCTATGCCGGCATCTCTTTGAACATTATGAATATAGCTTGGACAAGGAATTTTTACAGGAAACTGCTTATCCCATTATAAAAGATGCAGTTAAGTTCTATTTAGATACCTTGGTGGAAGATGAAAATGGATATCTAATGATGGCGCCCTCCACTTCCCCAGAAAATTCATTCCTATATGAGGGAGAGGTTTGTGCCGTTTCAAAGACAGCCACTATGACTATGGCTATTATAAAAGAACTATTTAAGAATTATTTAAAATGCTGCCAAATTCTTAACATTGATGAAGATATGGCCCATAAGGTACGCAATAAGCTTTCAAAACTTTTCCCATATCAGCTGGGCTCAAAAGGCCAGCTGCTGGAGTGGGAAGCGGAGTTTGAAGAAGTTGAGCCACACCACAGGCACATTTCCCATATTTATCCCCTCCATCCTGGATTTGAGATTAACCCAATAGATACTCCGGAGTTGGCAGAGGCCTGTAAGAAAACCCTGCTTTTGCGAGGAGACGAGGGTACAGGCTGGAGCCTGGGCTGGAAAATTAATGCCTGGGCTAGGCTTCATGATGGGAATCATGCTTTAAATCTTCTTAAGCGCCAGCTGCGCTATGTAGATGAGGATAATATCAACTATACAGGCGGCGGTGGAAGCTATATGAATCTTTTGGGGGCCCATCCGCCTTTCCAGATTGATGGAAACTTTGGGGCCACCGCAGGAATAGCAGAATTATTTTTACAAAGCTATGACGACAAGGTATTAATTTTACCAGCCTTACCTGATGAGTTTACTAATGGCCGAATAAAAGGCCTGTGTGCTAAAGCTAGGATAGTTACTGATATTGTATTCAAAAATGGAGAGCTTGACAGGATGAAGTTCTATACAGAGGCAGAGGGTACCAGAAGGGTTACCTTTATTTACAGGGGAAAAAGCCTGGAAATGGATATAGTAAAGGGACAGCATTATGTTATAGATAAATCAATGTTTGGGGAATAATATAAAAATATTGTACATTTTGGTTTAAATTGAGTTAATTGGG
>CALKWV010000041.1 GCA_938003915.1 uncultured Bacillota bacterium | reverse complement strand
GTCCCTTTAAATTTTTTATATCTCTAATTCTATCCAATAAATTATCATATAAGTCAATATTGGATAATGAAGTCATATTATTCTCATCATCACATCCAACATAAATAGTAATACCCCCTCTCTTTCTTACCTGCTCTTCAAAATCCTTAACTAGCTGCCTTCCTATTCCCTTTTTCCTATATTCAAAATCAACTACTATAGGATGTAACTCCCATACATTCCCATTATACTGACTAATCCCGCCAATCCAACCGATAACATTGTCATTTTCATCTATAGCAATTCGGCATATTCTATCTTCACTTAAACATTCTTTGACTTCTTCTATTGCTGACTCTAAATCCGGCCATGCATTTGGCCAATTGTCTTTAAAACCTTCCACTAACAGCTGAGCAGCTTGTAGGATGTACTTTTTGTCTTCCTTTTTCATTGTCTTAATTTTCATAGCACAGCCTCCCTGATAACTACATTGTACTTATTCTCTATAATTTATAGCTTTATATAATTCATCAGATTCCGGTGGCTCTAAAACATGTTTTTCTCCATCATAGATTACTAGGGGAGTTGTTCCACCAACTACCTTGCCAATTATGGTGGCAGAAACCCCCGCATTTGACAGCAGCTTTAATAGTTGCTCTCCATCAGGTGTTACAATAATCATAGAACCGCTGGATATTAGGCGCAATGGATCGATATCAAATATTTTGCATATTTTCCTGGTCTCCTTAGCTATCGGAATCTTATTTATATCTACCTCAAATCCCTTATTCATTGCCTTGGACATCTCCCACAGTGCACCCAAAATTCCACCTTCAGTGGCATCATGCATGGCATGGGCACCAAATTTTCCTGCTATTAACCCTTCTTTTACTACGCTAATTTCCTCTATAAACCTGCTTGCCCTGTCTATGAAATCTCTACTAAAATACCTGGCTAATATATCCTCCCGATCCATAGCTATAATTGCTGTTCCTTCCAGCCCTGCTGTCTTGGTAACCAATATGTCATCACCAACCTGTGCCTTTCCAGGATGAACTAATTTCTCTTTAGCAATTTTGCCTAGGGCTGTGACAGATATAACCACTTGATTAACTGCAGGAGAGACTTCCGTGTGTCCTCCTATAATTTCCAAATCTAACTCATTGGCTGCTCGATTGATATCTTCCATAATGCTCTGAATTTCTGTAAGCTGGGTATTGGCGGGAGCTATAATAGTTACCATGGCTCCAATGGGTTTAGTTCCAGTAGTAGCCACGTCATTACAGGATATATGTATAGCTAAATAGCCTACCTTGTTAACAGCTCCGGTTATTGGATCAGTTGAAATTACACATACATCATCTCCAAAATCAATTACACCACAATCTTTACCTATTCCTGGTCCTACCAAGATTTCAGGTTGTTTTTTACCTATATTTTTATATAACAGTTTTTCTAGTATATCATTAGGAATCTTACCAATATTCATAAAAACCTCCACTTATTAATTGTTACAATATTTGTGCAGAAAATAATATTATAAACACCATTTCATAAATACTTCCGCTAAATATAATACCACAATTTAATACATAATGATTTACATTATTAACTATAAGTGGAGAAAAATTCGGTACTTTATTTTCTATATGCTTTTACTTCTGCTTCTTATCCTGCTTGTTTGGATAAAAATAAAATATCTTCACATCTGTTAGATATCATACATATCCGCAGATTAACAAATGAGGATATTCTTATACTATAATTTAATACCCACTTTACATTTGAACTTAAAGCTTTTATATTGTTTCATCTTCTTTAATAAAAATCTGTGGCAAAAATTTTTGCTCTCAGCTCATCTATGGATGGTCTATAGCCATTGCTTGTATCGATATGAAAAGTTGGCACATCTAGCCTAGGTTCGTCATAACTGCTTACTGATAATTTAATTCCCTGTTTTGCCATCCCAACGCCCTTATCTCCATGAAAATATCCTCTCATTGGATTTACCAATCCACGTTTTATAAATCTATCAAGAGCAGTTTTACCATCAACCTTGCATATTAAAACGAATAATCTGGATTTTTTCTTAAGTTTGTCCAATTGACATACCCACACTTTATGTTGAAATGCAGCCTCTGCTATTACAGACACATTATTGTCTATTAAATCTGTAACCGTTCTAAAAAATATATCAGTCACAATTCTATTTGATTCTCGGGGTAATTCTACATGTGGCTTTTGAAATGTATGTACATATCCTTCCTTTATCTCATCACGGCTTATTACCGGTAGAAATAATTTCTCGCCAAGTTTTTTGGAAAATGTGGTTTTCCCTGAGCCAGGTCTTCCTGTAACAACTAATAGATAGGGCGCTGCCATTTTATCACCTCTTCCTCATTCTTTGACGACTAAATTTTATTAACATATACTTATGTCATTATACTCATTCATCAAGCAATATCCAATCTTCCAGTAATTAATTATTTAAAATGATGTTATTACGGATCTTGGAAATAGTATCTTCATATTCCTCGACTTGATTGTGCTTTATAACATAATAAAGTCCATATACTTCCCTAAGCTCCCGGTGCCTTTTTATTCTATGTTTAATGCTCTTATCATGTCCAAAGACATTTATATATTCATGTAATACTGCATTATGAAATTCTCTGCCTAAGTATATCTGGGGCGCTAGATCTACAGCAGGGTCGGCTATCTTCATATCACTAAAATCAACAACTCCAACTATACGAGTATAGCTTTCATCAACAAGTATGTTTTCATACCAAATATCTCCATGGCATAATGCCAACCTATGATGGTAAAAGGTCTCATCAGACAAAATTTTCTCCCACCAGGTTTCCATTTTTTTATACTCATTGTCAGTCAAATTGCTTTTTAAGAATTCTGAAGTAGCATTACGAAGTACCCTTAAGACCCTTTTGTCATTCTCAATTTTGGGGATAATCCTAAAATTATGTTTATAATATGGAATTTTATGAAGTGAAGCTATGAAGTTCGCAACCTCTTTCGCTAGTATATCTCTGTTTCTTTGATTTACTTTACTGAAAGCAATTGGATTTCCTTCTAACTTCCTATATGCCATAATTCCGTACGGAGGTAAAGCCCTATTAAATTTATACCAAATGGGCTTAGGTATATTGACATTAAGATACTTCTCAATTTGAGGTAAAACCTTACATTCCATTACATATTTTTTTGCAATATCTACATTTCTGGCAATCCTAAATATGATTCCTTGATTACCTTCAATGACAATACTTCCAAAGCCGCTAGCCAAAATTTTGATACTGTCTATGGGGACCTTATTAAATTCTTTTCTTATTATTGATAAAGCATTCTCTAACACATTATCCACCTATAATTCTCTCCCTTTAAACCACCTTCAATTTTATGATGGTATTTTTAGAATTAATAAATAGATCCCAACATTAAAATAATACCAATTATAGGAGAGATATGCCAGGATAATCTTTGCATAAATATATAGAACTCTGATGGCTCAGGACCTTTAATATTTAATAATACCTAAATTTTATTATCCTATTTTTCAGCTTTTTCAATAAAATGACAGATATCTAGGATAATATTACCCTCCTCGTCTGGTGTAGTAAATCTAGGACAAACATATCTTTCAAAAAACCAATAAGCACCTTGCTCGTCTGGAATAATTTTATATCCTTCTTTAAAACAGCTATCAGCACATTTATGTTCCTGCCCATAAACCTCATGCTCTTTACCATAAAGCCATACAACACCTAAGTCAGATTCATCAAAATCAATAAAAGAGTATCCTGCAGGTACTTGTGTATTGGCTGGGCAAAACATACCTATCCAATATTCAAAAGGCTCTCCCTCTTTCCAGCGCATGAGCCCAATGAATGCATCACCATTCTCATAGGCTGATTTTGGATTACAGGTCTTTTCCAAGACTTCAAACCATCCATTGGAAAACCATTCACCCCACTGCTTTCCAAATCCACCATTAACCCTATCTCCATCCTCATACTTTTTTCCGATGAAACGCATAGCCGGAACAGATTGTCTGTAAGTCTTAATAATTTGTGCCATTATCTTAGCCTCCTATTTATAATTATTTAACTACATACAATTTAAATTTATGAGTTTGTGAATACTGGCTTTATTTCCTCTCTAGTTTGTCTAGTGTATAATCTTCTTGCAAGGCAGCATACATATTAACATCCCCAAATGATCCATCTTTGCGCACATAAAATTGTCTGAAGGTTCCTTCATACTTCATACCTGCTTTTTGCATAACTTTGCCTGATCCAATATTTAGTACATCATGTTTTGCTTGAATCCTATTTATCCCAACCTGTGAAAATAAAAATCCGATCACTTCCTTAAGTGCTTCAGTGGTAATACCTTTATTCCAATAGACTTTGCTGATGCAATAACCAATCTCACAGCGACAATCTTTGCTACATAAATCAACCACACTTATTGAACCAATTATTTGCCCTGTCTCCTTCAGTTCAATTGCCCAGTTATATGCAGTGTTGTTTGAGTACTCATTTATCCATATAGAGAGTACTTCTCTCGTAGTATCAATGCTATCATGAGGCCACCAAGTTAAATATTTTGTAACTTCGCTATCATTTGCCCAATTACTAAACATATCCTCAGCATCTTCTAAGGTAAATCTGCGAAGTATTAATCTATGGGTTTCAAGTGTAACTGTTCCCTTATGCTGTAGCATATTGTAATCCTCCAATATCTTTAGAGTATTGCATTATTTAATTATTCTATTTCTAAATAAAATATCCTTTTTCAACATCATTTATATTCTTTAGATTAATTAGGACCCCATTTATTTCTTTAGCAAATAGCTGCGCTATTTTTTCAGTATTACCTTGATAACCAGAGTAATATATAATTAAGGACTTCATGAGCTGTTTCCTCCACCATATGTTTTAAAATATTCTTACAACCTATTCAATAACTACTACACCATTTTAGTTTATCATATTACAAACCTCTATAATTATTAGCCATGCCCTCCCACTATTTAATATTTGACATCAACCTTCTCCAATCCTCCATTTTTTCTAAACTGCATGGGAGTAAGGCCTGTGTATCTTTTAAACAAAATACTAAAATAATTCTGGTTGCTAAATCCTACAGCCAGGGCTATATCTAATATGGAAGAAGTCTCTTCTAGGAGCAGGTCTTTACTCTTTTCAATTCTTGTCAGGTTTAAATATTCGGTAAAGGTTTTGCCAGTTTCCTTCTTAAATAGGGTACAAAAGTAGGATTTATTAATATTAAGATAATCTATTACATCTTCAAGGGTAATAGGATCGCTGTACCTTGAATCAATATAATCCAAAGCTCTCTTTACATGGAAACTGTAACCTGGTTTGATAAATCTTCCATAATTTATATCCTTTTCGATTATTTTAAAAAGTGAAATCAAATTGTTCATCAAGCATCTTGGCTTATAGGGTATACCCAAAGGATGATTTTTACAACATGTATGGGGCCCCATTATTACCAGACCTCTATATACATCGTTAGATTCCACATAGAAAGCCGTAAAAAATATCTTATATGAACAAGGCATTGTTACTCTATTTTTTGCGTCCTCTTCTTGTAATTCTTTTAGCACTCTTTCATAAATATTGTTTTCATCTAGCATTTCCATATACTTATCTGTATAGCCCGACGAACTTATGATGCTGCCATCGGATTTAAAAGCAATAATGGGTAGGTTTGTTATTATAAAAAATCTCTCCATTATCTTCACAATTGTGTTGAACATTTTAGCATCCCTCTTAATCTACAAAAAATAGTTATAAAAATACAAATATCCTAATACAACTGTCTCCAACACTCTGATATATTACTTGATAGTGATAATCATTCTCAATTATATCATTGAATTTATTGGTATGCAAATAAAATGAGGTTAATACGAGGAGCTTATGAAAAAAAGATATTTAATTCTACTATTAGTTTTACTATCCATAGTATCTCTATTTATAGGAGTTAAGGAAGTAAAGATACAGGACATTCTAAATTTTGAAAGTGAAGGAATTCGTATATTGCTGCTTAGCAGACTGCCGCGGCTAATAAGCATTATTGTTGCAGGCATGGGTATGAGTGTATCGGGACTAATTATGCAATCTATCAGCAGAAATAAGTTTGTCTCCCCTAGTAATGCAGCAACCATAGATTCTGCAAAATTAGGGGTATTGATATCTTTGATAGTATTTGCCGGTTCAAGACCGCTGCATAAAATGCTGGTATCCTTTATATTTGCCATAGCTGGGACTCTTTTATTTATGCAAGTATTAAAAAGAATAAAATTTCAGAATGCAATTTTCATTCCCCTAGTAGGTATTATGCTTGGCAATATAATCGATTCCATAACTACCTTCTTTTCATACTTGCTAAATATGATCCAAATTATTTCAGCATAACTCCAAACTTAGATCTGTATACTGATT
>CALKWV010000040.1 GCA_938003915.1 uncultured Bacillota bacterium | reverse complement strand
AAATATGCTATCAATTTCTTTTTAACTATTCTTCTTTCTTCTAGACTTACAACATGTTTACATTGTGCTTGATAACTCCAAAGAGCTGAGCATTAAAGATACTTTCTAGCAGTAATGAATCAAATATAGTAAGTAAGGAGAAAGGTATTATGATCATTACTATAATTAATGATACCTTTGGGATAAACAATAATGGAACAACCATATCAGCTATGCGTTTTTCAAAAGCTCTGGTTGAAAGAGGGCACACAGTTCGTATAGTAACCTGCGGAGATCCTGATAAAAGCGGTATTGATGATGAACATGGCTATGAGTTATACTATGTTCCAGAGCTGGTGATACCCATAGCCAGTAGATTAGCTCATAAGCAAAATACCTTATTTGCTAAACCGGTTAAGTCTGTATTAGAAAAAGCCATTAAAGGGGCGGATATAGTCCATATTTACCAGCCTTGGTTTTTGGGTTCTCAGGCAGAAAAGATAGCAAGAAAGTTGGGTGTTCCATGCATAGCTGCCTTTCACATTCAGCCGGAAAACATAACTTATAACATAGGGCTTGGATGGTTGCCCTTTTTAGGTCATTTAGTTTATTATTTGTTGTATCTGTTTTTTTATCGCCGTTTTTCACATATTCATTGTCCTTCAAAATTCATTGCAGCCCAGCTTCGTTCTCATGGTTATCGAGCTCAGCTACATGTTATATCCAACGGTGTAGATCCGGATTTTCAGCCTGCTACCGACAGAAATAAAGATAAAAATAATTTATTTAAAATACTGATGATAGGAAGGTTATCCCCGGAAAAAAAGCAAGATGTTTTGATTAAAGCAGTTGAAAAATCTTCTTATGAGAAACGGATTCAACTCTATTTTGCAGGTCAGGGTCCTAAAGAAGGGAAACTGCGTCGAATGGGTGAAAGACTTACAAACCCTCCCATATTCGGTTATTATAATAAAGAGGAATTGATTGAGCTGATACGAAGCTGTGACTTATATGTGCATACCTCGGATATCGAAATAGAAGGCATATCTTGCATAGAGGCATTTTCATGCGGACTGGTCCCGGTTATTTCAGATAGTAAGCTAAGTGCGACAAAACAGTTTGCGCTAGGTCCCATGAACCTGTTCAGGGCGGGTGATGCTTCACATTTGGCAGAGAGAATAGATGCATGGATTGAGAATTCAGAAAGTTTAACTGAAGTTGGCAATATATATGCCGAGTATGCAAAAAACTATTCTCTAAAAAACAGCATTAGGGAGATAGAAAAAGTATATAAACTAGCCACTAAAGAAGAAAAATCTTCACAATCCTATATTTGGAAGGGCACATATCGTTTGTTCTCATTTATATTTTATTATCTTATTGCCATTCCTCTTATATTTTTATGGACTCGTATTGTATTAGGTGTTAGGGTTGTAGGTAAGAAACGATTACGCAATCTTGATGGTGCAATAACAGTATGCAATCATGTTCATCTGCTTGACAGTGCCCTTGTAGGAATTGCATTATTCCCTCGTAAGCTGATATTTCCTACATTGGAGAAAAATACAGAGACTTTTTGGCTTGGGAATCTTGTTAAACTGCTGGGAGGCATTGCCATTCCGGGGAATATAAGCGAACTTAAACAATTTTTAGCTGAGATGGAATATCTCCTTATGAAAGGGAGAGTTGTACATTTTTTCCCTGAAGGAGAGCTTAAACCATACAATACTGATTTGCGTAATTTTAAAAGGGGTGCATTTTATCTTGCGGCACAAGCCCGTGTACCTATTATTCCTATAACTATAGCATTCAAACAACCAAAAGGTATTGCCAAATTATATAGAAGGAAACCTACTATGGTAGTACATGTTGGGGAGCCGGTTCAACCAGTTTCAATAGATGTGAGAACTGATCAACGTATCCGTACAAGGATAATTCATACACAAATGAATGATGTTTTAAAAAAAGTAGCATCTAACAAATAGAAGGTTGAGCCAGTAACTCACAAGTCAATTGATAAGAATATTCATAAGTAGGGTAGGGGATGAGACCTATTATGTACGTGAATTTATTAAGTCCATGAAAAAAGGACGTCTCTCTCTGGCATAAACAATAGTAGTCTTTTCTACTAAAATACCAGAGATGAGACGTCCTTCACTTATAATGCTTAAATTTATAATTATAGTTTAATCTCGTCAATAGGTTCTGCAAATGGTCCTGGAAGAACTTCAACACCGCGATGATTACCAAAGTAGTCAGTATCAAAGCGTATTGGTGTTCCATCTGGATTTTCAAAGGGTTGTTCCGGTTCGAATGCTTTACCCAATACTTGGGTATTGATCATCCGAGCGTTGAAGTCTTTAATATAGTCATATATATTTGTTTTTAGATAATATTGACCATCTTTTTCCACTAATTCAACCTTAAGCTCCTGATCAGCTTTTTCAACCGATAAGTATTTTTCTTCTTTTTTCCATGGTTTGGCACCGTTTAGATATACATTTCCTTCGCTCCAGATTGGCAAATGACCAAAATGAACAGGCTCTAAAGCTACCATATTTGGATACTTGGAAAAATCAAACTGTGAAATCCATTCATCATAAGTTGGATATTCATCGAAAACGTGAGTACCCACTTCTCTGTTTTCACGGTAAGTCTTTTCTGGATCATGATCATTAGGGATCACATAATCTTCAGACGGCCACTTCTGAATAAATATATTGTTGTAGAAGCGGTTGTCGCCGTGAAGGATGGTCATCCAGCCCATTACTTCGGTACGGTGTGGTATGTGGTATGGTGTGTAACGCCAAGAGGTTCCACCGCCAACGGATGTAAATGAACCACAGATGAGATTGTGCACCAAAGCCACACCTTGTGTCGCGCAGCGGAGGCTGACATCTGAGAGCAGGATATTGTTATCAATCAGAGTTGGTCCATGGCTGACTTCTACAAATATATCCTGAGAATTCATGCCGCCTTTAAGTATCTTGGCATATGGTGGTCTCTGGTTATCATGAAGTAGATTTTGAGTAATGCGTGTACCCTGGGCTTGCCAGTCGCACCATATTCCCATAGTACAATGGTGGATATGGTTACGACGAATAATTACATCAATAGCAGCATGCAATTTTATTCCAGCAACTTCTGCTCCGCCAAGTTCCTGCATATTATTTATGTGGTGGATATGGTTGTCCTCAATGATACTAAACACGGCACCCATTCGGCCAATGATACCACCCTGTTCACAATGGTGGATATTGCAGCGGCGAACTATATGACTGCCGATATTTTCTTTTAGCCAACCATGATATTGACCGCGGCAAATGGCATCGCGTTCCATCTGAGTTGGGCTCTTTACGTGCTTATTTGTGAAATAATGCTCATTGTCAGGGTCATAATATTTGCCCAAGGAGATACCAGCGCACTTGCTGTTTGAAATTTCGCAATCTTCTATGATCCAGCCTTTGCTCCAGTGAGGACCTATCGCACCATCCTGAAAAGCTGCAGGAGGTGCCCAGGTTGTAGCAGCTTTATCGATTTTGAATCCTCTAACTGTAATATAATTGACACCTGTTTTAGATGGCATAAAGCATCTGCGGCGCACATTAATTTCTACATTTTCTTCATTTGGATTTAACCCCTGGAAATTAGCATAAATGATTGTTTCATCATTGTCTGGATCCTGTTCGGTATACCACTTATAAATAGATTGTTCCGGTTCCCAGCTGCATTCATAAACTTCGCCTTTGATACATTCTTCTAAAGTTTTGGCTTCATACATGGCCTTGTCATTTAAATAAACACATCCGGTGTGCCTAATTGGCTCAGCAAAATACCAATCACCATATACTAGAGTTGTGTAAGGGTTGTAATCGCCAAAAAAGCTATTTGGGATACGGCATACCCAGACATTACCTTCGTAATGCTCCCAAGTTTTTACCTGTTCTGCACCAGTAATCACAGCACCAAGGGGAGTAGTACTAATATAAGTGATACGGGCATCTTCAGTACCGGAATTAACTGGATCTACATATTCTCGATAAATTCCTGGGGCTACCAATATCTCATCACCAGGGAGAGCTATTTTCGCAGCATCGCTAATACGCTTAAATGGTCTTTCCTTGGAACCGTCGCCGTCTTTAACAGCATTTACATCTACATAGTATTTCATGATAGTACCTCCTCGTGTCATATGTATTTTAGAAGCGCTTTTACACGCTAAAATAAGTTTTTTATATTTTTACTTAAACTTAAATGATATTTAATAGTGTAATTCAACTATCAACTAAGAATAATCAGGGAAGTATCGAACATTGGTGTTTGGTTATTGGCTAATATAGCAAGTTCTTTTACATAGCTGTCACATTCTATATACTTTAGATACTGCATCTAATTCTCAATTTTATTGAGAAAAGTGGTATTTGTGAGGAGTAAGTATTGTTAAAATATGTATTAGTATACTACTCTTGACAATATTATATCACAGTGGTTTAACATAATTCAATACTATTTATTCAATTGTATATAATTATGTTAATTTTGTATATTGTCTTCAAGAATGTTGCTAGTAGCAACCTAAACAGTTATTTTCAAAGGAGGTGATGGTATGCTAAGTTACAGGATTATATATCACTATAATGTATTTATATAATTCTTTAATTCTAGCAGCTTACTTCAAGAAATAGACATGATTCTTTGACCTAAGCATAGTTGTCATGAGTATTGGATTTTGGTTATAATGACTATTATACATTAAAGGTATTGTGAGTCAAAAAGTGAGAAGGGTTGTGATGTTAATATGAATGAGACGATACGAACACAACTTGAACATCGTACAATTCGAGAATTTAAAGATCAGAAGATACCTCACCAGATCTTTGAGCAATTATTAGAAGTTGCAAGACGTACTGCTACATCTACTGGTATGCAAGCGAGTTCCATTATTCGTGTTACAAATCCCGATATGAAAAAAAAGATTGCAGAGATTTGTAATCAGGAGTATGTAGCAAGAGTTACTGAACTTCTCATTTTTATTGTAGATCAATATAGGAACAATCAAATAGCAAAAGAAAAGAATTGTTTTGTGGAAACTGCAGGAGATATGGATCGTTTTTTTGCAGCATTTACCGATGCATGTATTATGGCTCAAAATATTGTAATTGCTGCGGAATCCATGGGTTTAGGAACAGTTTATTTAGGAAGTATTCTCAATGATTCAGAGAGAATATGTGAACTTCTAAAACTTCCTAAATTAACCTTTCCGGTTATAGGTCTTGGTCTGGGATATCCTAATCAAAATCCTCAGATAAAACCGAGAATGGAAATGAAGCTTAGGTTTTTTGAAAACACCTATAAAGTTTTTGAAAGCTACCTAGATCAAGTGGAAGAATACGATAAAGAAATGCGTACTTACTATGATCTTAGAGAGCCTGGTAAACGGGCTGATAGTTTCAGTAATCAGGTGGTTACTAGATTGAACCAACGTATTCCTAAACGACAGGAAATACTTAATGTTATTCGTAAGCAGGGCTTTGATTTAAAGATTAGATAAATCAAGTAGAATCTTCTTCTTTAATTTTATGAGGTGACAAATGATCGGATTAGGAACCTTAATTAACACGATAGGCATAGTCATTGGTGGTTTTTCGGGAATGTTTTTTGGCAAACTATTAAAAAATCGGTATCAGGAAGCTTTGAATATGGTTTGTGGGGTTAGTGTTCTGTTTATTGGAATTGCTGGTGCTATGGAAGGAATGCTTTCCGTTAAAGATGGAGTTATCACCAGCAGTCAGGCAATGTTAGTAACTCTATGTCTTGCATTTGGTACACTGATAGGTGAAATCATTGATATTGAATGCTTTTTTGAAAAATTCGGTGAATGGCTAAAGCATAAAACTGGAAGTTCCAAAGATAGTAAGTTTGTCAATGCTTTTGTAACATCCTCATTGACAGTTTGTATCGGTGCTATGGCAATTGTTGGTGCCATTCAGGATGGAATCAGCGGTAACTGGTCGATACTTGCAACCAAAGCAATATTGGATCTTATTATCATAATGATAATGACTTGTTCCTTAGGAAAAGGCTGCATCTTATCTGCCATTCCAGTTTTAATATTTCAAGGGCTGACAACAGTCCTTGCGTCATTATTGAAACCCATAATGACAGATTTAGCTATTAAATATCTTTCACTTATTGGTTCCATTCTTATTTTTTGCGTTGGTACAAATCTTGTTTGGAATAAAAAAATTAGGGTGGCTAATATGCTTCCATCAATTATTCTAGCTGTAATTGCAGCTTTTTTACCAAGCTTATTCTGATAAATATCAAAGTAAAAATATAGCAATTCTTGTAAAGGCGTTGAGCAAAAAACCGCTCACGGACAACTCCGTAAGCGGTTTTTTGTAGCAGTAGATATGCTTGGTGTTAATTATCAAATTATTTGAATTCAGGAAGCCAAGAACCATGGGCTTCAATTAAATCGTCTACCATATTGACAATTTCGTCAATGCTTAACTCCGAACCAGTATGGGGATCGAGCATAGCAGCATGATAAATGTGTTCTTTCTTTCGTGTTACGGCGGCTTCGATAGTAATCAAATGTACATTTATGTTTGTCATATTCATTGCAGCCAATTGTACTGGTAATCTACCTACATAGCAGGGATGAATACCCATACCGTCGACCATGCATGGAACCTCAACGCAGGCCTCTTCTGGCAGGTTTTCTATTAATCCGCCAGTGTTGAGAACATTACCGCCTATTTTATATGGTTTATTTGTTACTATAGCATCTATTATGTAAGATGCATACTCAGCTGTACGCTCGTGGGTCAAAGTTGGGTTTTCAACAAGTTTATCTCTTAGTTTTTCCCAACCTTTTATTTGCGCAATACAACGTCTTGGATATTCATCCAAAGGAATATTGAATCTTTCAATTAGTTCTGGATATTTGCTCTTAATAAAGAAAGGATTATATTCAGCGTTATGTTCACTGGACTCTGTACAATAATAGCCAAGCCTCTTTATGTATTCAAATCTTACCATATCGTTGTGTTTTTCTTTTTCGTTCTTTTCTATTGCTCTCCTTCTAATTTCGGGATATAAATCATTACCATCTTTATCGTAGATTTCAAGAAGCCATGCCATGTGATTAATTCCAGCTATTAGCTCTCTACGTCCCTCAAGCTTATCTTCCATTCCCAGTGATTTTAGAAGGCCGCTGGAACAAACCTGTACGCTGTGGCATAGACCAACTGTTTTTATAGGGGTATATCTAAGCATAAATCCCGTTAAAATAGACATTGGATTTGTATAATTTAAAAAATAGGCATCTGGGCAAACTTCTTCCATATCACGAGCAAAATCCTCTAAAACAGGAATGGTTCTAAGGGCCCTCATTATACCGCCAATACCCAGAGTATCGCCAATTGTTTGCCTAAGTCCATATTTTTTAGGGATTTCAAAATCGATGATTGTACAAGGATCGTATCCGCCTACCTGAATAGCATTTACAACAAAATCTGCATCTCTAAGGGCATCTTTTCGCTGCTCTTCTCCTAGGTAGGTTTTTATAGTTGCACGATCATTGTTTATATTCCGATTTATAGCTCGGAGCATTAATTCGGATTCTTTCAAACGCTCTGGGTCAATGTCATAAAGACGTATTTCGCAGTCTTTTAATGAATCAACACATAGACAATCTCCCAGCACATTTTTTGCAAAAACTGTACTGCCAGCGCCCATAAATGTTATTTTGACCATATTATCAACCTCCTTGTACAATATAATACTTGATTTTTAAGTATCTTTAAATGGAATTTTGTCTTTTTTATATGTTATAATGTCATCTAAAAATAAGAAATAAAATGATACTCCCGTTCTGTTTATAAGAATAGCCTCAGCTATGGCATGATAGAAAGTATGCCAGCAGTTAAGGATTAATAAAACAACCCCGTAGTAAAATATCAATTTAGTGGCTATGCATACTACTCTAAAATAAGTTAATAAATGTGTGAGATAAACAAGAGATAAGCTCTGATAGAAAACTTTTTTGTTATTAGAGGGGTATACAATATAGAAGCTAAAATATCGAGGAGGTTTAGAAATGCGTAGACACCGCTGGAGAAAAAGTATAAGTTTTGTCAACATCTTTCTAGTAGCAATACTACTAATAGCAGCTTTGTTGCTTAGTTCTTGTTCACCTGTTAAAAGTCAGGATGAAAGCCCAGTACCGCTAATCGACCCTGAGAAAGTTTCTGAGGGTCAACTTGATGATAACCAAGGGAAAGATGAAACAGATAACCTTGCTAAGGCTGTGGAAGATGGTGAGATAGTCAATGATGATGTTACTGACAGCATATATGTTGATGCTGGAAAAGAAGTAAAAGAGCTGGATGTCACTGAAGATATGCAATTAGGAGAACTGAAAGTTGATATGACTAAAGATGAAGTGGCAAAGGTTATGAAGTCAGAGCTGGTGGATTCTACTATCAAGGAAGAGTATGATATGGAAACAGAGATACAAACTTACAAAGATGGTACTGTTATAAACCTATTGAACGGTAAAGTATATTCAATAAGCGTAAAATCGTCAGATTATATTACTCCCAGAGGTTTGAAGACGGGAGACACGGAAGATACCTTGCAAAAACTGTATGGAGAGCCGTCTGCTGTAGAAGACGGAAAATGGATATATTCTTCAAGGGGGTATGACATGTTCTTTGTAACTGTAGA
>CALKWV010000039.1 GCA_938003915.1 uncultured Bacillota bacterium | reverse complement strand
AAGAATTGGTAGGGGGATTTTTGTGGACAAGTAATCCTAAAAAAATAGTGAATAAAAAGAGGAGGATAAATTATGTCTATTTTCAATAAAATCTTAAACATTATTGGCCTGGAGGAAACTATACTTGAGGACGTTGAAGAGACTGAAGTAGAAGATACCCAAAGCAAAAGTCATGATGACCTGATAGAGCCCAAATTCCAATCCAAGGGCAGAAAAGGAAAAGTAGTCAATATACATACAACTTCTTATGTAAAAGTAGTGGTTTATCAACCCCTTTCCTTTGATGATACTCAAGAAATTATTGACAATTTGAAAAATCGGAAACCTATTGTTGTAAATCTAGATGCATTGGATGCAGATCTAGCTCAAAGAGTTTTAGACTTTATTAGTGGTGCTGTCTATTCATTGGACGGAACTATACAGAAAGTTTCAAGGGGAATCTTCGTTTTGGCTCCTAGCAACGTTGATATTGTGGGAAATATACCAGAAGAACTAAAAGGAAAGAGTTTTTTTACCCTGGCTAGTAAAATGACCGATGAAGAGTAGGAGGTAAAAATTTGTTTGGACGCAGTCTTTTGCTTAGACAACTAATAGTTAGCATCATTTGGTTTATTAATATCCTATCATGGGCTATTATTATTAATTCTCTGCTTTCTTGGGTATTGGATCCAATGCATCCCATTAGGGTCTTTTTAAGCCGTTTTATAGAACCCATAGTGGCGCCTTTCCGAAATATTAGCAGGAGATTGAATACATCTGGTATACCCATTGATTTTTCTCCTCTTTTTGCATATTTGGCATTATCTATAATAGCATCTTTGCTAAGGGGACTGCTATAGTCTATGGAAAATCAGGACATTAAATTAATAATAGCCAAAGTAGAGGATTTAGTTAGATGGGTTATTAGAAACCAAGATTGGAATACAACATGGTTTTTAGATCCTGTAACTCAAGTTCATGTTGAGAGGTACCTTACTAGTATTAGAGAGATTTCCCATAAAAAATCTGGTGGATATCCTTCAGCGGAACGGAATATTTTTGCTATATATCCAGATTGGATGGAGTTTGATGATGAGCTATTTCCCTATTGTGCCATATCCATTGAATGGAATGAAAGATACTTTAGTGTGAGTCATAGGGATATATTGGGCTCTATTTTAGGACTAGGCATAGAGCGCCATGCAATAGGTGATATCATTGTAAAGGGAAATATTGCCTATGTAATAGTAATGAAGGATATTTCAGATTTTATTTTAACAAATCTAGCAAAGGTAGGCAGGGCAAAAGTAAAAGTATCCCATGTAGACTTAGCTCAATTGGATATACCTGAGCCTAAATTTAAGGAGATAAATACTACGGTACCTTCTATGCGCCTTGATTGTCTAGCTAGTTCCGGTTTTGGATATTCTAGAAATAAAATACTTCCCTTTATCCGAGAAGGCAAGTTATTTGTAAATTGGGAACAAATAACCAAGCCCGATTTTCAAGTAAAAGAGGGAGATATTATTACCCTAAGAGGGGCAGGCAGGATCAGAATTTTTAAAGTATCAGGGTTGACTAAGAAACAACGTGTCGCTGTAATTATCCATAGATTTATATGATTAATTTTTTGTTATAGAGGAGGAATTGAAGATGGCATTAACCCCTATGGATATACATAATAAGGAATTTACAAGATCTTTTAGAGGTTATGATGAGGATGAGGTTGATCAGTTTCTAGATGAAATAGTAGAGGAGTTTGAAAGACTATATAAAGAGAATATCGATCTAAAAGATCGTTTGGCCATGTTAGTAGATCAATTAAACAACTATAAAACAATGGAGAATACCTTAAAAGAAACTTTAGTAACAGCTCAAAAAACAGCTGATGAATTAGCCCAATCCGCTCAAAAGAAATCTGATTTAATTATTGAAGAAGCAGAGCAAAAAGCAAGAGATATAATCCAAGAGGCTAATAACAAGGTTATAGAAATAAAAAAAGAGTTTGATGAATATAGAAAGCAGATGCAGGTTTTTAGATCACGTTTTAAAAATTTATTGGAAACTCAGCTAGAAATCCTAGAGCAGGAGATTCCAACATATGAGGATTTGGACAAGGAAAGTTTGCCTAAAGGCTAAAGATAAATATTTATAACTGTTATATCCATATGGTCATAGTTACTAAACTAGCACAAAAGAGGTTAATTATTATTTATATAAGTGGGAATACTCATATTAAGTATAAGTAAAGGAGTATTCCATATGAAGGAACACGAGCTAAATTATTTTAAGCAAAAACTTTTATCAGAAAAGCAAGCTGCACAAGAGACATTAGAAGCAAATAAAAATTTTGTTGGAGATTCCAATTTAAAGGAAGAGCTCAGTGAACTATCTTCCTATGACAATCATCCTGCGGATAGTGCTAGTGAGGTTTTTGAACAGGAAAAAAGTTTTTCATTGGAAAAACATAGTGCTAAGTATTTAGCAGATATAGAAGATTCACTAAAGAAGATCGAAGATGGCAGCTATGGAATATGTGACTATTGTGGGCAAGAAATTGGTTACGATAGGCTAGATGCACATCCAACTGCCAAGCTATGCATAGACTGTCAGGAGAGTCAGGAGTTTGCTCCACATAAATGGGATGGGGATCGACCTGTGGAAGAAGAAGTTCTTTCTTATCCCTTTGGAAGAACTTTTTTGGATGGCGAGGATAATGTTGTCTATGATGGAGAAGATGCCTGGCAGGATGTTCAACAATACGGAAGCTCAAGTGGTCCTCAAGATATTAGCACCAATCAGCCTATAGATTATAATAATGCCTACTATGATAGTCAAGAAGATATAGGATTTGTTGAGGCGGTTGAGGCAATAGATAATCAGGATTATAGAGAACAGATATCAGATGAGGACATAGAAGATAAAAATAGGGATTAGAATTAATAGGGTTTAAGAAATAAGGGATGGTGAACAAAAGGAGCTGGATAATTATCCAGCTCCTTCTTTTAAGTCTAAAGCCTATATGCTATAATGGGATAGAAAAACTAAGATAGGGTGATATGAATGATGGAAGTTCTAATAATATTAGCTATAATAGTTGCAGACCAGTTGACCAAGTATTTAGCAGTGACCCGGCTAAAGGATATTGGCACCATAGAGATAGTTAGAGGTGTTTTTAGTCTTACATATGTTGAAAACAAAGGCGCAGCCTTTGGAATCTTACAAAACCAGAGATGGTTTTTTATTATAACAACTACAGTTGTCTGTATAGCTGTGATTTACTTTCTTGTTACTCAATCTAATACTAGCTTGATTTTAAGGATTAGCTTATCTATGATATTGGGAGGCGCTATAGGTAACTTCATTGATAGAATTAGATTTGGGCATGTGGTGGATATGCTCCATTTTACATTGATTGATTTTCCTGTTTTTAACGTAGCAGATTGTTTTGTAGTTATGGGAACAATACTTTTAGCTTACTATATTCTTTTTATTGCAGATAAGGTGGAAAGGGAAGTAGTATAAGTGGATAAATCAATGGCTAAAAGACATCTTTTTCAAGTAGAAGAGTCCTATCACGGACAGCGTCTGGATAAATTCTTGGCTGATAAATTGCCAGACCTATCACGTTCTTTTTTACAAGAAGTTATAAAAAATGACCAGGTCAAGGTAGACGGTCAAAATATTAAGCCTAACTATAGGCTTAAAACAGGTCAGGAGGTCCATGTTTTGATTCCGCCTCCTAAAAAAATATCCTTGGAGCCGGAAAATATTGAACTGGATATAGTATACCAAGACGATGATATCGCAGTTATCAATAAACCTCAGGGTATGGTGGTTCATCCGGCACCTGGAAACTATTCAGGAACACTGGTAAATGCTCTACTATATCATTGTGATCAACTTTCCGGCATTAACGGGAAAATACGTCCTGGAATAGTTCATCGAATTGACAAGGATACATCAGGCCTATTGGTTATAGCCAAAAACGATAGGGCCCACCATCATCTAGCTAACCAACTTGCAGAAAGAACCATAAAAAGAGTTTACTGGGCTGTTGTTGAGAATAATATAGCTGAAGATGAAGGTACTATTGATGCTCCCATCAAGCGGCATCCTGTTCATAGAAAGAAGATGGCCGTTATACCAGGACCGGGAAGCAGAAAGGCAGTTACCCATTTTCGCGTTTTGGAGAGATTCGGAGAGTATACATTGGTTGAAGCGAGGCTAGAGACAGGTAGAACCCATCAGATTCGGGTACATATGTCTCATATTAAACATCCTATTGTGGGGGATACAGTATATGGCTCCAAAAAACAGAAATTTAACTTAAAAGGCCAGGCACTCCATGCGAAAATGCTAGGTTTTGTACATCCTACTACAGGAGAATATATGGAATTTAACACTCCTCTCCCTCCATATTTTGAGGAGTTACTAAAAAAGCTTCGAAATATATCAAAAAATAGTTAATTTACTATGGACAGATTAAAAGGTTTATGATATAATCATAAAAAATTTAAACAACCTTTAAGCTGGTCCTGTGAGTCCGGCAAGGTTAAAAATACGGACGTATTGGGTATTTCTATACTCATATCCATTACTATGCCTTTGTATAACCTTGCCGTTGGCAAGGTTTTTTTAATGGGGTGATATTAGTGAAAGAAAAGGCTCAAATTATGGATGAGGCCGCCATAAATAGAGCATTAACTAGAATAGCCCATGAAATAATAGAGAAAAATAAAGGTGTCAAAGATGTAGTTTTAATTGGTATTCAGCGAAGGGGTGTACCCCTAGCTAATAGGCTAGCCAATAATATAAAGAAATATGAAGGCGTTGAAGTTCCAGTGGGCATTCTAGACATTACTCTCTATAGAGATGACCTCTCAACCTTGGCGGAACATCCTGTCATTAACAGTACTGACATACCTTTCGATATAAATGGAAAGATAGTAGTAATGGTTGATGATGTACTTTATACTGGGAGAACCGCCAGAGCGGCCATGGATGCTCTGATTGACCTAGGAAGACCTAAGGCAATTCAATTCGCCGTACTGGTAGATAGAGGACATCGAGAGCTTCCCATTCGGGCGGATTACGTAGGTAAAAATCTTCCTACCTCCCGTAGTGAGGTTGTCAATGTGCAAGTGATGGAAGTAGACAAAGTTAATAAAGTAACCATTGCTGAAGTAACCCTTTAAGTCAGTCCAGTGAGGCTGTCAAGGGATAATACAGCAAGATTTTGTTGTATTGTGCCTTGATAGCTTAAATCAAGGCATTTTTTTTGCCTATAGATTAATAATATTTTTATGTTTACTTAACAAAGGAGGATTTATAATGCAACAAAATCTTCAAGAAACAAAACTTAGTCCATGGAAAATAATACTCTTAGCAATTCAGCATGTTTTTGCTATGTTTGGAGCTACAGTGTTGGTACCTGCCTTGACAGGTTTGGATCCTGCAGTGGCTCTGTTTACTGCCGGAGTTGGTACTCTAATTTTCCATTTAATCACTAAAGGAAAAGTACCTGCATTTCTTGGTTCCAGCTTTGCTTTTATTGCTGCTATTCAAACCGTAGTTGAAAATCAAGGAATTGCATACGCAAGCGGAGGTATTATAGTAGCAGGATTATTATATGTGGTATTGGCCATTTTAGTAATGATATTTGGTGTTGATAGAATCCGTAGTTTTTTCCCACCCTTAGTTACAGGTCCTATGATTGCCATTATTGGTTTAACCCTCAGCCCTGGTGTAATATCTGGTAACATAGTAAATGCTGATATTGGTACCCTGGGTGAACGTTGGATTATAGCTTTTGCAGTAGTTGTTACCATGGTTATAGTATCCATATTTGTAAAAGGCTTTTTTAGGCTGGTGCCAGTACTACTTGGAATTATTGTAGGTTATATAGTATCAATGCTCTTTGGTTTTGTAGATTTTTCTATCATAAAAGAGGCACCCTTCTTTGCAATACCAGACTTTCAGCTGCCTAAGTTTGATATAAAAGCCATCTCACTCATAGCACCCATAGCCATTGTCACCTTTATGGAGCATATCGGGGATATAACCACCAATGGAGCGGTGGTGGGCAAGGATTTCTTTAAGGATCCTGGTCTTCACAGGACTTTAATTGGAGATGGTATAGCAACTGCTTTTGCAGGTCTTTTGGGCGGTCCTGCAAATACTACCTATAGCGAAAACACGGGAGTATTAGCTGTTACTAAAGTATATAATCCCTTTATACCAAGGCTTGCAGCTATATTTGCTGTTATTCTAAGCTTATGTGGTAAAATAGGAGCTATTTTGCAATCCATTCCCGCTCCAGTAATGGGCGGCGTCAGCATACTGCTATTCGGAATGATTGCTAGTATAGGTTTGAGAACATTAGCTGATGCTAAGATTGACTTTACTAACAGCCGAAACCTTATAATTATCTCATTGATGCTGGTTATGGGATTAAGCGGTGCAGAATTTGCCTTTATCCCAGGAGTTACCCTATCTGGTATGAGCCTTGCAGCATTAATTGGAGTAATTTTAAACAAAATATTACCTGAAAATATTTAATATGAAAGAGTAGTAAGCAATTGCTTATTACTCTTTTTTAAAAATATCTTTACAGGAAAGTAAAGGGAAGCGGTGAAAATATGGCTTTAAAGAGAAAGGATATTTTAGGTTTGCGGGATATGACCCAAGAAGAGATTGTTAAAATCTTAGACACTGCAGAAACAATGAAACATATATTAAAGCAGAATAATAAAAAGACTCCCCATCTTCAAGGCAAGTCCATAGTAAACCTTTTCTATGAAAATAGTACTAGAACTAGGCTTTCCTTTGAGCTGGCTAGCAAATACATGAGTGCTAGTTCAGCCAATATTTCAGCTTCTTCAAGTAGCGTTGCCAAAGGAGAAAGTCTAATAGATACATGTAGAACTATCGAAAGGATGGGCGCTGATGTTATAGTAATCCGCCATCCTATGTCTGGAGCAGCCCACATAGCGGCCAGGCATGTAAATACATCTATTATAAATGCTGGTGATGGCATGAACGAGCATCCTACTCAAGCTTTATTGGATTTATTCACCATTAGAGAGACCAAGGATACTATAGAAGGACTAAAGGTAGCTATTATCGGAGATATATACCATAGTAGAGTGGCACGCAGTAATATTTGGGGCCTGAGTAAGATGGGAGCTAAGGTTGCGGTGGCTGGACCTTCTACCTTATTGCCTATTGAATTAGATAAAACAGGAACAAAAGTATACCAAAGCGTTGAGGAAGCCGTAGATGGAGCGGATGTGGTAATGGTATTGAGGCTACAAAAAGAACGGCAGCAAAAGGGACTATTACCCTCCCTTAGAGAGTACTCCCAGATTTACGGTCTAAATATGGAAAGGTTAAAACTGGCCAAGAAAGATGTATTGCTTTTGCATCCGGGTCCTATTAATAGAGGTGTTGAAATTACATCGGATGTAGCTGATGGTATCCACTCTCAGATACAAGAGCAGGTAACCAATGGAGTGGCAGTTCGTATGGCATTGCTTTATCTCATAACTCGTCAAAGGGGGCAGCATGATGCTTCTTTGTATTAGCAATGGAAATATAATTAATGGCAAGGGTGGAGTTTTTTTAGGAAAGGATATATTAATTGAAAAGGATAGAATAGTGGAAATAGGTACTAATTTATCTAAAAAAGTCCATAGGGTGATTGATGCAACTGATATGTGGGTTATACCTGGACTTATTGACGCACACTGTCATCTTAGGGAGCCTGGATTTGAGTATAAGGAGGATATTGTCTCAGGTACTAGAAGTGCAGCCGCGGGAGGCTTTACTAGTGTTGCCTGTATGCCAAATACTGAACCTGCCATAGACAATGCTGCCATGGTTCAATATATAAAGCTAAAGTCTGCTTCAGAAGGCAAAGTGCGAGTGTATCCCATAGCTGCCATTACACAGGGAAGAAAAGGGAAACATATAACTGAAATGGGTGAAATGAAAAAGGCAGGAGCTGTTGCCTTATCCGATGACGGTGATCCTGTTTCCGATGCTAATGTTATGAGGCTGGCTCTGGAATATGCAAAGCAGTTTGGCTTGCTGATTATTTCTCATTGTGAAGATAAGTCCCTAGTGGCAGATGGAGTAATGAATGAGGGGTATGTTTCTACCATTTTAGGATTGAAAGGTATCACTCGAGCTGCTGAAGAAGTCATGGTAGCTAGAGATGTAATCCTATCTGAGATAACGGGAGCTCCAATTCATATAGCCCATGTAAGTACAGCGGGAGCGGTTGATATTATTCGCCATGCAAAATCTAGAGGGATTCCTGTAACATGTGAAACAGCACCTCACTATTTTTCAGCTACAGATGAGTGGGTTGAGAACTATGATACCAACGCAAAGGTTAATCCACCCCTAAGGACTCAGCGTGATGTGGAAGCCATAAAGGAAGGTCTAAGAGACGGGACCATTGACATAATAGCTACTGATCATGCCCCTCATCATATAGATGAAAAGGAAGTCGAATTTAACTTAGCAGCCAATGGAATATCTGGTTTTGAAACAGCCTTTTCCCTATCCTATACTCATTTAGTTGACACTGGGCTACTATCCCTTGAAGAGTTAGTTGCAAAGCTAAGTACCACTCCAGCCCAAATACTAGGTATTCCTGGCGGTGTGCTGGATATAGGTCTTCCGGCTGATATAACCATAGTTGATACTAAGAGGGAGTATATAGTAAATAGGGATAAATTCTATTCCAAAGGCAAAAACACTCCCTTCCATGGAAAAAAGCTAAAAGGGAAAGTAATATATACCATTGTAGGTGGAAAAGTTGTATACGACAAGGAGGTATTAACTTGATTGATAAGTTAATAGATAAGATAATTGAAAAGGAATCTCCAATAGTTGCTGGATTAGATCCTAAGCTGGAATATCTCCCCCAAAGCCTATTGGATAAGCATTTTAAGAGTACTATCAATTTAGAGACAGCAGCTCAAGCTATTCTTGATTTTAACATAGAAATACTAAATAATATCCATGATCTCATACCAGCAGTAAAACTTCAGATAGCCTATTATGAAATGTATGGACTACCTGGTTTAAAAACTTTTATAGAAACGGCAAACTATGCTAAATCAAAAGGATTGATAGTTATAGGAGATGTAAAGAGAAATGATATCGGTTCAACTGCAGAGGCATACTCTAATGCATACATAGGTTATACTCCACTTCAACAACAATGCGTTCAAGCCTTTCCTGTAGATATGATTACAGTAAACCCTTATCTAGGCACCGATGGCATAAAACCTTTTGTAGATAATTGTAAAAGAAATAATAAGGGCATATTTGTCCTAGTAAAGACCTCAAATCCCTCTTCTAAAGAAATTCAAGATTTAGTAACTGCAGATGGATTAAAGGTATATGAAAAGGTAGCGCAAAAGGTAAATGAATGGGGAGAGGATTTGATAGGCAACAATGGCTATAGCAGTATAGGCGCTGTTATCGGGGCTACTTTTCCCCATGAATTATCCCAATTGAGAAAATTAATGCCTAAGGTGTATTTTCTGGTTCCAGGATATGGAGCTCAGGGTGGAAGGGCTGAAGATATTATGGGTGGTTTTGACGACAGGGGCTTAGGTTCCATTATAAATGCATCTAGAAGCATAATGTGTGCCTATAGGAATAAGCCTTGGAGTAGTAAATTTAGCCCCCGAGAGTTTGCTTTAGCATCACGGGCAGAAGTATTACACATGAAAGAAGAAATTCATAAAGCTTTGATGAGCAAAAAATCTGATTCCCACAAAATAAACTAAAGAAAGATGGCTCAAGGAGTAGACAATAAGTCTATAGATAAAGGAGTAGATAATATGCCTAAAGATAAGGATATAAGCAAGGTTTTAGTAATTGGCTCAGGACCTATTGTTATAGGGCAAGCTGCTGAATTTGACTATGCAGGCACCCAGGCATGCGCTGCTTTAAAAGAAGAAGATCTTGAAGTGGTGCTAATAAATAGCAACCCTGCCACCATAATGACTGATACTAATATAGCAGATCATATTTATATAGAGCCTCTAACTCCTACTGTAGTCAAAAAGATTATTGAAAAAGAAAAGCCTGATAGTTTATTACCAACCCTTGGAGGGCAGACAGCTTTAAACTTAGCTATGGAGCTAGCTGAAAGTGGTTTTCTAGATGCACACGGAGTTAGGTTACTTGGCACATCTGTAGAGTCAATAAAAAAAGCTGAAGATCGAGAAAGCTTTAAAAAAACCATGGAAAGTATTGGCCAACCTGTTGTTCAAAGTGCCATAGCTAAGGATGTAAAAACAGCTATAGATTTTGCAGAACAAATTGGATACCCTGTAGTAGTTCGTCCTGCCTATACTTTAGGTGGAACTGGTGGAGGTATAGCTGAAAATCGGCAGGAACTTATCTCTATAGCCCAAGATGGTATGCGCCTAAGTCGGGTGGGACAAGTATTGATAGAAAAATCAGTGGCAGGTTGGAAGGAGATAGAATTCGAGGTTATTAGGGATGGGGAAGGAAATTGTATAATTGTTTGTGATATGGAGAATATTGACCCTGTGGGCATTCATACAGGGGATAGCATAGTTGTGGCTCCCTCCCAAACTCTAAAGAAGCAGGAATATGAAATGCTATATAAAGCATCTATTGATATTATAAATTCATTAGGAATTCAGGGTGGGTGCAATGTACAATATGCTTTAAATCCCCATACGTCAGAATATCATGTTATTGAAGTTAATCCACGGGTTAGCCGGTCCAGTGCTCTAGCTTCAAAAGCTACTGGTTTTCCTATAGCTAAGGTAACCACAAAGATAGCTTTAGGTTATTCCCTGTATGAACTAGATGGAAATATACCTGGCCAAAGCTGTGCTTCATATCAGCCTAATTTAGATTATATAGTGGTTAAAATACCTAGATGGCCTTTTGATAAGTTTGTAAAAGCTGATAAAACCCTAGGCACAAGGATGAAAGCTACAGGAGAGATTATGGCCATTGGCAAAAACTTTGAAGAAGCATTACTGAAAGCTGAACGCTCTCTGGAAAATGATACGGATGGATTAGGCGTATTTTCTAGTTCATTAAAGAAGCTTACACTTAAAGAATTAAATGAAAAACTAACTGAGAAAACCGACCAGCGCTTATATATAATAGCCGAGGCTATTAGGCGGGGAATTACCGTAGATAAAATACATACATATACAGGTATTGATAAGTTTTATCTCTATAGCATAAAAAAGATTATTGATATGGAAAAAAGGCTAAAAGCCCATACTCTAGAATCTTTGGGCAAGGAAATACTATTGGAAGCCAAAAAAATGGGCTTTTCTGATAATGTCCTTGCTAAATTTTATGATGTTCATTGGCATGAAATAAAGAAACTAAGGCAAAAATGGGATATTTATCCCACTTATGAAACCATTATTCCCTATGTTCAAGATACCAATTCTACAGGCAAATATTACTATTCCACCTATAATAGTGAAAATAATACAAGCTACTTATTTAATAATAGTAAAAGAATAGTCATACTAGGTTCAGGCCCTATTCGTATAGGTCAAGGTATAGAGTTTGATTATTGTTCCGTTCATTGTGTATGGGCTCTAAAGAAACTAGGATACCAAACCATTATAATTAATAACAACCCGGAAACTGTTAGTACTGATCCCAATATAGCTCATAGGCTGTATTTTGAGCCCTTAACTTCTGAGGATGTAATAAACATCTTGGATATTGAAAAGCCTGTGGGAGTTGTAGTTCAATTTGGCGGACAGACTGCTATTAAGTTAGCTAAGGCAGTAGAAGAGGCGGGGTATAGTATATTGGGAACATCGCTAGATTCTATTAATAGGGCTGAGGATCGAAAAGAATTTGATAAATTATTATCTTCGCTGGATATATTAAGGCCAGAGGGTGCTACTGCTTTCACGGCAGATCAAGCAGTGTCAGCTGCCAGAAAACTAGGCTATCCAGTATTAGTCCGTCCTTCATATGTACTAGGTGGGAAGGGAATGGAAATAGCATATAACGATGATAATGTAAGGGAGTATATGGACATAATCAATTTATCTCATCAAGATCACCCGGTACTTATAGACAAATATATAATGGGCAAGGAAATAGAAGTGGATGCCATATCAGATGGTGAAGATATTCTAATACCAGGGATAATGGAACATATAGAACGGTCAGGGGTTCATTCAGGGGATAGTATATCCGTTTATCCTTGCCAGACTTTATCAGTACAAATTATTAATCAAATAATTGAATATAGTCATAAACTTGCTAAGGCGTTAAAGGTTAAAGGGCTCATTAATATTCAATATGTTGAATACGGGGGCAGGGTATATGTCATTGAGGTAAATCCTCGATCTAGCCGTACAGTTCCATATCTAAGTAAAGTTACTGGAATCCCTATGGTAGAACTTGCTGTAAAGGCGAGTTTAGGGTATAGGCTCAAGGATATGGGATATGGTACAGGATTGTATGAAAAGAAGAAATATATTGCTGTTAAGGTACCAGTATTCTCCTTTGAAAAATTACCCTTAGTGGACACAAGCTTAGGCCCTGAAATGAAATCTACTGGGGAAGTGCTAGGGATTGGAAAGAGCTTTCCTGAAGCCCTATACAAGGGAATGCTAGCGGCAGGGTATGCCTTTCCTAGAGATGGCAATGTCCTAATCACAGTGGCGGATCCCGACAAGCAAGAAATTGTGCCCATTGCATCTAAGCTTTCAGACCTGGGATTGAAAATCTTTGCAACATCTGGCACGGCACTTACATTACATTCTAATCATATTGCTGCCAATGTTTTAAGGCGCGTAAATGAAGATGAACCCAATATAGCCAGCTTTATAAAAAATAGAAAAATAAATCTTATCATCAATACTCCTACCAAAGGGAGAATTCAGGAGCGGCATGGTTTTAAGATACGAAGAATGGCAGTGGAGCATTCTATTCCATGTATTACTACATTGGATACAGCAAAGGCGTTTGTAGACATAATCCTGCTTGGAATGACAGAAGAGGAGATACAAATTTATTCTATGGAGGTAATAGTATAGTGTATAGACACAGTGTAGAGATTATTGAAAATAAAAAAATAGCATCCAATATATACAAAATGACTATAATTTCAAATCATGTAGCCCAGACAGCTAATCCCGGTCAATTTATTCATATTAAAATTCCCTATGATGAATCTCTTTTACTTCGCCGCCCCATAAGTATAAATGGAGTAAATAGGGATCAAAACTTAGTAGATATAGTTTATCAGGTGGTAGGCAAAGGTACCAAAATTTTATCTCACTTAGTAACAGGAGAAAAATTGGATATCTTAGGTCCTTTGGGCAGAGGATTTTGGATTCCTAAAGGGACTAAGAAAATATATATAGTAGGCGGAGGCTGTGGTGTTGCCCCTATTAGGTTTATAGGTGAAAGATGGAATCATTTAGACATCATTTCATTTTTAGGATTTCGTGGACAATCCTGGGCATACCAGATTGATGAATTTGAAAAATTCAGCAGAAAAGTTTTCCTTTCATCGGATGATGGAAGTATAGGATTTAAGGGCCCCATAATTTCCTTGTTAGATAAGCAGCTTAGCATAGATAAACCTGATTTAATAATGGCTTGTGGACCTATTCCTATGATAAAAGCTTTACAAAAAACCCTTATAAAGTACGATATTCCTTGCCAAATTTCTCTGGAAGAGCGAATGGGATGTGGCATTGGGGGATGCTTGGTCTGCACCTGTGCCATAGGTAGCAAAAATAATTGGAATTATAAGAAGGTATGCACCCATGGACCAGTATTTTGGAGTGAGGAGGTTATCTTAGATGGAGAATTTGAAACTAAATGTTAATGTAGCTGGAGTTCATTTTAAAAATCCCCTTATAGCCGCGTCAGGCACTTTTGGATTTGGGTTGGAGTATAAGGATTATATAGATTTAAACCAATTAGGCGGCATATCCGTCACGGGTCTAACACTAGAGCCCCGCAAAGGGAATCCGCCTCCAAGAATTGTAGAGACCCCATCTGGCATACTAAATAGTGTAGGATTGCAAAATCCGGGAGTTGAATATTTTATAGAGTCAGTGTTACCTGAACTTAAGCAATATAATACTATAATTATTGCCAATATTAATGGAAATAGCCTGGATGAATACTGCCATATGGCATCAAGATTGCAGCAAGCGGATATTCATATGTTAGAATTAAATCTTTCCTGTCCCAATGTCAAGCAGGGAGGAGTATCCTTTGGTACAGATCCAAAAATGGTTTACTCTATTACAAAAGCTGTAAAAAAGCATTCCTATCAACCCCTTGTTGTTAAATTAACACCAAATGTTACTGACATAACCGAAATTGCTTTGGCAGCTCAACAAGGAGGCGCAGATGCTATATCTTTAGTAAATACCTTTCTAGGAATGGCCATAGACGTTAAAACTAGAAGACCTGTTTTAGGCAATATAACAGGAGGATTGTCGGGACCTGCCATCAAGCCTATAGCCCTTAGGATGGTATGGCAAGTTTCTAAAGTAGTTGACATTCCTATTATAGGAATGGGAGGCATAATGACAGGGCAAGATGTAGTAGAGTTTCTATTGGCAGGTGCTACAGCAGTATCTGTAGGTACAGCTAATCTTGTATCACCTAACTCCATGATTGAGATATTAAATGAGCTTAAAAACTACATGCTTAATAATAAGATATTTGATATCCATGAACTTATTGGCGGGCTTATTGTGTAGTAGCTAAATCCTAGAAAAGCATAAAGAAAAGATAGTGTTAACTAGTAACGAAAATGCATAATAAAAAGTAACCTTAACTAAGCTGTTAAAACATAAATTGAAACACATAACTTATAAAATGGTAAATATAATGGAGAATAAAACAGGAGGTTAAATATAATGAACAAGGAACAAATTATGAAGATTTTCAAAGATAGCGGAGCTTTGACAGAAGGTCATTTTCTATTAACTTCTGGGAGGCATAGCAGTAAATATATTCAATGTGCAAAAGTTTTTCAATATCCCCAATATGCCCAGCAACTAACAAAAGAGCTAGCATTGTACTTTAAAGATAAGGAGGTAGACATAGTTATTGGACCTGCTATTGGAGGAATTATTCTAGCCTATGAAATGGCACGATGCCTCAATGCAAAAAGCATTTTTAGCGAGAGGGAAGATGGTGTTATGCAGCTGCGCCGTGGTTTTTCCATTCCCAAAGGATCAAGGGTATTGGTGGTAGAAGATGTAGTAACCACTGGAGGCTCGGTAAGAGAAGTAATAGAACTAGTTAGTAGATTAGAAGGAGATATAGTTGGAGTAGGAAGCTTGGTGGATAGAAGCAATGGCAAAACAGATTTTGGAGTTAAGTTTCATTCCCTTTTAACCTTGAATATAGAGTCCTATGATGCTGACGCTTGCCCTTTATGCAAACAAAACATACCTATTATAAAACCAGGAAGTAGAAAATTATAGGAGTATGATTTATAGGATTAGGTGCAAACTATCTATGAGAAATTTTAATTAACCTATGTGCTGGTTAAATAACTATCATTAAAAATATCATTATAAAAAATATATAAACATAATGGCTATGAACCTTAATCTAGTCATTGATTTGGAGAAAACTGAAAAGTTAAGCTTTCCCCAAATCAGCCAAGACGTTCACTAGCTAATAGCCATTACAAACGGTTTAATAATTACTATCATACTAGCACAACGGGCTAAATTCTTCTAAAGGAGAGAGGAATATTAATGCTTGATAATATCTTGGAGCAAAGAATATTTAGGGATGGATTATATGATCTTACTTTAACTTTGCACGAAGACGAATATTTTGCAGCCTATGACCATATTAGCCAAGAAAATGCTGAAGAAATAGTAAAGAACTATTTAATACGCCGTCAAGACGATGGACGACCAGAAAATATAAAAATTAAGCATAACAAAAATCAGAGGCTTGTAATCATTGAGGCCAATTTGCAATATTCTGGTAACCAAAAGACCACTTATTCCCCAAGAAGCCATGATTATATAAGTAATTAAATAAAATTAATTAATCCCTTCCGGTTAAATTGGCAACAGAGCCAATAATAGGGATAAACAATTGAACCACTATAATGGTCATGGAATATCTACTGTGTTAATTTATTTTCTTTAAGCTATTTATTACAGCCTCATCGGGTGTAACATACATGGTACGGTAATTTTCATAGATAACCATACCAGGTTTAGCACCACTAGGCTTGCGAACATTCTTGCGGGGACAGTAATCCACTGGCACCTTGGTGGAATTTTTGGCCTTACTAAAATAGGCTGCTAAGATACCAGCCTCAAGTAAGGTCTGCTCTGGAAGCTCTTTACCCTGTGTTTTAATGATTACGTGAGAGCCTGGAATGTCTTTGGTATGTAGCCATAAGTCATCAGGCTCCGCGGTTTTTAGGGTTAGTCTATCATTTTGTGTATTATTTTTACCTACATATATATGAAATCCATCAGAGGATAGGAAATGATAGGGTTTTGACGGTGCTATCTTTTTGGGTCTTTTTCTTTCGCTGCGCAGCCTTATATACCCTTCCTGAGCCAATTCTTGTCGGATTTCCTCAATTTCTGATTCTTCTGTACATTTATTTAAGTTGTCCAGCTGGGTATCTAAATACTGGATTTCTTCTTGTGTTTCCTTTATCTGCTGTTCGATCATTATAAGAGCGTTTTTTGCCTTATTGTACTTTTTAAAATAAGCCTGAGCATTTTGATTAGGAGTTTTATTTTTATCCAATGGTATTTCAACCAAACTTCCATTGGGATCATAATAGTTTATCAATTCAACCTTTTCCATGCCTTTAGGAATTTGATATATATTTGCAGTAATTAGCTCTCCGTACAACCTATATTTATCTGCGTTTTGAGCAGCCTTATATTCTTCCATTAAGATACCCAGTTTTTTTTGGGCTCTCTCCAGGTTGGTATTAAGTACTTTAAGAAGATGAGAAGTACGTTGGCGGATTCTATCCATTCTATCGCGAGCGTCGAAAAATAATTCCAAAGCCATTGATACCGATTCAAATGACTCCTGGAGATTTAAATCATACTGAAAATATGGAAAAGGAAAAATATCTTTAGGCCGTCCAGTCTCATCTTTTAGCAGTACAGGCTCAAAATCCTTAAGTTTGACCTTTTCAAAAAATTCTAAAAAAGCCATAGGTAGGCTATCTGTTTCACCACGATGAGCAATTTCTAGAGCAGTAACCCGAGAAATACCAGTGAAATTGTTTTGAATTGTCCTGGCTGCTTTTTTTGCGTCCTCACTAGAATTTAAAATATTTTCAAGACTTGCATGTTCTTGCATAAGAGGATTTTGCTTATTTTGTGAAGGAGGAAAGACATAAGGTATTCCAGGTAGAACCTGCCGTACCCTACTTATTTCTTCAGTTATTCTTTTTATACTATCTATGATCACGCCGTTTTCATCTACCAAAATAATATTGCTGTGCCTACCCATAATTTCTACGATTAAACGCTTGGTAGCCAAATCCCCTAATTCATCTCTGCTTTCAATGTATAAAATTAAAATTCTTTCAAAATCAGGTTGTTCTATGTTAACTATACGTCCGCCCGTTAAGTGTTTTCTTAGTACCATGCAAAAAACTGGTGGACTAAGAGGATTACTCTTTTGAAGCATAGTTAGATGAATTCTAGGATAATTGGAACTTGCAGAAATTAATAATTTAAAGTTTTGGTTATTGGCCCGAATCCCTATATGGATCTCATCTTTTTCAGGTTGATGAATTTTGTCAATTCTGCCTCCAATTATTTTATCTTCCAACTCTTCCATAATACAATTTAACAAAACACCGTCTAATGCCATTTCTATTCCTCCTTAGAAAAATTATTATACTATATTTTTATTAACCTGCAAAGAACTATGAAAAATATATAAAAAGATTCATGTAATAAAAAATTGCCAAGACATCAGACATACTTACTTAATTCTACTAATATAAATAGTATCAAGATATAGGTGAGGGGGGAGACCATGTACCATAAGAGATGGATTATTATTCTACTATTACTTCTGAGCTTTTCAATAATTGTTTCAGGTTGCGGAATTATACAAAAAAAATCAGAAGACATGCCAACGGAACAGGATGCTCCCGAGTTAGAAGAACAAGAAACTCAAGAGGAGGATGAAGATACTAGAGAGACGGTTTTGTTTTATCAAGATCATTCAGGATATTTGGTACCAGTTATGAGAAGAATAAAATGGGAAGAGGGAATAGCGAGAGCGGCTTTAACAAAACTTATTGATAGTCCAGAACATCAGCAAGAACTGTTGGGCATGGGATTAAAGCCTTTACTGCCTGCAAATACTCAGATACGAGGAATATCAATTGAAGATGGTCTGGCAAAGGTAGATTTCAATAGTGCTGCCATGGAGTATCCAGATGCCGTAGCAGAGAGTAATATGGTTCAAGGGGTTGTAATGACATTAGTAGAGTTTCCAACTATAGATAGAGTACAATTTATGTTTGATGGCGAAATTGTCGACTCTTTAAAGCATGGTACTAAGGTAGGTAGTCCTATTGAGCCTGAGAAAATTAATTTAGAGCTATCTCAGGATTCTATGGAAAATGGTGCAGCGGTTACGGTGTTTTTCCACAATACTTCACCAAGCAACTATGAATACTTAGTACCAGTTACTAGAATTACTTCCAGTTCCTTTGCTACTATAGAAACAGCAATAGAGGAATTAATTAAGGGACCAAAAGAGAATGGAAGTTTGCATCTTGATATACCAAGTAACACAAAATTGCTAGGCGTTCAAATGGATGAAGGAATAACCCATATTAACTTTAGCAAGGAATTTAATGAGCTTAAAGACTCTGAGAGTCAAGATATAGTCCTTAGAGCTATAACCATGACTGCTAAAGAATTCCCAGAGGTTTCTATGGTAAGAATACTGGTAGAGGGTAAAGAGTTTGAGAGCGATGCTCTATTAGCAACCCCTGTATTTGCTAATGAGTACTAGAAAGAGAAAATAGACAATTGCATAAATATTGAGGGCTGGTGTATAATAGAACAGCCCTATTTATTTTTTGATTAAAATACTTATCGGATAGGAGAAGCAGTATGAAGAGGATAGTTATAGCATCTAATAATGCAGGTAAGATTAAAGAAATAAAGAATATATTAGGCAACAACAAGTTGGAATTTCTTTCCCTAAAAGATATAGGTTTTTATAAAGAGATATTAGAAGATCAAGATAGTTTTGAGGGTAATGCTTATAAGAAAGCTGAATGTGTGGCAAAGGACGTCAATGAAATAGTGCTGGCAGATGATTCAGGCTTAGAAGTAGATATTCTCAATGGTCAACCAGGTGTTTTTTCTGCTCGTTTCGCCGGAAAAAATGCCACTGATGAAAAAAATAATGAAAAGCTATTAGGAATGATGAAGGATGTACCGGAAGAAAAGAGGGGAGCACAGTTTAGATGTGTTTTAGTTCTTATGCTTCCCAATGGAAAAAGTTTTAAAGCAGAAGGCATCTGCAGAGGTAAAATAGCAGATAGACCTTATGGCAATGAAGGATTTGGCTATGATCCTATCTTTATACCTGAAGGTTATAATAAGACATTTGGCCAAATGCAGGAGGATGAGAAAAATAAAATCAGCCACCGATATTTAGCTTTGCAAAAGCTTAAAGAAATAATGATAAAAGAAGGTTTGTTGGATTAATTATCCTATTAGCATTATTATATTGAAAATCATACACTTTTCTTCAATTTTCTACATTTATCTCAAAAAACTGGATAAAATAAATTTTGGGGCTTGACGTGGAGATAAAATTGGTTTATACTAGTTTTTGCTGTCGGACATAAGCCAAACAAAATAGCTTAATAAAAAATATAAAATACTATTGACAGCGAAAAGATTTTATGGTAACATTAGATACTGTCAGCACGCGGGTGTAGTTCAATGGTAGAATACCAGCCTTCCAAGCTGGCCGTGTGGGTTCGATTCCCATCACCCGCTCCATGATGCGCCTGTAGCTCAGCTGGATAGAGCAACGGACTTCTAATCCGTAGGCCAGGGGTTCGAATCCCTTCAGGCGCGCCATTATAGATTAAATAAAGAAAAAATGTGGTGGGTATAGCTCAGCTGGTTAGAGCGCCAGATTGTGGCTCTGGAGGTCGTGGGTTCGAATCCCGTTACCCACCCCACATACTGGGGCGTCGCCAAGCGGTAAGGCACGGGACTTTGACTCCCGCATTCGTAGGTTCGAATCCTGCCGCCCCAGCCAAATTTGACCCATTAGCTCAGTTGGTAGAGCACTTGACTTTTAATCAAGGAGTCCGGCGTTCGAATCGCCGATGGGT
>CALKWV010000038.1 GCA_938003915.1 uncultured Bacillota bacterium | reverse complement strand
TTAATAATAATTTTCTCTATATCCGGATCATAAAAATCTCTAATGGTTTTATATATAATATCCTTGTCCTCATACAAGACCCTGGGAACTTTACCTCTCCATTCCTTGGACTGAATCTTGGCCCATAATCGGCATAAAAAATCCATATCCTGAATAAAATCTTCCTGGTCTTTACCCTGGGCCGCAGTTCTCACAATTACTCCCATATTACGAGGTTTAATGCGCTCAGCTATTTCCTTTAATCGTTCCCTTTCATCTTCGTCCTCAATTCTCCTAGATATCCCGACATAGTTAACCGTAGGCATTAATACTAAATACCTGCCTGGTAGAGTAATCTGAGTTGTTACCCTTGCACCTTTGGTGCCAATAGGTTCCTTTAATACTTGAACAGTTATCTCCTGTCCACTACTTATTATATCCCTAATGGATAATGTTTCTTCATTGCTTACTGATGTATCTTGATCTTCAGATGATTCAAATTCTGATTTATCCCTAGTAATATCTCCTACATAAAGAAAGGCGTTTTTATCAAGTCCTATGTCCACAAAAGCAGCCTGCATTCCCGGAAGAACATTTTCCACCTTGCCTCTATATATATTTCCTACTATTCCCTGGTTATCTTCACCTTCCATATATAACTCTACTAGCTCATCATCTTCAAGTAGTGCAACCCGAGTTTGATCATGCTGCACATCTACTATGATCTTTTTCCCCAATTTCCTGTCCCCCTATTCCATCTCCACAGGCGTTACCCATTTACCATCCTGAAAAAGATATAAGTCTAGGCGGTGTATTTGCACAAGTAATTCAGAGCTATAGGATATATTAGCAAAATCGAGTAAAGCCTCTGTTAGCTGCTCTGGCCTTAAGTTTGCCTTGCTGCCGGCACTTAACAGTGCTTTTATAGTAATTCCGTCCTCATGCTGAGATACTATATCTATACTGTGAATCATTGGTTTTATATCAACCTGCCGCTCTCCCTTTTTAGTCTTCTTAATAGTCAATATCTCAGTTTGGCTTAGGAAATTTTCTATCAAGGCTGCAGCATCCGCTCCCGCATCATGTATGCCTGATATATTGATTAAATATTCCCCTCTTTCTACTACACTCATAAGGGAAGGCGCTTTTTCATCTATGGCTACAGCTTTTACAAACCTTATACCTTCAGGCAATTTTTCGTTCATCCTATGGCATAAGGTTTTTGGATCCATTTCCTTCTCCAAAATAATATCAAGATACTCTCCGTCACTAGTGGTACCAACAGCCAGGGCAGAGGCAAAGGAAAGCCTGGGATGGGGATTAAACCCCTTGCTGTAAGCAACTGGTATCTCTGCCCTTCTCAATGCCCTTTGTACCAATCGCATAAAATCTAAATGGGAAATATACTTAACCTTTTCTCCTTTTGTATATTTAACCACTAATCTCATGTACATATCCCCTCTCCTAGCAAGCTGACACCACAGCCAGTACAATTTAATCTACAATCCTCAGTCAGCTCCATCTTTAAAGCCTTTTGGTATTCCCGCCATAGATATTTCTTGGTTACTCCAACATCTATATGATCCCAGGGGAATACTTCATCAACATCTCTCTGTCTATTGGCATAGAAGTGGGGATCTATGCCCTCCTCTTCAAAGGCTTCCATCCAAGTATCAAATTTGAATAGCTCTGCCCATCCATCAAAAGTACATCCCTTTTGCCATGCTTTTTTTATAACCTTGCCCAAACGCCTATCTCCTCTGGCAAAAACCGCCTCCAGGAAGCTGGCCTTAGAGTCGCTCCAACTATACTGTACATTTTTGATTCTAAGCTCTTTTTGCAAGAAATTTTGTTTCCTATCCAGCTCCTCCATTGAATTCTGTGCAACCCATTGGAAAGGAGTAAAGGCTTTGGGCACAAAGGAAGAAGTGCTTATATTTATCCTTAAAGCTTTCTTGCCTTTTTCTTTTACTGTATTAAAATAGCAATCCTTGATTTTACGAGCTAATTCACCAATACCTTTTAGGTCTTCTTTTGTCTCCTCAGGTAAACCTATCATAAAGTAAAGCTTTACTGTGGTCCAACCTGATTTAAAGGCATCCTCCACACTGCCCATAAGGTCATCCTCAGTTATACCTTTGTTTATCACGTCTCTCAGTCTTTGACTGCCGGCTTCTGGCGCAAAAGTTAATCCTGTCTTGCGTACCTTTTGCACCTCGTCAGCTAGTTCTTTTTCAAAGGAATCCAGTCTTAGGGATGGTAAGGACAATCCTACCTTCTTATCTTTAAAGCGAACCATTAACTCCCTTACCAATTTTTCCAGTTGAGAATAATCTCCTGTGCTTAAGGAGGATAAAGATATTTCCTCATATCCAGTGTTTTTAATTAATTTTTGGGCCAGTTCTAAAAGTTTTTCTGGTGTTCTCTCACGTACTGGCCTGTATATCATCCCTGCCTGGCAAAAACGGCAGCCTCTAGTGCAGCCCCTAAATATCTCCAACATAACTCTATCATGGACTATATTCATATAGGGTACTACCATGGTCTCAGGATAATATGCCTTGTCCAAATCCTTTATAATTCGCTTCCTTATGGTTTTTGGTACTCTTTCATTTATAGGCTCTATCTTAGAAATTGTTCCATCTTCTTTATACTCAACGGTATAGAACCTGGGAACATACACACCTTCTATATTGGCGGCCCTATACAAGAATTCAAGCCTGTCCAATCCCTGCTTTTTACAATCCAAATAGAGGTCTAGTAGTTCATGGGTAACCTCCTCACCTTCTCCCATAACCACCAAATCAAAAAAGTCTGCCATAGGCTCCACGTTATAAGCGCAAGGGCCGCCAGCTATTATCAAGGGATGATCATTACTACGTTCTTGCCAAGTTAAGGGAATTTGAGCCAAATCTAAAATGTTTAACACATTAGTATAACTAAGCTCATATTGAAGAGTAAATCCAATAATATCAAAATCCTTTATAGGATCCTTAGTCTCTAGAGCAAACATAGGTATATTATTCTCTCGCATCTTTTGCTCCATATCAGGCCAAGGGGCAAATACCCTTTCACAATAGGCGTCCTCCCTATCATTAATCATATGATAAAGAATCTTCATTCCCATATGGGACATACCTACTTCATATACATCAGGAAAAGCAAAAGCAAAGCGAATATCCACTCTGTTTGGATCCTTAATCACCATATTGTATTCATTACCCATATATCTAACAGGTTTTTCTACCTGGCCTATAAGCCTGTCTAAAAGTTTTTTATCCAAAATCGTGCCTCCTCACTCTTTTAACTTATCTTCATTTTTATTATACATCATCTGCCACGCAGTAATCTTCCAACTTGAGTATTTGCACCATAATCCATCATACCATTAACTATTTCCGTTTCATCTAAATAACCCCACACTCTTAGGCTGTGATCCACCACTTTAACAAAATGATAACGGTGGGGAACAAATTTTTTAATTATGTCTTTTAAAGGAATATCATATAAAACCACCAGTTCTCTGGTAACCAAGGCTCCTTCCTTGGATATGATATCCCTTTTTAAAGTAATATCCCTAACAGCAATATAGGAAGCGGTACGCTTTTCTTTTAAAGCTGAATAGGCTAAAAATCCAGATAAAAGAAAAAAATTAGGATTAAAAACCTTCATATATATAGCATAAAGTCCTGTCATGGCCATAAAAAGAGATAATATAAGTCCACCATAGGCTGCAACTGTTGTAGCCTTTTTCATGCCAATATCTCTAGCTAAAATAGCTCTTAGCACCCTACCACCATCTAAAGGCAGGGCAGGCAGTAAATTAAATAGAGCAAGCATTAAATTAGCCCTAGCAAAGGTATCATTGTTATTAGGACTTACAATCCCCAAATTTTGAAGGGCTGAATACCCTAACAGTAAAACTATATTTATTCCAGGACCTGCCAATGCAATACATATTTCATTTATGGGGTTGAGCTCAAAAACACTTTCTATTCTAACTGCTCCTCCAAAGGGAAGCAGTTCAATTTCAGCCACATTCATTTTCAATGCTCGAGCAATAAGAACATGAGCACTTTCATGAGCCATGAAGACGAAAAAAATGGTGGCAATTTCAGTCCCTTTACCTAAAAAAAATGCAATAACAATGAGTACCACCAGGGTTATACTAATATTTACATCTACGCCAAAAAGAGAACCTATCTTCATGCTGCTTTACACTTCCTCTTTTTTAGTTGCCAGTTTCTATTAGTTTAAGAGGATCCACCGGTTTATTATTAACCCAGGCTTCAAAGTGTAAAGCATAGCCACCTGAAGGCCCCTCGCCCATTGTGCCAATTTTATTTCCTTTGATAACCCTATCTCCTATGTTAACATCTATTTGAGAACAACCTTCATATAGGGTTATAATATCATTGCCATGATCTATTTTAATATATTGTCCACCATTTTTATCCGCCCCAATAGACATAACCTGGCCATCAGCTACTGAATAGACGTTATTGTTTTTTGTGCCTACAATATCTATGCCTGTATTCCCCGACCCAAACTGTCCAACAACTTTTCCTTCAGCAGGTATGGAAAAAAACGGGGTTATTTCCTGGGTTTGACCTATGTTTTGTCCAAACACAGCTATAGAGTCGGGTATGTAGTTAGTTACAAATTTAAGCTTCCCCAGGGTTTCATCTATGTCCATATCCTCAGTTATGCTATCCCTAATATATCCCACTACACTTTGGGTAAACTCCGTATCAATGCTCTTTAATATAATCACCAATATAATGATTATAGCTGCCACCAGCATCTTGCGTAAAAGGGATGCAGTCTTGTCAATCTCTTCAATTCTTTCATTAGTCCTTGCCCTATAGCCAGCGGTTCTTTGCCTAACTCGGGGCATAGGTAAATCCAAGGGTAACTTATTTGGATTCCTTTTCTGCATCTTATACTACCCTCCCCTGAACTTAAAGTTTAAACTTCTATAACTAATATATTTTCAGGGGATGGGTATTATTACCTAAAACAATTCTGGATTATTTTCTTGATCCTCTGGTGGATTAACTATCAGTCTCCAGTCCAGATCTCCTCTTTCCAAGGCCTTTATCATCACTTCAGCGGTGGCCATATTGGTAGCAAGAGGTATATTGTGTACATCACATAATCTAAGCAATGCATTCACATCAGGCTCATGGGGTTGTGCCGTTAAGGGATCTCTTAAAAAGATCACTAGATCCATACGGTTATATGCAACTATAGAACCAATCTGTTGATCCCCACCTAAAGGTCCCGATAAAAAACGGTGTACATCCATTCCAGTAGCCTCGGCCACTAATCTACCTGTAGTTCCTGTTGCAAATAGTTTATGTTTTTGTAAGATTGATTGGTATGCTATACAAAAGGTTACCATATCTTCTTTCTTTTTATCATGAGCAATTAGTGCAATATTCATATGACTCCCCCTAAAATTTTATTTTCTGTCTTCTCATGCCTACATTCAATATTAATCCAAGGGCAATCATATTGGTCCACATAAAACTTCCACCATAACTTAAAAAGGGTAAGGGAATACCGGTTATAGGCATTATGCCCATGGTCATCCCAATATTTTCAAATATATGTGCCATCTGCATAGCCACTACCCCAATGACAATAAGTTGACCAAATGTGTCCTTGGCTTTCCTTGATATTTGAATAGAACGAATAATTAGTATGGCATATAATATAATTACAGTTATACCTCCCAAAAAACCTAAGGCTTCTACAATTACTGAATATATAAAATCCGTATGGGGTTCTGGAAGAAAGTTAAGTTGCCCTAAGGTATTACCAGATAACAAGCTTTTTCCTGTTAAACGCCCGGATCCAATGGCCATGACAGATTGAATAACATTATATCCGTCTCCTGTTGGATCAAGACCAGGATTTAAAAAAACTAATATTCGCATTTTTTGGTAGTCATTCAAGAAATTAAACCACATTATAGGGGCAACTACAGCTCCTATTCCTAAAAAACCAAAAATCAATTTATAGCTCATTCCCATGACAAACAACATACTTAATAATATAACTACAAGAACCATAGACGTTCCTAGGTCATTTTGTATAACAAAAAAAATGGGTAAGGCAAAACGAGCTATAACAGGTAAAAAGTCCTTAAAGCTTTTTTCCTTTTCTTCATTCTTGGAAAGAGTTTTTGCACCAGTTAATATACAAGCTAATTTGGCGAACTCTGGAGGCTGCATAGTAAAGGGGCCAATAGCTATCCATCTCTGAGCAGATCCTCTAGCATAGCCCGCTATTTCTACTACAATCAGCAGCACTATTACTAACCAATAAAATATGGACGAATAATCGCCTATAGTATTATAATCAATACTAATAACTATAGCCAATAAAAATAACCCTGAAAGCAACCAAATAAACTGAAGCTTCACATGCCTTAAATTAAAGCTTTTTATAACATCCGCAATACTATTGCCTCCCTCTGTAGGCAAACGCTTGGCTGCCCCAATGCCAAATATACCTATGGCCACCAACAATAACACAACAAACAATAGTAAAAAATCAAAGTTTTTAATTAACCTCTTGTCAAACATTTTGCCTCCACAATGGTTTTATTTCCTTATTTGCATTTATTATAACATACCATAAAAGCTAATAATAGTGGAATAGATTGAAAAAATCATATAAAATAGGACAGAGTTGGTTATCACCAATTTCTGTCCTTTATAAAGTCTATATATACTTTATGTATATGCTTTTTAACCGGGATTCTTTCCAATCTTTTTCATCTTTTTTATAGGAATATTGGCTATTAAAGCCGAAGTATAATCACTATCCTCATTTTGAACCCTGGTTATACGGATATCAATTTCATCACTATCAAACTCCATATAATCGGAAATGACCTTCATTATATCGCCCTTTATCATATCTAAAAACTTGGGAGAAACATTAGCCCTATCATGAATCAAAACTAATTTTAGTCGCTCTTTGGCGATGTTTTTACTGGAACTTTCTTCTTTACTAAAAAACTTAAAAAAATCAAACAAGCCCTTTCCCCCTATCACTTTTTATTTCTTGCCCATACCAAATAGACGCTTTAGCTTGTCCATCAATGAATCATCAGTCTCCAAATCCATAATTGGTATCCTGGCTCCTTCCAGCCTTTTTGCAATATTTCTAAAGGCCTTACTTGCTAAGGAATTCCCATCAGCTACAACAGGTTCTCCTTTATTAGTAGATACCACTATGCTTTCATCATCAGGCACAACTCCTAATAGATCTATACCCAGTATATCAATGGTATCATCAATATTCATCATATCCCCCCGCTTTACCATATCAACGCGCAAACGATTGATTATAAGCTGAGGATAAGGTAAATCATTGGATGCCAATAAGCCAATTATTCTGTCAGCATCTCTAACAGCGGATACTTCTGGAATTGTAACTACTATAGCCTTATCAGCACCTGCCACTGCATTTTTAAAACCTTGTTCTATACCCGCAGGACAATCTATAAGGACATAGTCAAATTGTTCCCTTAACTCTTTGCACAGGTCCTGCATCTGTTCTGGTGAAACTGCAGTTTTATCCCTTGTTTGAGCAGCAGGTAAAAGATATAAGCCATCAAATCTTTTATCTCTAACCAGTGCTTGTTTAAGTCTACAAGTACCTTCTGTTACATCTATCAGATCGTAAACTATTCTATTTTCTAAGCCTAACACTACATCAAGATTTCTAAGACCAATGTCTGCATCCAGAAGGACAACTTTCTTCCCTTCCATGGCCAGAGCAGCACCAATATTTGCTGTAGTGGTAGTCTTACCTACACCTCCTTTACCAGATGTGATTACATATACTTCTCCCATTTTCGTTCCCCCTCCTGTTACGAGTAAGTAGCAGCATGTTAATATTTTATCTTGCCTGGTATATAAGGTTCGATAAATAAATTATCTCCCTTAATATAGGCGATTTCCGGGTAATCAGGTTTTTCTACCTCATCCTCCGGAGAACGGGTGATAATATTGCCAATGCGAAGTTGAGTTGGCTGCAGACGTAAAGCTATCACTACTGCTTCCATATCTCCATTAACACCTGCATGGGCCATGCCCCTTAAGCTACCTAGCACTATGATATTACCAGCAGCTACTATTTCAGCACCAGGATTGACATCACCCATAACAATGATATTTCCCTCATAATCAATCCTCTGACCATTGCGAACAGTTCCCTTATAAAATTTTGTCATACCCTCGTCTGTTCCGCAGATAAATTTTTCTTTTTTTTCTTCATCTGCCGCTTTTTCAACTGGATTATAAAAATCCACTTTGCCTATATTTATCTGTTGAGCAACAAAATCCCTAATATCCTGTTTTTCCTTTTCCTCAAAGTCCCTGCCAGTAAAAACAAGATTAACATAAGTATCCTGAAAAAATTTTCTGCTAGCATCCAATTTTTCCTTGAGTTTTTCTTTTAAAATATCTAAATCCATATGGGGATCGACATGGACCTGCAGCCCTCCCAATATTCCCTTGAAGAAAATGCTATTTTCCTTCATGGCATTAGCTCCTTCATGATGAGTTTTATCACTATGACTATATTCGTCAAAGTTCCAAAAAATCCTCTACATTCCTTGCATATAATTTATCCTCATTGCTGAAGCTCATATGGCTGCGGTAACTCATTTGTCTGTCTTTGCTCTTTTAGCCTGTAATACTCTTCTATAATTCTTCTGGCAATAGGAGCTGCATTACCCGATGTACGTCCCTTAGGCACTGCCACAACCACTGCTATTTCAGGTTTTTCGTAAGGAGTAACAGCCACAAACCAAGCGTTATTGTTTATTTCATTATTATCTATCTGAGCAGTTCCAGTTTTAGCAGCCAAGGTAATGCTAGGATCCATATCTCTAAAATGAGAGACTGCAGTACCCCCTCCATCATACTCCCCTCTGCTAGAGTGGGGATCATTGACCACCTTCCACATGCCTTCTAAAGTAGCATCCAAGTATTCTTGCTTTATATCCAATTCTCTAACAACCTTAGGCTGTGTTTCTTTTATGACCTGTCCATCTGATCCAACGATTGCCTTTACTACACGGGTTTGCAAAACCTTGCCCCCATTAGCTATAGCTGCTATATACCTGGCTATAGATAGGGGACTAACAGCCACATCTCCCTGCCCTATTCCTGCCATTATGGTAAAGGAAGGATTCCACCTCTTATAGGGAACAAGTACCTCACTTCTTATTTCAGAGGCAGCCCTATTAACATCGTTTGTATATCCCGCATTTTCCAGTAGTTCAGCAATAGCCAGCACTTCCTTTAAACCTGCCTCAGTTGAACGATCTTCTGACAGAGGATAATCTATTAATTTGTCTATTAGTTCTTCTTGTTTATCAGTTAGGTCATTTATTTCTAGATTTTCTTTAAGATAGCCGTATTTTTTCATGATTTTAATTATATGATTTTTCATATTACGCCTGTTAGCTTTAAACCTTGTCTCCTTACTGGGAATAATGTTCTTATCCGTTTCCGGATCCAAAATCTCTATACCAGTCTCACCATCTAAACCAAAGAGTTTGGACCATTTATTTATTTTTTCTACGCCTAGCCTATCAGCCACTTCATAGAAATAGTAGTTGCAGGAATGCTTTAATGCATCCACATAATTTTCCCAGCCATGCCCTCGTGAGGACCAGCATCTAGGACCTTCTTTATTATACTTAGTATATCTAACAGAATCATAGATTCTTTCATTTAAGGTTACCACACCTTCCTCTAAACCGGCTATGCCTATCAGCATCTTATATACAGACCCGGGCATAATATTGCCCTGAAAAGCTAAAGAAAACTGTTCTCCTTCTTTTGTTGGACTATTAGGATCAAAGGATGGATAGCTTACCAAGGCTAATATCTCCCCTGTATTAATATCCAATACAACTGCTGCCCCCGTTTCTGCCTTTGGGGCAATATTATCTCCATCATAAGGGGGCAGGCCCTCTCTCATCTTTTGTATTTCTTCCTTTAGTATATTATTGATAGACATTTGGAGCTGACTGTCTATGGTCAGCACTACATCATCTCCATTTTGAGGAGGGATCTCATCCAAAACCCTAACGATCTTTCCAAATGAATCCTTTTCAGCAATAAGCTTGCCTTGTTTTTCCTTTTTGCTGCCAGTTAGCCACTGCTCCGCGTAGGCTTCCACTCCTTTTTGCCCTATCTTGTCGGTGGAAATATCATAACCCTGTTCTATATATTCATCCATCTGATTTTTGCTAATGCTGCCTAAATATCCAACTATCTGAGACATAGCCTCACCCATGGGATAATAACGACCACTATCCACAAGAGTCTGTACCCCTGGCATTTCAGAGGCAAAGGTTTCTAGCTGTACTACTGTTTCATCACTAACATCCTGAGCTACAGGAATTGGCTCATATTGAGTATATCTTTTCATATAGATATTCAAGCGCACAGATATTATACCCAGAGCCATTTCATCATCTACATGGTCACTTATTTCATAGCGTTTCTTGCGCAAGTACTCTACCATGTCCTCTGCGCTTAGCTTATCCTCAACTCCAATATCCTGGCTCCATCGTTTGTATTTCCTTTCCTGGGACTCCCGATCCTCGTCTTCCCAAATATAATAATATCTGCCAGTGTCTGGATCAATTTCGATAGGTATAGTGTTTAATAATTTGTCCTGATCTCCATTGTTGTATATTATCTCTAACATACGTAGTATTACATTATTTAATTTTTCATGATCTGAAGGCAGCTGTTGTCTATCAAGTTGTACTGAATATATTTGGCGATTGGTAGCCACGGGGATACCATATCTATCTACAATTATCCCTCTTGTGCCTTTCAGCTTAAGCTCCACCCTTTGCTTCTTTAGAGATTCAGCATATAATTCGTCTCCCTTAGCTACCGTTAGATAGGCTAATTGTCCAGCTAATATGGATAAACAAATCATACATATAATAGCGAATTGTATACTTCTTTCTTTTAATTTCTTCAGCATATTTTCTCCCTTACCTAGTTGTAATACCTTAGCTTCAAAATATGGTGTTTATTTAATTATTGTATCATGATTTAGATCCATAAAAAAGAGGACTAATATACTAAATTAAAAAAGAATAGAACACGTCTATTCTTATCTATACGATTATTAAATTTTAGGAAAATGTCGCTTTTTCCTCATAAATTTATTGTTGTATAGCTTTATAATGATGCTAAAAATTAAGGGCATTAGCACAATAGTATATATGGTTTCTATGACAAAGACCTGAAAAAATATCTTTTCTTGAGGCATACCAGATCGTGCAAAAAAATTATATGCAAGCATTATTATCTGCTTCACTATATTAGCGGGAATTACCGCTAATATAGGCATGAAAATCCTGTCTACATATAACTTCCCATGCAGTAAACCTACTAAATATCCAACTAACATATATTGTAGTGTATATAGTCCTAAATTATTGCCAAAAAAAATATCTTGTAATAGACCTCCACAGAAACCTACTAAGGCCCCCGTAGGATTTCCAGCTATCAAGGCAAAGGAAATCACTAAGGATAGTAGGGAGTCAGGCTTTACATGGAAAACTTCAATAAAAGGAAAAATCGATGATTGAACAATTAAATTAAGTAACAAAATTCCAAATATCACTACTTCTCGCATGTAAAACCACCCCCTAATATCCTATTTCATAATATAATCATCCTTATTTGTTATCACTAGGACTTCTTCAAGACGTTGGAAATCAACTCCAGGCTTAACTATAGCTGTTTTATATAAATCTCTTTTATCCTTGGTTACCTCAATCACTTCACCTATATATATGCCTTTAGGAAATATCTCTCCTAATCCAGAAGTTAAAACTTTATCTCCCGGTGCTACATTGGAATCCTCAGGAAGATATATCATTTCACATAAGCCGTCCTCTGATCCTAAGCTGTTGTTACCCTTAAGTAGCCCATTATCACGATTTCTTTGAATAATTCCACTCACCGCGCTCTTACCATCTACAATGGTGCGTACCTTTGACCAGTTATCGGCTACTTCGATAACTCTGCCCACTAATCCTTCATTTGTTACTACAGCCATATTGACGGCTACACCATGTTTTGACCCCTTATCTATAGTTATATTATTGAACCAAATGCCGGGATTTTTTCCTATAACATTAGCACCAGTAACTACTATTTCCTTATTATCATCTAAAAACATGGCAAGCTCTTTTAAGCGTTCATTTTGCTTCTCTAGCTCCTCTAAACGATAAAGCTCTTTTTCCAGCTCAGCTACTCTTTCCTTTAGCTTCTCATACTCCTCTTTCATAGTACTGCGCTGCCCGATACCGGCAAAAAGGTTATATATATAGGAGGATGCAGAATAAAGACCTCTTTGTATGGGAGTCAAAACCTGGCCTAATGCATTTTCTACTACCCAGGCCTTTTCCCTGCCTGTCTCGGTATATACCATCAATGCTATTAGGCCTATTATAACCACTATTACAATAATTAACGAAAGATTTTTATAGGAACGAGGCACCTAGAAGCACCTCCTGTTAAATATTCTTTGTGGACAAAGCTACCTTTTTCAAAGTTTCTATTTCTTCTACTACCCGTCCTGCGCCTAAAGCAACACAATCTATTGCATTTTCAGCTATTTGAACAGGCATGCCTGTCTCCTGTCTGACTAGTTTATCTAGGCCGTTTAATAGCGCTCCACCACCTGTCAACATTATACCCTTATCCATTATATCAGCAGCTAGCTCTGGTGGAGTTTTTTCTAGGGTTAGTTTTATTGCCTCTATAATATTATTAACTGGCTCCCTAAGGGCTTCCATAATCTCTGTAGAGCTTACCTTTAGAGTTTTAGGAAGACCAGTAATTAAGTCTCGTCCACGAACTTCCATAGTCTCCTCTTTTGGCATTGGATAAGCAGAACCAATAGCTATCTTTATCTCTTCAGCAGTGCGTTCTCCTATCATTAAATTATATTCCTTTTTAATATAGGAGATAATTGCCTCATCCATCCTATTGCCACCAACCCTAAGGGACTTGCTTGTGACAATACCGCCTAAGGATATAATAGCTACTTCAGAGGTGCCTCCTCCTATATCTACAACCATACTTCCAGTAGGTTCATGAACAGGCAGACCAGCTCCTATAGCAGCTGCCATGGGCTCTTCCACTAAATATGCCTCACGGGCACCAGCTTGTCTTGTAGCCTCTTCAACAGCACGTTTTTCTACCTCTGTCACTCCTGAAGGAACACATACCACTACTCTCGGATGTATTGGCAAAGTTTTCTTTATGGCTTTACGAATAAAGTATTTTAACATTTCTTGAGTAACATCAAAATCAGCTATTACACCTTCTTTCATAGGACGAATAGCTACTATATTTCCTGGTGTTCTACCAATCATCTTCTTAGCTTCTTCACCTACTGCTAAGACTCTTTTGGTATCGCTACGAATAGCAACTACAGAGGGTTCCCTAATAACTACTCCCTTTCCTCGAACATGTACCAGCGTATTTGCTGTTCCTAAATCAATTCCCATATCTCTAGTAAATATATTAAGTAATCCCATAACCTCATTTAGCTCCTTCCTGTTAATCCCATTTTCCTTAAGTTTTGCATACAAAATCCTAGTTTAAATTATAGCCAATATTTAACTATTTGATAACAAATACTCTCATTTATCCTCAAATACATTAACTCCAAACTCCTTGAGCATTTTCCATAATAGGTGTATGGGCAATCCCACAACATTAAAATAACAGCCCTCTATTCTAGAAATAAAAATACCGGCTAACCCTTGGATTCCATAACCACCCGCCTTATCCATCGGTTCTCCGGTTTTTATATAACATTCGATCTCCTGTAATGTCAAGGCTGCCATTTCCACTAATGTCTTTTCATAGCCTTTTTGAACCTTACCTGTCCAGGGGTTCACTAACGCTAATCCAGTGATCACTTGGTGGGTTTGGCCCTGTAGCATACGGAGCATTTGGCGGGCATCTTCTTCATCCTTTGGCTTCCCCAAGATCCTGTCTTTTACCACAAGAGTATCGGCACCAATTACTATAGCCGGCTCATTTATCTGCAATGCCACATTCATGGCTTTGTTATAAGCCAATTCCATGGAAATCTCCTCTGGTGCTAAACCTTGAGGGCTTTCTTCCTCTATATTGCTAACTATTACATCAAATTTTAACCCCATTTGCTCAAGGAGTTGTTTTCTTCTCGGTGATGCAGACGCTAATACTATCCTCATTGTTCTAATACCTATAATACAAAATTATACCTAATATTACTCCCAAAATAGTTCCAAAATTAATAGTTAAAGATAGACCAAAAGCCAGTTTAATTACAATCAGATCAAGTATGGCAGGCATTCCCTGGGTCCCGATAGTAAAACTCTGATGAAATAGCTGAGCATCTGAATATCTAGCAAGTATATTACCCACTGCACTTCCTATAATAACCCCTGCCATCAAGAACAAAAATAGGGTCAACGGTCCCTTGCTTCTCCCCCGTCGCAAAAAGAGTCCTCCCTTCAAAGTCTACAAATATAAATATAACTATTATGTATATACATAATAGTTATATTTAAAAGTATATCATTTTTATGAGGAAATACAAGATATTTTGTAAAAATTAATAATTCCTTCATTTTCCTTCATCTAACACTGATTGGACTATATTGGTTGCATGGTCAGCAACTCTTTCCAAATTAGATATTATATCAAGAAATATTACCCCTGCTTCAGGATTACATTGTTGATTGTTTAAACGTTCTATGTGGCTTTCTCTTAACTTATCTTTTAGATCGTCAATGTCTTCCTCTTGCTCTAAAACTCTAGCTGCTAGTTTATGATTACGATCTTTTAATGCTGTAAATGTGTTTTCTAGCATATCCATAACCTTATTGGTCATCTCTTCTAGCCCTGATTTTGCCACATCGGAGAAACTGAGATTGTGTTCTAGACTATATTCAGCGTATTCTACCAGGTTCTCCGCATGGTCGCCTATTCTTTCAATATCATTAACTACGTGATAAAGACCACTAACCAAACGAAAATCCCTTTCAGGCAGCTCTAATCCATTACATAAAACTAAATATTGGGTAATCTCCCTATTTAGATAATTTATTATCTCTTCATACCGGTATACTTCATCAATGGCTGATTGTTCATTTTGCAAGCAAGCCTTCATTGCATTTTCTACATTATTTTTAGACAGATTAGCCATTCTAACTACTTCTTTCATGATTTGGGCAACAGCAATTGGCGGTGTTTCAAAGATACGTTTGTCCAAATATTTAAGCCGCATCTCTTCAAATTCCTCTTTTTTACCATGAACCAAATGTTCCGAAATTTTAACCAAATAATTCCCAAATGGGAACAAGAGGGCTGTATTAATAATATTAAAGCCAATATGAGCATTGGCAATCTGACTTACAGCTCTGTCAGGTGAGATACTCTTAATAAATTCCACATAAGGTACTCCCAATGATATGGCTATCATAAAAATAGCAGTTCCAACTGTATTAAATAATAAATGTATAGTAGCTGCACGTTTTGCATTGGTATTGGTACCAATACTAGCTAATATAGCAGTAATACAGGTTCCAATATTTTGTCCAAACAATACATAAATGGCACTATCTAATCCTATTAAACCTTGTAAGGCCAGGGCCTGCAGTATACCAATAGATGCACTAGAACTTTGCAATATTACTGTCATAATAGTTCCAGTTAAAACACCTAGAAATGGATTTGATACTTTCCCGATAATTTCATGAAACATTGCATTGTCACGTAAAGGCTTCATAGACCCAGACATGAGATCCATTCCCATAAAAAGAATTCCAAATCCCGCCAATATTTCTCCAATGCTTTTTAAAGAGGGTTTTTTTGAAAAAAGCATCAGACCAACACCAATAAATATAGCAATGGGGGCTATATCAGTCAAGTTTAGTGCAATTAAAAAAGAGGTTACTGTGGTTCCAATATTAGCACCCATTATCACCCCTACAGTCTGACCTATGGTCATAATCCCTGCATTTACGAAGCCTACCAACATTACGGTAGTTGCACTAGAGCTCTGAATAATAGCAGTAACTAGTGCCCCCACCAACAATCCCATAAATCTGTTCTCTGTAAGTATTTCCAAAAGTCTTTTTAATCTGCTTCCTGCGGCTTTTTCCAGGCCATCTCCCATCATTTTCATTCCATAGATAAATAGGCCCAGGCCGCCGGCTAACATGATTAACATACTTGAGTCCATAGTATCCTCCTAAAATAAAAAATATTTATATTTTGTTAAAATATAGACAAAGTTAATAAGTAAGATTTTATCCCTTTTTCCACCCTTTGATATTATACTAGAAAATATGTCAAAATCAAATAAAAAAATATTCTAACATATAACCCACAAAAAAAGATGGGCATATTATTACCCATCTTTTATACAAATTAATTTTAACTTATATTATCATCTATCTGTTCCACTAAAATTCTAAAGCCTTCTACATTGACTATTTTTATCCTAGCTCCTTTGGGGATGAACTGTCCGTCTGTTATAACATCCAACTTAACACCATCAAATTCACCTGTACCAGAAGGTCTTAAGGAAGCTGTAGCCACCCCTTCCTTGCCTACCATATGCTGTAAGTCTTTAGAGCTAGTATATCCCTCCTCCTTTACAGCTTTCGAGTACAAAAACAAAGACTTGAAAATTCTGCCGTTTCTAGTGGCAGATCTGTATAATAGCACCACCATTATTACTATAACAATAAAAACTATAAAAATAGCTATTGCCAGTTGACTAGCAGTTAATACTGAGTGACCAATTACAATCCCAACAATTAGGGATATTATACCCACTATACCTGGAACGCTAAATCCTGGCATCATTAACTCAATTAATAACATTAAACCCCCAAAAATAAACAGTATAACCATTAACCAAAAATTGCTCAACTTATAGCCCTCCCCCAGCATTATTAACTTAGGCCCTTTTTCTATCTTTAATATATCACACACTTTAAAAGTTTTACAATTATATTCTATAATTCCAAAGGTCATTTTTTCATTAAATCAGTAAAGATATTAATTCGTGTATAACTACTATGACATCATAAAAAGAATTGGATTTTATTGTATAAATTAGATTTATGGGAAAATATAAAATGGCTATTGATAGACAAAGCATCAATAGCCATTATACTATAATTTCATTAACAATATGTTATTAAAATTCTATATTTTCTTCCAAAATTTTAGTTAACAATTTTACACCGTTCTCCAAATCACTAGCATCAATAGTTTCACTGTCACTATGGACATAGCGGCAAGGTATTGATAGCACTCCAGACGGAACTCCTCCACGGGATAGATGGATAGCACCAGAGTCAGTTCCTCCGTATTCCAAAATCTCTAGCTGGTAAGGAATGTCATACTTTTCTGCTGTAGATATCATTAAATCTTTTACCAAAGGATGTGCCAATACTGAGGCATCCTTAATCTTTATAGCTGGTCCTTTTCCTAAAGAGACAGCCATAGGCCTGCATTTTGGTGTGTCCCCTGTAGCTGTTACATCCACTGCAATACCTATATCTGGCTCTAAGGCATAGGCTGCAGTTCTGGCTCCTCTTAATCCCAATTCCTCCTGTACTGTAAATACAAAGTATAAATCATGAGGAGTAGATTTTATATTCTTTATGGTCTGTACTAAAAGAGCACATCCTGCCCTATCATCCATAGCACCACTGATATATTTACCATTACTTTCAGAAAATAGAGGATGGTAAACAGCTACGTCACCTATTTTAACTAATTTCTCAGCTTCTTCCTTGCTTGATACTCCAATGTCTATATACATTTTAGAAAGAGTAATATCCTTCCAGCTGTCTATCTCAGTCTCATAACCAATTACTCCCGCTAATCCGTTTTTAAACATTACCCTACGATTAATAGAGTAAGGCACAGATATACCACCTAAATTAGAAAATCTTAAAAATCCCTTGTCATCGATGTGGGTAACCATAAAGCCTATCTGATCCATATGGGCAGCTAGCATTATACGTTTACCCTTGCCGCTTCCCTTCTTATGAGCTATAAGGTTACCCATTACATCAATTTCTATTTCATCTACATAGGACTCAATTTCCTCCCGTATAGCCTGACTAACTAATTCTTCATTTCCAGCAGGACCATAAATACTGGTTAGTTTCTTAACTAATTCTCTCATAAAGCTTCACATCCTTTTAAGAATTCTTGAACCAATTTAATAGTATTATTAATATCCTTTAAGTCTGCTACCGATGATGGTGAATGTATATAGCGGCATGGTACTGATACAACAGCAGTCATAGCTCCTTCACCTGCCCTTTGAATTTCACCAGCATCATTGCCACCGCTTATACTTTCTTTTATCTGGTAGGGAATATTTGCATTCTTTGCACATTCTATTAATAAAGAAACCATTTTTTTATTGCTATAGGAAGCCAAATCAGCTATGGATATAGCGGGACCTTCTCCCATTCTAGTACTGTATTTATGGGGTTCAACCCCTGGAACATCAGAACAGGTTGTACCCTCAACAACCAGGGCCATATCCGGCTGGATGCTATATCCAGCTACTTTAGCTCCTCGAAGGCCTACTTCTTCTTGGACTGTAAAACAAGCATATAAATCAAAGGGATATCTATCTTTGAGGGCTTCTATTAAAGTTAAACAGCCTACCCTATCGTCTAAAGCCTTGCTCTTTACCTTATTATCACCAAAATAAAGGCATTCACTGTCAAAAACCGCATAATCCCCTAGTTTTACCAGTTTTTTAGCCTCTTCTTTGTTTTTTGCTCCAATGTCAATGTACATTTGATCTACTTTTACGGCTCTTTCCCTCTCTGCAGGCTCTTGCAAGTGAATAGCCTTTATGCCTAACACTCCAGGTATGGCTTTTTCCCCTATCCTTACTCTCTTTGAGGGAAGGATTCTAGGATCTATTGAGCCTACTGTAGCAAACTTTAACATACCATTATCGTCAATCCTAGTTATTATGAAGCCTACCTCGTCCATATGGGCACAGAGCATTACTTTTTTATTGGACCTAGTCCCTTTTTTATAAGCTATAACACTTCCCATCCTATCAACATGTACTTCATCAGCTAACGGAGTAACTTCCTCTATTATTAGCTGCCGTACTTCATCTTCATTGCCCGAGACTCCTCTAGCCTCGGTTAAGCGTTTTAATAAGTCAGACATTCTTCCCATCCCTCCTCCATTGAAGCTATAAATAATGCTATTAATTTTGCAGCTTTCTTAACGTTTTCCATGTTCAAGGTTTCTACTGTGGTGTGCATGTATCGGAGGGGTAGCTCTATCAATACAGTAGGAACACCTTCACGGGAAACCTGCATGGATCTAGCGTCAGTTCCAGTTAATCCGGGAGCAACTTCCACCTGATAATCAATTCCATTTTCTTTAGCCACATCCATTAGCTTCTGGGTTAGCTTTGGATGCATATTGGGTCCTACCCCTATTGCCGGTCCCTTATCCATGGCATGGGTCTCACTCTTTGGAGCATCAGGAGTATCTCCATGGGTCACATCTATAGCAATTCCTATGTCAGGATTTATTTTGTAAGTACTAATAATAGCTCCTCTTGTACCAACCTCTTCCTGAGCAGTGGCTACAAAATAAACTTCACCGGAAAATACCAGCTTCTGTAACTCCTTCATAGTCTCATACAGCACCACTACGCCTGCTCTATCATCAATGGATTTACCACAGACATTTGATCCCTCTAACTCCACCAATGGGCTCTTGAAGGTAATAAGATCACCTATGGATACTAACTCTTTTACCTTTCCTGCTGGGAGACCAACATCAATAGCCAAATCTTTCATAGGAACAGCCTTTTGGGCTTCTTTCCTTTCCTGGAGGTGGGGTGGTTTTGCTCCTATCACACCAAAAAGCTTTTCCTTTCCATGGATATAGACTTCTTGAGATAAAAGAATTCTTTGATCTACTCCTCCTATATTGGTAAAACTAATAAAGCCTTTATCATCTATATCCTTTACCATAAGCCCTATCTCATCAAGATGTGCAGCTAACATTACCTTAGGTCCATGTCCGGATTTATTGCCCAGCTTTTTTCCATAGACATTATAAAAAGTATCACGATATACCTCATCGCAATATGGCTCAAAAGCATCCATAATCAACTTGGATACCTTGTCCTCATATCCAGAAACCCCTGGAACATCAATTAATTGCCCCAGAAACTGTTTTGCATCCATTTAATCACTCCTCTAGTATAGCTTACTTAAATCTTCATTTCAAAAAGTAATAGTTCTATTTTATCCTCTAACTATGAGTATATGACCTCCCTGAGGTAAAAAAGTAGCTGCCTTTTGTATGGCTTTATAATAATCGGTTTTATTGTATACCATGACATTTTCCAATTCCCTTTTTACTGCAGC
>CALKWV010000037.1 GCA_938003915.1 uncultured Bacillota bacterium | reverse complement strand
GCCTCCACTGGGTGTTACCCAGCATCCTGCCCTATGGAGCTCGGACTTTCCTCATCTATAAAAATATAGATGCGATCATCTTGCTTACTCATAATATGCTGCTTTCTGAACCACTATAGTAACATTTTAGCTCGTAAATGTCAAAAGTAAATCTTTCCTTTTCTTAAATAACAAGTCCAGCTAACTTGCTGATGTATTTGGTCCTAGATACAATATTCTTCCACAGTTCTCACACTCTATAACCCCTGCTTTGTCTCTAACATTTTGCACAACTAAAGATGCAAGAACCATGTTGCAGCCCCCACAACGATCTTGTTGAATTTCTGCCATAACTAATCTATGATTTCCTTTGATTGCATTATATTTTTTTAACAAGGAATCGTCTAATTTCTCTTTAATGGAATCTCTCTTTGCTTTTACCTCGTCATATTCTGCTTCTACATCCTTTATTACCAGGTCATATTCTTTTTTGTACTTATCATACTCTTTTTTACCTTTTCTAAGTCTTTGAGTGACTCCTTGCAGTTTTTTGTTAAGAGAATCCATTTCTTTTAAAAGATCAGTTAATTCTTTCTTCTTTTGATCTAACTTTTTTTGAATATCTGATAGTTTCTTTTCTATCTGGTCAAGTTGTTTAAAGCTTGTTATATTACCACTATTGAGTATTTCTTCTTCCTCTTTTAAAGTCATACTAATTTTTTGAAAGTCATTATATATTCTGTTATATATATGGTTCTTTTTATCAACATTATCATTTAGCTTCAAAAGATTTTCTTGCTGATCTTTTAAATATTTGATAGATTTATAGAGCTCTTTTCTAGCAGTACAATTCTTTTTTTTGTTTTCTAACTCATCCATTCTTAAGTCTAGCTTTTGATATTCCCATAAATAATCTAATTGTCTCATCTGTTCCACAGTCATTCCTCCTTTCCTTTACCTTTAAACTGATCTAGTTTATGATAATTGGGGAATAGGGGCTTTTCTTAACTACAGATTCAAATATCTCTACCTTATATTGTAAACTATCCACAACCTTTTGTAAATGTTTTATTAATTCCTTCAATACAGGTATTTCGCTATAGAAATGCCCCACCGTCACAATATCTATATCTAACCAATCAGCCATTAGAGCATCATGGTATTTTATTTCCCCAGTAACAAATACATCTGCTCCTACTCTCTGCGCGAGTCTCATAAAACTAGAACCCGAGCCCGCACATAGGGCAACAGTTTTGATTAACTTATTTTCTTTATCTTTTTTCATGCCAATAATTTCAACTCTGGGGCTCTCTAGCACTTTTGCTACATAATGAGCAAAATCTTTTAATTTCATGGGAGTTTCTAGCTGACCCCATCGACCAAATCCTGGCTTTGACTGCAGCATATCGGCATCTTGACTTAGCTTCTTTACATTCTTCAATTTTAGAGTTTTAGCTAAAGAATCATCCACACCGCCATTAGCCATATCTAGATTGGTATGGGCACAATATACAGCTATATTGTTGGATATAAGATCCATTATTAGCCTGCCTTCTATATCGCTGTAAACTATTCGCTTCATTGAATTAAAAATTAAAGGATGATGGGATATTATCATATCCACTTTTTTTTCTATGGCTTCTTGTACCACATCAGGCGTTACATCTAATGCAACCATTAATCGTTGTACTTTAGAATTCCTATTACCTAATAGAAGACCTACATTATCCCATGGCTCAGCCCACTCTTCAGGAGCCAAATCATTCATAATTTGGGCTAATTTTCCAACTGTACAAAGCATCTATATGCCTCCTTGTACTTTTTTAGTTTTTCTAGTAATTGTTCCTTCCTTTCCCTGGCATTTTCCGTATTTTGTTTTTGTAATGCCTTAATTATAGCCTCAGTTTTACATATTTTTATATTAATAAACTCCTCAAACAAAGGATCTCTATTAAGCTTAAAACCAAGCTCATATTGAATATCATCTATTTTCTCTTGAATTCCCTCTTCAGCCACTATTATTTCATATATATATTTTCCATCTTTAACTAAACGCTCATTGCTAATTTTATAACCTTGTTCTATCAGCCATCGCCTAACTAGCTGCTGTGCATTCATAGGCTGAAGTATTAACTTCTTAGAAGATTTTAGTACATCCTTGCCTTCTTCTAAAATTTCAGTAATCAGCTTCCCACCCATTCCTGCAATTATGATGGTATCCACTTCTCCTGGTTCTATAACTTCAAGTCCCGGCCCAAGCCTAGTTTCAATTATATCATCTAATCTTTCCATTTTTATTAAATCTATAGCCTTTTGTAGGGCACCCTCACTCATATCGGTAGCAATAGCCTTGGTTACTATCTGATTTTTTGCCAAATAAACAGGAACTAACCCATGGTCAGTACCAATATCCGCTAATCTAGCCCCTATAGATACCTCCATGGCCAGTGCTTTTAATCTAGGGCTTAGCAAGTTTTTTCACCCCTAATCCTTTATTGCGAAGATAAATCATAGAAAAAAGCACCTTAATTGGTGCCTTATTTTAGTCAAGGAAATCCTTTAGTTTTTTGCTTCTGCTGGGATGTCTTAATTTCCTTAGAGCTTTTGCTTCGATTTGACGTATTCTCTCCCTGGTAACATTAAACTCTTTTCCAACCTCTTCCAAGGTTCTGGCGCGTCCATCATCTAATCCAAATCTTAGTCTTAAAACTTTCTCCTCTCTAGGTGTCAAAGTATCCAAGACATCCATAAGCTGCTCTCTTAATAGAGTAAAAGCTGCAGCTTCGGCAGGAGCAGGAGCATCATCATCAGGAATAAAATCTCCTAAGTGACTATCCTCTTCCTCTCCTATAGGAGTTTCCAATGATACTGGTTCTTGAGCTATCTTTAGAATGTCTCTTACCTTTTCCTCAGATATATCCATCTCTTTTGCTATTTCTTCAGGCGTTGGCTCTCTGCCATATTCCTGAAGTAACTGCCTAGATACTCGAATCAATTTATTGATGGTTTCTACCATATGAACCGGTATACGAATAGTTCTTGCCTGGTCCGCAATAGCTCTAGTAATAGCCTGCCTAATCCACCAGGTTGCATAGGTACTAAACTTATAACCTTTTCTATAGTCAAATTTTTCTACTGCCTTTATAAGCCCAAGATTTCCTTCTTGAATCAAGTCTAAAAAGAGCATTCCTCTACCCACATATCTTTTTGCAATGCTAACCACCAGACGTAAGTTAGCCTCAGCTAATTTTCGTTTTGCCTCTTCATCACCTTGTTCCATTCTCTTTGCCAATTCAACCTCTTCTTCTGCAGTCAGTAGAGGAACCTTACCAATCTCTTTTAAATACATCCTTACAGGATCATCGATACTTACTCCTTCTAGTAAGTTGGCGTCATCCTCGTCATCCACCTCTTCTAAGTCTTTCACTTCATCTTCCTCTTCCACCACATCTATTCCAAGGGTTTCCAAAGTATCATAAATTTTTTCTATTTGCTCGGCTTCCAAATCTATTTCTTCAAGCATGTCCATTATTTCTTTATATGTTAAAACCCCTTTGGATTTACCTTTCTCTATCAATTCCTTGACACGTTGTCTGGCTTTATCTTCTTTTTTCACATAACTTCCTCCTTTCCCATGTGGCCAAGCTTATTCATTCGATTTATAGCATTGAGTTCTTCAACTAATTTCCAATATTGGGCTGATCCACTATCTCCTTCACGTTCCATCTTGGAAATTTGCTCCTTCAAGTAATTCCCTCGCTTCTCTAACTTATAACGCCTTAGCTCATCAACACAGTCCTTAATATACTTATCTACATTATCATACTCCATTTCCAGCTTAAATATTTCAGTAAGTTTGCACCTTCTTTGATGGTCTTGAACATAATTAAGTATTTTAGCTGCATGGGGTTCAATATCTTTCTCCAATAATCTTTTTATTATATCTAACACCTCTCTATGAATAGAGTCTTCAAACTCTATATCTCCAAGCTGATTTATTATAGTTCTAGCCATTTCCCCACTTTCAATCATAAGTCTAATCAGATGCTTTTCAGCCTTAATATTGGCAGGTAAACCAAGCTTTACCTTGCTAACACTTTTAGTATACCTATTATTACCAACTACATTCCTTTTTAGACCTGGCTTCTTTTTACTTTCCAATTGGTCTATCAATCTGTATATTAATTCAGGTCTAAACCCAGTAGTAGTATATAGTTTTTGGATATAGACATCCCTCTCTAATGGATTATCCACTTCTACAAGGATTTCAGCTGCCTTGGTAGCAAATTCTACCTTGTCTTCTGAATTATCCAGATCATATACAGATCGAAGCTGCTCCAATTTATAATCTGTTAAAGATACGGCATTATTAATCAGTTTATTAAAATATTCCACGCCATGTTCCCGTAATATATCATCAGGATCCATGCCTTTTGGTAATTTGATCACTTTGACGATGCAGCCAGCATCTTTTAAAATATCCAACCCCCTTGCTGTGGCTCTCTGGCCTGCAGCATCTCCATCATAAGCTATATAAATATTTGGCGTATATCTCCTCAATAATTTTGCCTGATCTTGAGTTAAAGCAGTACCCAAGGAAGCAACTACATTATGAAATCCATACTCATAAAGAGCAATGACATCTAAATAGCCCTCTACTATGATAATATGGTCTACGGGTCGCTGTCTTTTGGCTAAATTAAGTCCAAAGAGAATACTACTCTTGTTAAATATAGGACTTTCTGAAGAGTTTAAATATTTTGGAAGAGAATCATCCATTACTCTTCCTCCAAATCCTACAACGCGATCCCTATGGTCTATTATAGGAAACATAATTCTATTTCGAAATCGGTCATAGGTAGAATCGCCCTTCTCTACAACTAGACCAATTTGAATTAACAAATCCTTGTCAAAGCCTTGATTTATGAGATAATCCATGGTAGCATTCCAAGAATCAGGTGCATAACCTAAGCCAAAAGTTATTATGGTCTTATTGGCTATCCCTCTGGATCTTAAATATTCGAGGGCATGTATACCTTCTTTAGATAAAAGATTTTGATGGTAAAATAATGCTGCAGCTCTATTTATTTTGTAAAGCTCCTGTCTTTTTCTTTTAGCTTCCTCATCTTCGGCTTTATCTAATGAACCTGGAAGGGAAATACCTTTTCGCTCAGCCAAAAATTTTACCGCTTCTATAAAATCAAGCCTTTCCTGAGCCATTATAAAGTTAAAAACATTCCCACCTTCTCCACACCCAAAGCAGTGATATAATTGCTTTTGAGGATCAACGGAAAAGGAAGGTGTCTTTTCATTATGAAAAGGGCATAAACCAAAAAAATTTTTCCCTCTAGGCTTTAAGGATATATATTCAGATATTACATCTATTATTTCATTGGCAAGCCTTACTTCCTCAATAAACTCTTCAGGCAAAAAATTTGACAATATCATCACCTATAAAATATATCTGATTTACATAATGCCATACCTTTACATCACTTAACATATCTGTGCGCTAATTCTTTAGGCCATAACAAAAAAAACAAGGTAACTCAAACCCATAGATTTATATTCGACACGCTTTGGCAATTTCCTTCTTTTAATTGCAACATTTTAATATATACCTATAACAATAATTACTTTCCATATTATTTTTTAAGCTTTTTATAGCATTCTGCTAAATATTTTCAACTATTAAATCAATATTTATTCTTATTATTGTTTAGAGTTTCATAAAGGGATAAGGCATATCGATCCGTCATACCAGCTATATAATCACACACTCCTTGCTCTTCTCCATCTCGAGAAATCACATTGAAATACTCTTCAGGTAATTTGTGGATATTTCTTAAAAAATAATTAAAAAGCCCTTTAACAATATTATTTGCTTTCTCTAATTCAGATTGTGATACTGATCCTTTATATACCCTTTCAAACATAAAATTTCTAAGTTGATTAGTTGCTTGTCCTACTCTTTCAGACATACCTATATAGGGTTTATCCATACTATATAAAATAACATCCTCAACCATGGTGTTAATACGCTCTCTATGTGTCTTTCCCAATACCTCTATACATTCCTTTGGAAGATTATCTATTGATATAATATTGGCCCTAATTGCATCATCAATATCATGGTTAATGTAGGCAATGCGGTCACTGATTCTTACTATTTGTCCTTCCAGTGTTGCTGGCAGCTGGGGACCCGTATGGTTTCTAATACCATCTCTTACCTCCCATGTCAGGTTTAATCCTGTTCCTCCTTCTAATACCTCTACTATCCTAAGACTTTGCAGATTATGTTTAAATCCATTCTTAGAAATACTATCTAATACCCTTTCGCCTATATGTCCAAAGGGAGTATGCCCAAGATCATGACCTAATGCTATAGCTTCCGTTAGATCCTCGTTTAATCTTAAAGCTCTGGCTATGGTTCGACTGATTTGAGATACTTCCAAAGTATGGGTTAAGCGCGTTCTATAATGATCTCCCTCAGGCGCAATGAACACCTGGGTTTTGTGCTTTAGCCGCCGAAAAGACTTGCAATGAAGTATCCTGTCCCTATCCCTCTGAAATTCAGTACGTATACTGCATTTTTCTTCAGGATTCTGTCTTCCTTTGGTTTTAGCACTTAAAGCAGCATAGGGAGATAGTATCTTCTCCTCAAGCTTTTCTATCTCTTGTCGAATAACCATATTATCCCTCTTTAGTTATTCTGGCAATGTTCAGGATGTTTTCTACTATAATATATATACAACACATATATCCAATATCCTTCTATTTCCCCAATAAATTTATAGTATTCCCTTAATGGGACATATAAGTTTATCATTTGCGTAAATTCAAAATTTATTTCTATATGAATATAAGAATAATTAACATTATATATTAAGTTAACTTGTTATGATAGGTCACGTTTTTATTAGATGAAATAATCCTAACACAAAAAGATAGCGTTAAAACACTAAACAAGAGTCTTTTTTATTCTAATTAAAAAGGGTATTGCCCTTAAATCTATTAAGGACAATACCCTTAATTTAGCTAGTTAGCTCTAGTTGACTTACTTGCCCTGTTTAATTGCTGCCTGAGCTGCAGCCAATCGTGCAATTGGTACTCGGAAGGGTGAGCAAGATACATAGTCTAATCCAACTAGGTTAAAGAATTCTATAGAGCTAGGATCTCCACCGTGCTCTCCACATACTCCTAATTTAATGTCAGGACGTGCTGATCTACCAAGCTCGGCCGCCATCTTAACCAGCTTACCGACACCCTTTTGATCCACACGGGCAAAGGGATCGCTTTCAAAAATTTGCTTATCATAGTAGTCATCCAAGAACTTAGCTACGTCATCTCTGGAGAAACCAAAGGTCATCTGAGTTAAGTCATTGGTACCAAAGGAGAAGAACTCAGCTTCCTTAGCAATTTCATCAGCTAATAGAGCTGCTCTTGGCACCTCAATCATGGTTCCTACTTCGTAAGAAACCTTAACTCCTTTTTCTTCCATTACAGCTTCAGCAGTTCTGACTACTACGTCTTTCACATATCTTAACTCTTTAACGTCTCCAACCAAAGGAATCATGATTTCTGGTAGGATGTTATATCCTTTTTCCTCTCTTACTTCAACAGCAGCCTCAATGATTGCTCTGGTTTGCATTTCAGCAATTTCTGGATAAGTTACTGCCAAGCGACAACCACGATGACCTAGCATTGGGTTTAGCTCTTGAAGCTCAACTATTGTAGCCTTAAGTTCTTCAAAAGTCAGTCCCATATCTGTAGCTAATGCCCTGATTTCAGCATCTGTATGAGGTAAGAATTCATGTAGTGGTGGATCCAGTAGACGGATTGTAACTGGTCTATCACCCATTACCTCATATATAGCTTTGAAATCACCTTTTTGCATAGGCAATAGCTTTTCAAGAGCCTTTCTTCGCTCTTCTTCATTTCTGGCTATAATCATTTCTCGCATAGCTGGGATTCTATCTTCTTCAAAGAACATATGCTCTGTACGGCATAGACCAATTCCCTGAGCACCAAATTCTAATGCTTGTTTTGCATCTCTTGGTGTATCAGCATTGGTTCTAATCTCTAGTCTTCTAAACTCGTCTGCCCATTCCATTAAGGTAGCAAAATTACCGCTTACCTCTGGAGCTTGTGTTGGCAGTTCTCCTTCATAAACATATCCAGTGGAACCGTCTAGAGAGATATAGTCTCCCTCTTTAAAGGTCTTTCCAGCTATTGTCATAGTCTTAGTAGCTTCATTAATTTGAGCCTCCCCACATCCTGCTACACAGCAAGTTCCTATACCTCTAGCTACAACAGCTGCGTGAGAAGTCATTCCACCCCTTGAGGTAAGTATACCTTCAGCAGCATACATTCCTTCAATATCCTCAGGTGATGTTTCTTGACGAACTAGGATAACCTTCTCTCCATTATTTGCTGCTTCGGCTGCTGCTTCGGCAGTGAAATAAACGCGTCCTGTTGCAGCTCCAGGAGATGCAGGAAGTCCTTTTGCAATAGGAGTAGCTGCCTTCAAAGCATTAGGCTCGAATGTAGGATGTAGTAATGTATCTAGCTGCTTAGGATCAATTTGTAGTAGTGCTTGTTCTTTTGTAATTAATCCTTCGTTTACTAGATCTACTGCAATTTTTAGTGCAGCTGCAGCAGTTCTCTTACCATTTCTGGTTTGCAGCATGTATAGTTTACCCTTTTCAATGGTAAACTCCATATCCTGCATATCTTTGTAATGTTTCTCAAGCTTTTCAGCAATCTCAACAAACTGATCGTAAATTTCAGGCATAACTTCCTTCAGTTTATCAATAGATTCTGGTGTACGGATACCAGCAACTACGTCTTCACCCTGAGCATTGATTAAATATTCACCATAAAGCTTGTTTTCTCCTGTAGCAGGATTTCTGGTAAAAGCAACACCGGTACCGCTATCCTCTCCCATATTTCCAAATACCATAGCTTGAACGTTTACTGCAGTACCCCAGTCGCCAGGAATATCATTCATTCTTCTATATACAATAGCTCTTGGGTTGTTCCAGGATCTAAATACAGCTTCTACCGCTGCCAATAGCTGAGCTTTTGGATCTTGTGGGAAATCTTCTCCTTGTATGGATTTATAAAGATCCTTAAAGCGTTTTACCATTTCCTTAAGGTTTTCAGCTGTTAAATCGGAATCATCGGTTATTCCATTTTTTGCTTTGATATCGTCCATAATCTCATCAAAATGAGATTTCTCGATTCCCATTACAACATCAGAGAACATTTGGATAAAACGACGATAGCTGTCGTAAGCAAATCTTTCATTATTTGTTAATTTTGCTAAGCCTTCTACAGTCTCGTCATTTAAACCTAGGTTAAGAACTGTGTCCATCATACCAGGCATGGAAACCCTAGCACCGGACCTAACAGATACCAAAAATGGATTATTTACATCACCAAACTTTTTACCTACTATTCCTTCAAGCTTTTCCATTGCATCATAGATCTGTTCAACTATTTCTGGCGCTATAGTTTCACCATCTTCGTAATATCTTGTACAAGCTTCAGTAGTAACAGTGAATCCTTGAGGTACTGGCAATCCAAGGCTAGTCATTTCAGCTAGGTTTGCACCTTTACCACCTAGCAAATTTCTCATGCTAGCGTCACCTTCACTAAATAGGTATACGTACTTTTTTGACATGTATCTTTCCTCCTTAGTATGTAGTTTGGTTGGATATTATTAATAATGAAAATAGAAATCACTATTTCCATCTGTTAACTATTTTAAGCTGCCTTATTATATTATACAATTTTTAGCTTTTGGTCAATACATTTCTACCTTTTTTTAGCTCAATCCCCTTTTTATGCGGGTATATTGTTCAATAAATTGTCGGGTTTTAAGTTTTTTTTCCAGGCGTTCCACTATATAAGCTTCTAAAATCCTATCCAACTCCTGACTTATAGAGGGGGGAATTTTTAGAATATTAATCCTTTTAATATCCATATTCAAAATATATTCCATGGTCTTTATGGTACCCATTTGAATATTATATCCTGTTTTCTCCATCTTATGACATGTCCCACATATTAATCCACCCTGTCTAACATCAAAATAATAAGAATCAGCTTTTGTGCCGCAGATCATGCAGCTATCCAGTACAGGTCGATATCCTAAATGATCCATAAGTTTTATTTCATACACATGAGTTATATCTTCGGGCCTTAGGTCAGAATAACATAGGTAGGACAAAATTTGCAATAACAGATAAAAGAGGTGGTTATCTTCCTGCCCTGGGCTTGCCACCTCTTCAGTTAATTCTAGTATATAGCTAGAATAGCTTAATTTTTCTATATCATTACGAATCTCATAAAAGGAGTCATTGATAGTCGCCTGGGTCATAATATGAAAGTCTCCTTTTTTATAAAGCACATAGTCACCGTAGCAAAATAATTCAGTTGCTGCAAGTAAGCGACTATTTGGCTTTCTGCATCCCCTAGCCATCACCGAAATCTTGCCAAGATTAGGTGATAGAAGTGTAATCATACGATCTGCTTCTCTAAAGTTAGTGTAACGCAGTACCACTCCTTGGGTGGGCAGATGTCTGGTAATTTCTTTCATTCTTTTCCCTCTCCCCATACCTCTCTATCTCTTTATATAATAGATAACTTGTAATTGAACCAGTTTTCTTAAAAACATTCCAGACTAGATCCTTCATTTTTTATGCCTCCCCTTTTACCCTTATAACTAGTAGTATATTACGTACCACATAATTAGCATTTCCATCATATATCAGCTATATTCGATGTAAAATAATCCGGGAGCGACAATAAACGACATTAATTTCTGTCATCATAGCCTAAATTTCTTAAGGCTACTATATTATTTCTCCAATCCTCAGTCACCTTTACCCATAATTCAAGATAAACTTTAGTCCCTAGTAGATTTTCTATATCCCTTCGTGCTCTTTGACCTATTTGCTTTAGCATCTGTCCTCTTTTCCCAATAACTATTCCTTTATGGGATTTTTTCTCTACATAAATAGTAGCATAAATATCAATTAATTGCTGTTCCTCTCTTTCACTTATACTGGTTATCTCAACCCCAATACCATGAGGGATTTCTTCACGCAATAGTTCCAAGGCTTTTTCTCTTATGAGTTCAGCTATTATTACCCGCTCAGGCTGATCTGTAATCATATCATCGGGATAATATTTAGGACCTTCGTCTAGATGTTCTAAAATTTTACTTTCCAACTGGTCCAGATTTGTTCCTAGAAGGGCTGATACAGCAATATAATTATCTATATTAAATTCTGTTTTAAATTCTTCTATTCGTTTAGATAATTCCTCCGGTGATAACCTATCAGCCTTATTAAGGGCTACTATAATAGGCGTTTGGACATTTTGCAACATTTTTAAAATATTTCTATCTCCAGGTCCAATACCATCCGCAATATCTAGCATTAGTACTATTACATCTACTTCATCCAAAGTGCTAGTAGCGGTTTTTACCATATATTCGCTTAGTTTATTCTTAGCCCGGTGTATACCTGGTGTATCAATAAATACAATTTGATAATGTTCCCTAGTTAAAACACAATGAATTCGGTTTCTTGTAGTTTGGGGTTTATCCGAAACAATAGCTACCTTTTCACCAATTAGAGTATTAAGTAAAGTGGATTTACCCACGTTAGAACGTCCTATCACCGCAACAAAACCTGATTTAAATTTTTGATTCATCGCATCACCTTTTATCATTTTACTTATTAGAATTCATTAATTTTTATTCCTTATGCAAGTCAAATTAACCCATTTTATGATTTATTGCTGTGCAAATGTAATATGCTATTGATAAGTGAATAATCAATAGCTATAATTTATTATCAAAAAGCTTAATCAACATTTAGATTATCAAAGGCATAAGGCATAAGCTCTTCTAAGCTATACTCCTTAAATTGTCCATTGGCGTTTCCTACGATTATTTTTTGTACCCCAAATTCTACCATAACTTGTCGGCATATTCCACAAGGGAAAGTAAAATCCTTAGAATCTGAAACTACAGCAATAGCTTTAAAAGTTTTTTGTCCTTGTGATACAGCCTTAAATATGGCTACTCTTTCTGCACAACAAGTAGCTCCGAAGCTAATATTTTCAATATTGCAACCTGTATATATTTTATCATCAACATCAATTAATGCTGCACCTACTCTAAAATTGGAATAAGGTGCATAGGCATTTTTTTTGGCTTTTATAGCCTCTTCTATTAACTTATTATACATATTTATCTTCCACTTTCACTAAATTTATATTTAACTTTCAAAATTTAGCTAGCTGAAATGCCAAAATAGTTAGTAAAATACCCAAAATAGCCCCTATTATTATCTCTTTTGTAGTATGAATCCCTGCTTCATAGCGACTATGTAATACCATGAGGGCCATCAATATGCTTAATGTAGAAATCAAAGCATTACCACTAATTAAGGTTATGCAGGTAAATAATGAAAAAGCTAGTGCACTATGCCCGCTAGGCATACCTCCCCTTAAAAAGCTCCCTGTTTGGTTTATACTCTTGGCAATTATAACGGCTATAGCTACTATTAACAGACTAGCTGCTGTAACATGAACAGGCATAGTTTTGATTCGGCTGATTAAAGATAGGGAGAACTTGTCTATCCTATCATAGAATAGTATGTAGCCTATTACCAACGCATTAATAGCAGTTGCCAATACTGCACCAGCTGCTACATTTTTAGCTTTTTTTGCTAAGGGATGATACTCTTTTTTTATCATATCTACTATGGTTTCAATAGCAGTATTAATCATTTCTGCAGCTATCACAAAGCTAATAGCAATAAAAAGCAGAATGAATTCAATTCTAGACAAATTATAAAAAATAGCAGCAAGTAAAACTAGAAGGGCGATAATTAGATGGATCTTCATATTTCTCTCTGACCTAAAAGCCTGGATCAATCCATCTATGGCATCGTTGAAGCTGTCTATTAGATTTCTATGCTTCACTTCTCCTTTCACCCTTCCGCCAAAACCAATCTTTCTAAAATCTAGTCAAGTTTAAAGCCTCCAAAACAGCTTCTTCCCTACTTCGCATTTTATTCCTATCATCTTCTATAATATGGTCATATCCCAAGAGGTGTAACATGCCATGAACAATTAAGTATCCTAACTCCCTCTCAAAACTATGATCATATTCTTCTGCCTGCTCTTTAACCTTTTCCATGGAAACTATTATATCTCCTAAAACAACCGCGCCGCTATCAGGATCAATGTCACTTATAAATGTATCTTCATCCAAAATCCTTTGCCCAGGCTTTAAATCCAGCATGGGAAAAGAAAGCACATCTGTTGCTTTATCTACATCTCTATATTCTAGATTGATCTTTCTTATCTCTTGGTTATCTACTAAAATTATATCCACCAATGCTTTTAAATCAAAGCCTTCCATTTCAAGTACTTTTTTCACACAATTAAATATTAGCTTTTCTGTATCTAGGGTAAATTCAATCTTATCCTGCCTATTATCAATTTCGATAATTATGTCCTTATTCATATTTATTTTATTTCCCTTTCTTTGGATTACTCTTTTTCTTCTATATTAGGATACTCAATTCTCTCATGAAAAACACCTGTCATAACTCCAGAAAAAGCATTTGCAATGGAATTTAAATCCTTAAGGGTTAAATGGCAATCATCTAACTGTCCATCCTCCATTTTATTCTTTATAAGCTTGCGAATTAGTCGTTCTACCTTACCCGGTGTAGGATCTGGAATGGATCTGACTGCAGCCTCAACAGTATCAGCTAACATAACAATAGCTGTTTCCTTATTTTTAGGCTTGGGTCCTGGATACCTAAAATCATCAATATGAATTCTATCTTCATTATTGTTTTCCTTAGCTTTATGATAAAAGTAAGCCACAGCAGTTGTTCCATGATGTTGCGATATAAAATCCTGTACTACCTTTGGCACTTTATATTTTTTAGCTAATTCCACACCATCCTTGGCATGGGATATTATAATATGAGTACTTAATGTAGGACTTAATTTATCATGAGGATTTCCAGTAGCAATCTGGTTTTCCCTAAAATAAAGAGGTCTTTTTAACTTACCAATATCATGATAATAGGCACCCACTCTAGCCAATAGACCATCTGCACCTATAACCTCTGCAGCATTTTCAGCCAGATTGGCAACGATTATGCTGTGATGGTATGTGCCAGGTGCTTCCATTAGCAGACGTTTTAGGAGTGGATGATTGGGATTGGCTAGCTCCATTAATTTTATAGGTGTTACTATGCCAAATATATTTTCCCATATGGGCAAGGTTCCTATTAAGAAGACGCCTGATAAGAGTCCACTACCTATTCCCCAAGCTGATATCTTTAAAGAAGAAAACCATTCCCTAGAAGACAGCATTTCTAATCCAAATATGCTCATGAAATTAACACAGCTAATGGCTAGTCCTGCCCATACCAAAGCATTTCTCTGTTCTGCCCTATTACATAGATATATACCTGCTATTCCTCCTGTAATGCCCATTATCATAATGTTTAAGTTATTATCCAGCATTATACCTATAAGGATGGATAAGGCTATATTAACAATTCCAGCAGTAGCAGAACCTATTAATACCGTTAACAGCATGGCTCCTAATGCTATAGGAATAAGGTATTGGTGTAATTGGCTGACTGCTAAAGCTAGCCCTAGCACCATCCATACTATTAAACTTATCATCAGTAAATGGGAAGGATTTTCTACTACCCGCTTTTCAAAGGCCATTAGGTATAATATTACAATCAACTCTATTAATAATACTATTAGCCCTATACCCATAAGTATAGTCACATCTATCTTATCTTCCTTTAAAAGCCCTAACTCCCGAAGCATCTTATACTGCTTTTGAGTTATAGGCTGCCCAGCTTGAACAATATACTGCCCTTTTTTGTAAATTACTGGCTCCACACTTTGAGCTGCTCTTTCCTTTTCCTCTTCAGTAGCTTTCTGGTCAAACACCATATTGGGTTTTAAAACGGAAACACCGATGGTAGTTCCCAGAAGCCTTACTTCATTGGATACAGGAAGTGACATTATTTCATCTCTCAAAGTATTTCTAGCTTCTAATAAATTATCTTGTTTTATATGAAGTTCCAGTAATTTATTTAAAGTCTTTAACAAATGCTCCTTTAGCTGAACTAACTCATCTTCCGCTGCATTAAGGCAGGTTAATATTTCATCATTAGATAACATAATGGGGAAATCTTCCTTTATTTCCCCAATAAACTGATCTGTCAATATCTCATCAGGACTTGGCTTATAATTATCTATCTGCTGTTGATCTATTATTTGCTCATTCTGGTTTTCCTGATTTTCTTGTGTTCTTTGTAATTCCTGTTTATAACTCTCATACTTATCTTGAGCTAGTTGTCTGGCCCTCTTAATTTGATCAAAAACTTGCTCTACTTCTACAAGCACACTCTCGGTAATATTTTCATCAAAGCGATATATATTGGACACACTTTCCCTAGCAGCCTGTCTAAGCTCCTCGGTAGTCAGGGTGTCTTCTACATCTCTTGTTGCGCTAATAGGATGTTGAAGAATATCTCCCACCTTAATGGAATATTGCTTAGGCAATATAGCAGTCATAAGTATAATAAAGATTATGATATAATTGACGACAGCTAACACTGCCCCTAAAAATTTTGAACTTTTAATAAATGTTACAAACTGCCCTATAGGGGGAGGGTTGTCCTTATTTATAGCAACCTGATTCACATTAATCTCTCCTCTTTTTAGTAGAAGACCTACCCTTGTTGTAATTATCATAAGCCCTAATTATTGCCATAACTAGCTCATGTCTAACTACATCCCTATCAGTCAAATATACAAATTCAATCCCTTTAATGCCTTGTAATACTTGAATAGCCTCTTCTAGCCCAGATTTTGCTCCCGAAGGTAAATCAATCTGTGTTATATCTCCATTTATTACTGCCTTTGAACCAACCCCCAATCGGGTTAAGAACATTTTCATTTGCTCTGAAGTAGTATTCTGAGCCTCGTCTAGTATAATAAAAGCGTCATCTAAAGTTCTTCCTCGCATATATGCCAAGGGAGCTACTTCAATTACCCCCCGTTCAATAAGCCTAGTATAGGTTTCTAGTCCCATTAAGTCATGAAGGGCATCATATAAGGGTCTTAAATAGGGATCTACTTTGTTTTGTAAATCGCCAGGGAGAAAACCTAATTTTTCTCCAGCCTCAACTGCCGGTCGTGTCAGAATTATTCTGCTTATTTCTTTACTTTTAAAAGCATTTACTGCCATAGCCATGGATAGATATGTTTTCCCTGTTCCTGCAGGACCTATACCGAAAACTATATCATTTTGTCTCATAGCCTTGACATACTGAGCTTGACCCAAAGTTTTGGCCTTGATTGGCTTTCCCTTATGGGTAATGCATACAACATTCCCCATAAGTTCACTAATATCATCAGCGTCTCCTTCTTTAGCCAATTGGATATAATATCTCACCTTACCCCGATCTATTCTTCCACCATCCTTAATACTGTCTAATAGCTTAGTTATGACGGTAAAAGCTATATCAACTGATTTATCATTACCTAACAGATGAAGCTGGGTATCACGAGCCACTATCTGAACATCCAGTTCTTCCTCTAGCAGCTTCATATTTTCATCAAATCTTCCAAAAAGCTCCATCATTTGATTTAAATTTTCTATCTCTATCCATCTATCTTTTTGTATATCTTCCAAATAATATCCCCCTAATTTACTGAAAGCTCAATCTGTTCAGCAATATCTTCTAACACTTCTACATATACTATAGCTTCATAGCCTATATCTTTAATAATAGCGTATTTGAACTTTTTGTCAATGATTTTTGCATCATTGGGTATATTTTTCAGCGCATCCTCCATTGCTTTTTCCGCTGCTTTTTCCTTGGTTAATCTATCTATATCTTTGTGGGAGCTTTTTTTCACTTCATAATAATCTCTTATCACCCATGTTAAACCTTTGCCTTCATCACCTCCCAACAAAGGCTGCCGTTTTTCTTCAACCTCATACTCATCAAAAGGTATATCTGGATTCTCTATATTCATCTGCCAGTTTTCTGTTTCTAATATTTTATGAGTAATTTTTCTCCCTGTCCTGACCTTTGACATACTATCAAAATCTGCCTGCCCCTTGCCTTCGTACCAGGTTCTAGCCCATATATTTGCTCTAGCATGAACATAACGAACAACTTGAGTATCCTCATGTTCAATTATACCGCTTACCAATAACTGTCCTTGTTTCACGGTATCCCCTACTTCTACTACCAGCTCTCCTTCCATTACAATTGGTTGATGAATAATTCCGTCCTTGGACGCAACTATGTTACACGGGGTACCAGTATCAATAAGTTTGGGAGGTTTTGCACCCTCTACAACTCTTACAATGGCTTTGGTACCTTTAAGCTCTATGCTAACCCAGGATAGTTGAGGCAATTCTATTAGTAATTGATTTTCTATGTCCCACAAATTCAGCTTGCCCTTGTATACGCCGGGCTTTACCCCTTTTTGTTCTAAGAACTCATATATGACTTTTTCATCTACCTTTTTAGTGCCCTCTACTTCAACCACCCATACAAAGGATGATAAGATATATAGAATTACTAGAAAAATTAACATTCCCGCTACAAGCATTTTTCTATGCCTGAAGCGATAGGCTAAAAATGGGAAACCCCTCTTTTCTATTATCTTTACCTTACACCGTACTATACGCACAATGGAAGGAAGGCTTTTAAAGTCTTTTATACTAATATTAGCAGTAAGGGATGTATAGCTTATCCTCTTTATGCCCCATAGCTTAACACCCCTACTTACACATAGGTTTATAAATTTTTCTAAGGATAAGCCATCAACTCTTATAACAAGGTATCCTAAAAAGTAATTCCATATCTTTAAAAAAATCAAGGACTCCACCTCTGCCTATTTATGTCTATATATTTAGATTACAACTTATACAAATTCTATGGACTTTATTTTTCCGGTAATCATAATGTCTTCAGCTGCTATATTTCGTAGATTTAGCTGATCTCCCTGAACCTTTATCACTCCTACAGTGGAATTTACCCTTATAAGATTTGGAGTGTATTCTATAATCCCTCTATGATTTTCTACCAGCATTTGGCTGTCTCCTATGAGATTCATTTTAGGCATATTTAAAGTTATTTCTTTGGGTAATTCAAACATTTCAGATACTGTTGCCTTTACTTCCTGCAATTTCTTTTTTTTCATGGCAAATTCCCCTCATTATGTAATAAACTCGTATCTATTTAATTCTATGCTGAAAACAAAAAAACTAGAATGGATTCCACATTCTAGTTTTTATGGAAATTATCTAATGTGTTGTCTACGACTTTTGGGAGGAGCTAAAATTTCAGAAAGAATAATTCCTTCCATTAATCTATTTGGCGTAAAAATAGATCCCCCTCTTTTCGAATCAATTTGAAGTTGATTTAGCTCAGTAGCGGTCTGAGGAACCACCTGAGGTTTTACCCGTGGTTTAGCTTGAGGCATTGCCTGAGGCCTAACTTGAGGAGCTTTTACTATATCTGATACAGTTTCCTCTATCTTGATCTCATGATTAGACTCTTCCATTTTTTTAATATCCTTTTTCCGAGTAAATGTTTGATTAGTCTGAGAAGCCATCTCCCTTGGTGCCCCATTTTTCTGGGATGATGCTGATCTTCCCAATGCCTTAACTATATTGGACAATATGGACGCTATAATAAAAAGGATTATAATCTCTAACATTTTACATTTCCTCCTTTAATCCCTAACAGCTTTATTTCTGCTCCTTAGCCACCACTATAGATAACCCCTTATCCTTAACTACCTTTACATGTGTACCAGGAGATATATACTCGCCCTGGGACATGGCATCAAATCTTTTGCCATCAATCTCCACAATACCTGATGGTCTTAGAGTAGTTACGGCTATCCCCTGCTTTCCAACAAGCCTTCTATCTATGGCATCCATGGGGTTTTCAGATTTGCCAACGATTGTTTCAGATAACACAAAACTTCTCAAAGTTCCAAATCGTTTTAGAAATAGAATAAGAATCGGCGTTAATAAAATCACCACACCTAAAGCAATGCCTAAATTTATCATACCCCTTACAGGATCCGATGCAGCAAAAATTATTCCTATAAATATAGCAATTATACCGCTAATGCCAGGCAACCCAAATCCAGGTATAAAAAATTCTACTATTAGAAGAATAATTCCCATGAAAAATACAATTATAGGCCACCATTGAGAATATCCTGCTAAAAGATTGGCACCAAAATATAAAGTTAGAGAGCTAATTCCTATTATTCCTGCTATTCCAAAACCCTGAGTAAATATCTCAATTATAATAGATATTATTCCTATAGTAATTAAAAATGGGGCTATATTACTTTTGGTAAGAAACTGCGCTAACCTTGTTAGAATATCTGGTTGATTCTCTATTATATAAGCGTCTTTAAATCCAAGATAATCTAACACTTTTTGCCGACTTTCCAATATCTCCTCTGCATATCCATATTCTTTTGCCGTACCGGCTGTAATATCCAGCAAGGATCCCTTTGGAGATAGTCCCGCTACTTCCACATCTTTGTCTACCATAGCCGCAGCAATGGTTTTATCCTTACCATTTCTCTCAGCTGCTGCTTCAAATTCTCCTCTAATAGCTGCTACTGCCTTAGCACTATAGGGTATAGGTTCAGCTGAACCCATATGACTACCAGGCGCCATTATAATCCTTGGTGCTGCAATGGCAATAAGTGCACCAGCTGACACTGCCCTATCGGTAATATATACAATAACAGGTATTTCAGACTGTTCAATAGCTTCTTTCATATCAAGGGCAGCATCTGCCCGTCCTCCAAATGTAGATAACTCCACCAATATGGCATCAGCCTTAATGCTTTCTGCATCCTTAATACTTTTTTTGAAAAAAGTAGCCATAGCGGGAGTTATCTCTCCCTTTACAGGAATAATGTATACGGTTTTACTTCCTTCTGCCCATACTCCTACAAGAACAGGAGACAATATTCCTATAGCTATTGTAAGTGTTATTATCAGAATAAAAAGCTTTTTAGACATATACAATCGCCTCTATAGTAAAAATATATATTATCCCTAATTATTTATATTCCCTGTAAAAGCAATAAGTCCTTCTCTAAATTTAGGATTTATAGAAATAACACCTAATACCATAGAATGATCTGATACTGCTGAATCAATGACGAAATAATCAATAACATCAATATGTGGGCTAACATAAATCCTATCTACACGAGTATTGGGAGTATCACTATGAAAGGCATAAGTATATAATTCCTCCTTTTGTGTTTCAATTGCTATATCTGTAAGAATTGATGAAAGTTCTAAAATTTCTTGACTAAAGGGTCCACAGTTAAAATCACCCATTAACACAAAAGGACTTGTAGACTGTTCTACAGATGCATTAATAGATTTGATCTGCTTTTTTCTATCCCTTACGGAAAGCCCCAGATGAGTCGTATAAACCTGAAGCGGAATGCCATCTACATCTATCTTGGCACTTAGAAGTCCCCTGGTTTCAATACTATCACCAGGTAATTTTTTATTCTCATATTCTAAAATAGGAAACTTGCTAATAATGGCATTTCCATACTTTATACCCAAAACATTAATAGTCTCTCCATAAACATGATAATATCCAAGAGCATTGGCTATCTCTTTTGCTTGATCTTTGAATCCAGAACGAGGCAAAAATCTATCAACTTCCTGAAGTGCAATTATATGGGCCTGGGTATCACTAATGGCTTTAATTATTAAATCCAAGGATTCTTGCCCAAGCTTATTAACACCATAATGAATATTAAAAGTCATGACTATTAGCTCATGAATCCTATTAGCCTGATTCTCATCTATTATCATTTCAGAGCTTGACATTTGGCTTCCCCTAGATATAGCTATCTGTTTTTGTAAAGGCAAATCCCTATATAGAAAAATTGATTTACTAGCTTGATAACTACCTTCAATGATTAATAAGGATAATAGTATCATACCTAATATAAGAAATTTTATGCCATCCCTCATGATACCCCCCATTTGCCTCAATATAATGATTATTAATATTATACTATATGTTGCGACAATTTTCATCATTTAATGATAAATTAACCCATTGTGCTAGTAAAAAGTTATTATTGATGATTCATTATGTAAAGATATGGAACTAACATAATATACTAAAATAACCTAAAGCCCCTCATTTAAAAAAGCCTGATGAATTCATCAGGCTTTTATTAGCAAACAATACTTGATTTTTATTCTATTGCTGTATTCTTTATAATAAAAAGAAACTTCACCTTTAGTATTTTCTCACATTTTATAATTCTCTACACAATTATACTGTAAATCAACAAAAATCAAATATTAGTATTTTCTCCTCTTAGCTGCTTTACGAGCTGCTTCGGATTTCTTTTTTCGTCTTACACTAGGCTTTTCATAGTGCTCTCTCTTGCGGATCTCGGCCAAAACTCCTGATCTGGCGCACTGACGCTTAAACCGCCTCAAAGCGCTCTCGAAGGATTCATTTTCCCTTACTATAACTTCAGACACTTGCTATCCCTCCCTCCGCTGGAACAATTACCCTATAAAAAAACGTGAGAACCTAATAAAGGGATGTTTCAGCAGCAACTATTCTATTATAACGCAGGCATTTTCCTTGTGTCAATATAAATTACACATTATCCTAACTTCTGTGGTAAAGGACGACCTCCCAAAATATGAAAATGCAAGTGTTCCACTGCCATTCCACTATCTTTCCCACAGTTTACTACTACCCTATACCCAGTTTGGTCTACCTTTAACTCTTTTGCCAGTTTAGGTATCTGAACCATGATCTGGGCAATGGTTTCACTATTTTCTTCGTTAACATAATTCATAGAAGGAATGTGCTCTTTAGGAATAACTAATACATGTACAGGTGCGTTGGGAGCGATATCGTGAAACGCCAGAATTTTGTCATCTTCATATACTTTTTTGGAGGGAAGTTCGTCTTTCACTATTTTACAGAAAACACAATCTTGATTGTTTGACAAATATTACACCTCCTTCCAAGTTATATATTCTACAGCAACAGGCAAAATCCTCTTTATAGATTAATTTAATCTATTTGAGTATTCCTAGCATTACTCCATCTTCTATCTTTCCAAGCTTTACTGGCACAATATTACCTATAAGACTATCGTTGTACTGCACGGCTACTCGAATATAGTGATCAGTATAGCCTTCATACCAGCCCTTTTTATCTTTACTTTCTTCTTCAAATAAAACCAATTCTTCCTTACCTACGAAGCCTCTTAAATATTCTATTTCCATTTCCTTACCCAAGGCTATTAATTCACGGCTACGAATCTCCTTTATGTTTTCCGGAACCTGGTCCTTGTATCTAGCTGCCGGTGTTCCTTCCCTGGGAGAATACTTAAATACATGAATCCTGCTAAATCTAATACTTTTTACAAACTCCCTAGTAGCTTCAAATTCCTCTTGAGTCTCTCCAGGAAAACCTACCATAATATCCGTAGTAATGGCTACATCAGGGATATATTTTCTCAATCTATCCACTATTTCCCTATATTGTTTAGTATTATACTTTCGATTCATTCTTTTTAAAGTTTCATCATGCCCGCTTTGGAGGGATAAATGATAGTGTCTACATACCTTAGGCATATCCTTTATAGCCTTAACGAAGTCCTCAGTCAAAAGAGTAGGTTCCAATGATCCTAGCCTGATCCTCTCTACACCTTCTATTTTGCTAATATCCTCAATAAGGGATAAAAGATTTACATTATTTAAATCCTTTCCATAGGATGCCACATGTATTCCTGTTAAAACAAATTCTTGAAATCCTGACTCTACTAACTTATGGACTTGCCTTATTACATCCTCAGGTTTTCGACTTCTAACCGGTCCTCTAGCATAGGGTATAATGCAATAAGAGCAATAATGATCGCATCCTTCTTGAATCTTTAGCACCGCCCTAGTCTTCTCATCATATGAAGAAATGGGCATCTCCTCAAATTCCTTGGTTTCCATTATATCCTGAATTACATTTATGGGTTTTCCTGTATCTTTTACTTTTTCTACATATTCTACAATTCTATTTCTATCCCTTGTACCTAATACTAAGTTTACTCCAGGAATGTCCAAAATCTCCTCGGGAGCTGTTTGGGCATAACATCCCACTACAGCGATTACTGCATTTGGGTTACGCCTATATGCTCTTCGTATCATTTGCCTGGACTTTCTATCCCCTAAACTTGTAACGGTACAGGTATTGATTACATATACATCGGCAATATCATTAAAATCTGTCACTTCATATCCACTTTGCTCAAACTTTTCCTGCATGGCTTGAGTATCATACTGATTAACCTTACATCCTAAAGTATGAAAGGCTACTCTTCTGCCATTTGTAAATTTCATTTCATTTCCTCCATATAAAACATTATTGCAGCTAAAGCAGCCATACCTGCTGTTTCAGTTCTAAGGATTCTGGGTCCCAAGGTAATAGTATCCCATTCATGTTCTCTTGCCAATAAGACTTCTTGGTCATCTAATCCACCCTCAGGACCTATAATTATACCAATATCTTTATCCTTATTTTCTTTGCTTAAGATCTTTTCGTCAAGATATTTTTTAAGATCTACCGCCCGCTCCCCTTCCCAAAAAATAATTTTTGTAGAATGGGTAGCAGTCTTAATAACATGAGAGAAGGACCTAGGCATGTCCACACCAGGTATTATACCTCTCTTACTCTGCTTTGCCGCCTCAAGAGATATTCTCTGCCACCTGGCTACTCTCTTGTTGGCCCTCTTGGGATCAGATAGGTCGGTTATAGTTCTTGCAGTCTCCAAAGGTACTATTTTATATACACCTAACTCAACACATTTTTGGATTACAAAATCCATTTTAGAGCTTTTTGGTATGCCTTGATATAGGGTGACTTTTGTATGAGGCTCACCCTTTGAAGGACTGCCTTTACCTAATTTCACCTTCACCCATTCTTTATCTGTCTCAATAATAGTGGCAGGGTAATCCATCCCTGCCCCATCACAAACTTCTATTAGGTCACCAACACCTAATCTAAGAACACGCAAAATATGAACAGCGTCCTCACCAACAATTTCTCCATAAGAATCTCTTATTTTATTGGCCTCTATAAAAAACCTATTCATAGCGACTCACCACTACAGCCCATTCTCCCATGGTATTAATATCAATTATAGTTAAGCCTGCTTCTTTTATGGCTTTTTCCACATCTTTTACTCGATCCAGTATTATTCCTGATGCAATAAATACGCCCTCAGACATTAAATATTCTTTTATGTCTTTAGATATCTCAATAATGGCATCAGCTATTATATTAGCAACAATCACATTAAATTTGCCATCTACCTTATCCATTAAATTCCCGTGGATTACTTTAATACTATCTTGAACATTATTCCTGACTGCATTTTCTTCGGTTATCCGCACAGCATCTAAATCCAAATCAACAGCTACTGCATTTTTAGCTCCTAATAAAAGCCCTGCTATAGCCAATATACCAGTACCACATCCCACATCCAGCAATCGGGTATCTTTGTTTACATAATTTTCCAAAGCTTGAATGCATAGTATTGTTGTTTCATGCGTTCCTGTACCAAAGGCCATGCCTGGATCCAATTCCAAAATAATCTCGTCCTGAGTTGGAGAATATTCTTCCCAACTAGGCTTTATTACAATTTGCTCGCCTACTTTTTTAGGCTTGAAATATTTTTTCCAATTATTTGCCCAATCTTCTTCTTTTACATTTGAAAGCTCTAGGGTTCCCTTACCAATATCTATACCTAAATCCTGTTTTAATAACCAGTTAAGTTTTTCTCTTATAAAATGTATGCTATCCCTTGTTGAAGAATTATCAGGCAAATATCCTTTAACTATTACTTCATTATGTCCATAAGATAAAGACTCATCTATATATACCCAGTCAGGCTTCTCTCCTTTGAATGATTCAATATCATTTGGATCCTCAATTATTACGCCATTTATTCCGGCTTCATAAAAAACGTTTGCAATTGCATCAGTACCTTCACTAGTTGTCTTTATTGCTATTTCAATCCAATTCATCTATAACTCTCCTTAAGCACCAAAAACGTCCTTCATTTTATCCAAAAATGACTTTTTTTGCTCGTGATATTCCTTACCATCAGTCTCTGCTTCAAACTGTCGTAGAATTTGCTTTTGCTTTTCTGTTAGTTTCTTTGGTACATCTATGTTAACTCTAACATAGAGGTCGCCCCTTGATGTAGAGCGCAACTTTTGTATTCCCTGATTTCTCAGCCTAAAAACTGTCCCTGTTTGAGTTCCTTCAGGAATTTTGTACTTTACCTTTCCTTCTAAGGTAGGAACCTCTATCTCATCGCCTAAGGCTGCTTGAACAAAGGTAATAGGCACATCACAGTGTAGATCATATCCCTTTCTCACAAATAGGCTATGTGGCTTTACTGTAATATATACATATAAATCTCCAGGAGGACCTCCTCGCTCCCCAGGCTCTCCTTGCCCTCGTAGGGTAATAGCCTGACCATTATCAATACCTGCTGGTATATTTATGCTGATTTTTTTAATTTTTCTAACTTTTTTCCTACCATTACATCTTTTACATGGCTTGGAAATAATAGTACCTTCTCCACCACATCGATTACAGGTCTGTACATTTACAAAGCGGCCAAAGGCAGTATTTTGAGTATAAGAA
>CALKWV010000036.1 GCA_938003915.1 uncultured Bacillota bacterium | reverse complement strand
AAGACTATTATACCCGAAGGAGTCCGAGGCTTTCAATTTTCATTTAACTTAACAGGACGTGAAAATCACATATGAGGCAACTGATGAAACAATAGTGGAGATAAATAAAGAGGATTGTCCAATTGCTAGAGTATATCTAAAGAGATTGGTTAGACAAGATGAAGATGGAATATGGACAGTAATAGGATATGATCCAAAAGAATAATAAAGATAAAAAAGAATAAAGCACAAGCTGGCCGAGAAAAAGTAGGCCAGCTTATTTTTTTGGACTTATTATGGAAAAAGACAAGGGGCATATTGTATAATATAGGTAATAATAAGCTTTTTGTAAGCTAGTATCAAAGTAAAATTGGAGGGAGTATTAAATGACAATAACAAAAGAGAATTTTGGAAAAATGCAAGATGGTCGCCAGGTGTATATCTACAAGCTTGTTAATGATAATGGCATGGAAGTAAAGATAATAAATTACGGTGCCATTATTGTTTCTATTTCTGTCCCAGACAAAAATGGAGAATTTAAGGATGTGGCTTTGGGTTTCGATGATTTAGATAGCTATATAAATCGAAACATGTTTTTTGGAGCTGTGGTAGGCAGACATGCTAATAGAATAGAAGATGGGGTTTTTGAACTAAATGGTGTTAAATATCAGCTAGCAAAGAATGATGGACCAAACCATCTACATGGAGGTCTAGTTGGATTTGACAAGGTGCTTTGGGATGGAGAGATAGTAAAAAAAGATGGAAGAGATGTTTTACAGCTATCCTATCTGAGTAAGGACGGTGAAGAAAACTATCCAGGCAATTTAGATGTAAAAGTTTTTTATTCTTTATCAGAAGATAATGAGCTTATAATAGAATACCATGCTGTATCAGATAAGGATACCGTAGTTAATCTTAGCAACCATTCATATTTTAATTTACAGGGTCATGATGCAGGAGATATTGCTAATCATCAGCTTAAGATTTATGCAGATAAGTTTACTGCAATTGATGAAAATTGTTTACCTACTGGAGAAATTTTAGATGTAAAGGGTACTCCCTTTGATTTTACCGAGCTAACCCCGATAGGACCAGGACTTGAAAGCCAACACCCACAGATAATAAATGGTGGTGGCTATGATCATAACTGGGTATTAAAATCCCAAGATAGCAAATTAGCAAAAGCTGCAGAACTGTATGAACCAAGTTCTGGCAGGTTTATGGAAGTATTTACAACTAAACCCGGAATCCAGTTTTATTCAGGTAATTTCTTAGATGGTATTAAAGATTGCAAAGATGGAGCCACCTATGGTAAAAGAAGTGGTTTATGTCTTGAAACTCAATTTTTCCCCAATGCATTGAAACATAAGCACTTTCCTTCTCCCATATTAAGGGCAGGGGATATATACAATCATATAACTATTTATAAATTTTCTGTTAAATAATTAATATGCGAGCCTAGTTGAAAATATATTTTCATCTGGGCTCTTTAAACATATTTAGATTTTTCAAAATTAAGGAGAGGTATGAGATGAAGAGATTTGACGGCAAAGTGTGTGTAGTTACAGGGGGAGCTTTAGGGATAGGTAGATGCCTTACTAGGGAGTTTGCTAGGGAAGGCGCTAAAGTAGCTTTTATAGATATAAATAAAAGTGCTGGTGAAGAAAATCTTTCATTTATAAAAGAAAAAGGGGGCCAGGCTATATTTTACCATGGTGATATAGGTGAAGAAAAGACATTAAAAAGTTTTACCGAAACAGTAATAGACACATATGGCACGATTGATTATTTAATAAATAATGCCTGTATAAGTAAGAATGGCATTCTTTCTGGCTGTAGTTATGATGATTTTAATTATGTTTTGAGGGTAGGAGTTACCGCGCCCTATATGCTAGCTCAGCTTTTTATGCCGTATTTTACTCCGGGAGCTTCTATAATTAATATAGCATCTACCAGAGCATTTATGTCTCAATCCGATACTGAAAGCTATTCAGCTGCAAAAGGAGGTATTATAGCCTTAACTCATGCCTTGGCTGTTAGTCTCAAAGGAAAGGTTAGGGTAAATTCTATATCACCAGGTTGGATAGACACGGGAAAATATTATGATGAAAATTATGTTCCGCAATATAGTGATGATGACATTAAACAGCATCTTGTGGAAAGGGTAGGAGATCCAATGGACATTGCTAGAGTAGCTATGTTCCTATGCCATGAGGAAAATAGTTTTATTACTGGGGAAAATATAACCGTTGATGGAGGAATGACCAAGCTTATGATATATAGCGGCGATGAAGGATGGGAGTATAGGAGGAAATAAAATTGCTGAAAGGATGATGGTTTTGAACTTTGAATTTTATACAGCTTCCAGGATTGTTTTTGGTAATAATAGATTTTATGACATAAAAAATATTGCACCCCAGTATGCCCATAATTATTTAATTGTTTCTGGTGGCGGCTCTATACATAGATCTGGAAAGATGAAAGAACTGGAGGATCAGCTGGCACAGGCTGGATTGTCCTTCTATCACTATAGTGGCATAGTAAATGAACCTACTCCTGAGGATGTGGATAAAGGCGTGGCTATAGCAAAAAGTAAAAATTGTAATGGAGTTATAGCTATTGGTGGTGGGAGTGTTATAGATACAGGGAAGGCAATATCTGGACTGATAACCAATGAAGGATATATTAAGGACTATTTAGAAGGTGTAGGAAAAGGAAAGAGATTAGTAGAGGATCCAGCACCATTTATTGCAATACCCACCACTGCTGGTACAGGATCGGAAGTAACTAAAAATGCAGTTATAACCTCTACAGAAGAAAAATATAAAAAGAGCTTTAGAGATGATAGGCTAATACCAGATGTAGCCTTAGTGGATCCAGTTTTAACTTTATCCCTTTCACCTTTTAATACAGCCACTTCAGGAATGGATGCCCTTACCCAATTAATAGAGTCCTATGTATCCAGGAAAGCTCAGCCTATTCCAGAGGCATTAGCAGTTTATGGCATTAAACTTGCAGCAAGGTCATTGATTACTGCTTACTATGATGGACAAAACTTAGCTGCCAGACAAGATATGGCTTTGGCTAGTTTGTTAAGCGGTATATGTTTAGCCAATTCAGGGTTAGGGGCTGCCCATGGTATTGCTGCTGCTCTTGGCTGCCATTATGGGATTCCCCATGGACTGGTATGCGCTATATTACTGCCCCACATAATGGAGTATAATATGGAAGCCCAACTAAAGAAATATGCTGAAATAGGTAGGATATTAACAGGCAAGTCAATAGATGACGATAGGCAGGCAGCACTAGAGGGTGTAGAGTACATAAGAGAAATATCCAGAAAAATGAATATTCCCGCAGACTTAAAAGAGTTTTCTATAGATGAACAGGACCTTCCATTGTTGGCAGAAAGCTCTAGAGGCAATAGCATGTCGGGTAACCCGGTTGAAATGAGTGATCAAGATATTATTGATTTATTAAAAAAATTGATAAAGGATTAAATATTACCATGTTTATATTTCAGTTTTTCGACAATAATAAGGATACAAGGGTTCTATTATGATCTAATTATTCCTTAACAGATTCCATGGTAAAGTAGGTTATCGCTTTTGAAAAGTAGATGTCTACTTGTACTGCGATCATAATAGGCCCTTTTGGGAAGAACCTCCTGTGAGGAGGTTCTTCTTGATTTTATAAAAATATTATTTGACTAAGTGAAAAAAGCATGCTATAATGTACTCGTTCTTAGGTGGCTTAGCTCAGCTGGTTAGAGTACCACGTTGACATCGTGGGGGTCACTGGTTCGAATCCAGTAGCCACCACCAATTTTCTCTAAGCTCTTGGAGCTTAGAGTTTTTTGTTTAATAATCAAAAATTAAACGCTTTTGTGGACAGAATCAGCATCAATAAAGGGCTAATTGAGCAACGTGAATTTGAAGGTTTCGATGCAGAAGAAATAGGATTCTAAAGAAATTGAATAAATTAAGGACCATAAATGAAAAATGAGACATCCTAAAGGGTGTCTTTTTTGTATTTATATACCACTCTTTAGATTTTATAAAAGTGTGAGAGAAACTCTTTCATGTTATGAGTTTACTAGCTTTATTAATAAATTGTAAATTATAATCTAAAATAATATATATTGCTGTATTCATATGTTATAATAAAAATGATAATATTTGACAGAAACGGGGGTAGTATAGGATGTACTATAGTCAACAGGATTTGGATAATATTACTAAGCAATTTAGAAATGCATTAATTATATTATTAGCTATCCTTTTGGGATTTATTGTGATTTCCGTTTTTATTGCCAACTTAATAGCTAATAAGCTTGGAATGGTAGTAATGGTGGTCGGAGTTTGTATTACTATATTTTTTGGGGGCATGTATGTTAATCCTGTCTATGCATATTATAAATTTATTAAAGATTTAGTGACTGGTCGCTCAAGAGAAATTCAGGGATTGGTTAAAGCTGTTAGTGATCACCCCGTATATAAGGATAATAAACTTTTTTATTATGAAGTAACTATAGAGGAAGATGAAATAGAAAGAGTCCTTCTTTTAGATGATCAGAAAGATTGGCCTAAGATTGATACTAATAAATTGTATAAGTTTGAAATTCACGAGAATTTTGTTAAGAATCTTCAACAAATATCCTAGTATATCTTTTATGTTTGAACTTCTCTTTTATGGTTAATTATAATAATAAAACTGAGGGGTGATGATATTGAAGTATAGGAGACTGGGCAGATATGGTTTAAAGGTAAGCGAAATTTCCTTAGGTAGCTGGTTGACTTATGGGGGATCATACGGTAAGGAAAGAGCTCAGGCATGCATCCGAAAGGCATATGATCTAGGAATTAATTATTTTGATACAGCAAATGTTTATGGTGCTGGTCAGACTTATCCTGGAGCTTCTGAAGAGATGCTAGGAGAAATTTTACAGGAATTCCCCAGAAGTTCTTATGTCTTAGCTACAAAAGCCTTCTGGCCAGTGGGTGATGGGCCTAACGATAGAGGCTTGTCCCGTAAACATATTATAGAGCAGTGTAACGCCAGCTTAAGACGACTAAAGACTGACTATGTAGACATCTTCTACTGTCATAGATATGATCCAGAGACACCTGTTGATGAAACTCTACGGGCTTTGGATGATCTAGTTAGACAAGGAAAGGTCTTGTATGTAGGTGTTAGTGAGTGGAGTGCTGCTCAGATTGCAGAGGGCGTTCACACAACTAAATACTTAAATCTAAACCCCATAGTAGTAAATCAGCCCATATACAACATGTTTGACAGATATATCGAAGACGAAGTTATGCCCCTATGCAGCAAGGAAGGTATAGGATTGGCAGTATTTAGTCCTCTTGCTCAGGGAGTACTGACTGGTAAGTATAAAAAAGGTCAAGAGATTCCTAAAGATAGTAGGGCTGCTGATGAAACTGCGGGTAAGGGCATTCAAAGATATCTCAACGATGAGATTTTAACCAAGGTAGAGAAACTTGAGAAAATTGCTTCTGATCATGGAATGGCATTAGCTCAATTAGCATTAGCCTGGATACTTACTCACCCTGAAATTAGTAGCGTTATTATCGGTGCATCAAGACCTGAGCAGATAGAAGAAAATGTTAAAGCAGTTGGCAAAACTCTAGATGAAAGCACCATGGAGGAAATTGAAAAAATTTTAAATGAATAATTAAATTAGTGTAGTATAGCCAAGGTGAAAGCAAATTTTGACCTTGGCTGTTTTATTCTTCCATGTGACCTAATACTGTACCATCCTCACTAATAAATACCTTTATGATGCTTTCTTGGTGCTCTATATGACTATGGGGATAGAAGTACACTACTAAGTAGTCACCGGTATAATACACATCCTCGTTGTTTTTGTTTTTACAAATAGATGATGAGGTTTGATTATTTTCATATATGATTTTTGTTTCTTCAAAGGTTAATTTTTTACCACAGGATTTAAGATAATCTGCGCACTTTTTTATTACTTCCAAATCTGACATTTTTCTTATAGAAATTGATTTTTGCTGTGTTTTGATCTGTGGCTCTTCCATATCATATATATCATTTTTGTTGCAACCCAAGAATAAAAGAACTAAAATGATAATAAGCAAAGTAATTTGAATTTTTTTAATCATAGCATACACTCCTAATGTATAATATAATAGATTAAAATAGTAATATCTTTACAGTTAATTCATGTATATGCAGATTTACTATAGCTCTATTACAAAGGATTTTGAGCAACAAAGTTTTATGAGATAAGAATTTAAAATTGAAGGGAGGCATAGCGGTTTTATTCCGCTAATAAAAATGGACAAATCAAATGTAGGGAAACTTCCGACAAGGGATGAGATTCCTAAGGAATTTAAATGGAGACTGGAGGATATGTATCCTTCTATAGAAAAATGGGAAGAGGATTACAAATGGGTAAAGGAAAGTCTTTCCCTTCTTGAGAAATATAGGGGTAAACTAGCTGATTCGCCAGACAATTTATTACAAGGACTTAATACATATGCAGGTTTGATGGAAAAGGTAGAAAAACTTTATGTTTTTGCTCGCATGCAAAAAGATCAGGACAATACTAATACCCAGAGCCAAGCTCTATTAGATCGGGCACAGGGACTTGTAGTGGAATATGATAGTGCCATATCCTTTTTGGTGCCTGAAATATTACAGATATCTGAGGAAAAACTTAACCAATACATAGAAAGCCTAGAAGGCTTGAAAATATACAAGCACTTTTTAGAAGACTTAATGAGGCAAAAGAAACATGTTTTGTCAGAAAAAGAAGAGAAGATTTTAGCCATGGCGGGAGAAGTGGCAAGTGCTCCTGAAGAGATTTTTACCATGGTTAATGATGCGGATATGCGTTTTCCCTTTATTACCAATGAAGAAGGTCAAAAAGTGGAGCTAACCCATGGTAGATTCATACAATTTATGGAGAGCAAGGATAGGAATGTTAGAAAACAAGCCTTTGAGGCTCTTTATGAAACCTATGGCAAACTAAAAAACACCATTGCAGCAACCCTTAGTTATTCTATAAAGAAGGATATATTTATTAGCAAGATACGTAACTATCCTTCAACTCTAGAAATGGCCCTCCATGGGGATAATGTACCTGTATCAGTATATGACAACCTAATTAAAGCTGTGGAGAATAATCTAGATGCCCTTCACAGATATGTATCCCTTCGCAAAAAGGCCTTAAAGCTAGATGAACTACATATGTATGACCTGTATGTTCCAATTATACAGGATGTAGACATGCAAATTCCCTATAGCCAAGCAAAGGATATGGTAGCAAAAGGTCTTGAACCTTTAGGAGAAAAGTACCTTAGCATCTTGCACGAAGGTTTTAGCGGCGGATGGATAGACGTATTAGAGAATCAAGGCAAAACCAGCGGTGCTTATTCTTGGGGATGCTATGATACACATCCTTATGTGTTACTTAATTATCAGGAAAATATCAGTAATGTATTTACTTTGGCACATGAGATGGGACATGCCATTCATAGCTATTTATCCAACAAACATCAACCTTATATAACAGCTGGTTATAAAATCTTTGTAGCTGAGGTAGCTTCTACGCTTAATGAGATCTTGCTTACCAAGCATCTATTAGAAACTCTTGAGGACGATCAGCAAAAAGCTTATGTCCTAAATCATTACTTAGAACAATTTAGAGGTACAGTATACCGACAAACCATGTTTGCAGAATTTGAAAAAATAGTACATGGTATGGCCGAAAGGGGAGAAGCATTAACAGTAGACAGTCTATCAGAGGTTTACTATAACTTAAATGTGAAATATTATGGCCCTGAGATGGTGATAGATAAAGAGATAGCCTTAGAGTGGGCAAGAATCCCCCATTTCTATTCATCATTCTATGTATATAAATATGCCACTGGATTCTCCGCTGCAGCAGCTTTGGCAGAGCAGATTTTAGACCAAGGGCAACCAGCTGTTGACAGATATTTAGATTTCTTATCAAGTGGTGGATCCGATTATCCTATAGAACTTCTTAAAAAGGCTGGGGTAGATATGACATCACCAGAGCCAGTAAATAAAGCTTTAGAGACTTTTGCTACATTGGTAGCAAGAATGGAGCAGCTGATTTGAGGTTAAAAAAGCAGGTACCAAAAAATTTTGGTACCTGCTTAAATTTTTGGCTTGTCCCTTAAACATTAAAGCGAAACAGTATTACATCTCCGTCTTTTACTACATAATCCTTACCCTCAGAGCGTACTAGACCCTTTTCTTTAGCAGCTGTATAGGATCCGGCCTTGACTAGATCATCAAAAGCTACGGTCTCAGCCCGAATAAATCCTTTTTCAAAATCCGAGTGGATTTTTCCAGCTGCTTGAGGTGCTTTTGTCCCCTCTTTCACTGTCCATGCCCTTACTTCATTGGGACCGGCAGTTAAAAAACTAATAAGCCCAAGAAGACGATAACAACACTTTATCAGGCGGTCCATTCCTGATTCTTCAATCCCTAATTCTTTTAAAAACATTTCCTTTTCTTCAGCATCAAGTTGTGCTATTTCCTCTTCTAATTTGGAGCATATTACTAGGACTTCTGATTCTTCTTTTGAAGCATAGTCCATCAGCTCCCTAACCATAGGAATGTCCATCGGATCTTTACCAATATCCTCTTCTGAGATATTGGCAGCATATATTACCGGTTTACTAGTTAATAAAAATAAATTTTTCACAATTTCCTTTTCTTCTTTATCAAAATTAATATTTCTGACTGGAATATTATCTTCTAAACCAGATTTTATTTTCTCTAATAGAACCAATTCCTGCTGATAACGTTTTTCTCCTGTCTTAACCATCTTTTTTGTTTTTAACATTCTTTTTTCTATACTTTCTAAATCAGCAAAGATTAGTTCCAAGTTTATTGTTTCAATATCCCTAATGGGATCAACTTTACCATCTACATGGGTTATATTTGGGTCCTCAAAGCAGCGAACTACATGAACAATGGCATCCACTTCACGAATATGGGATAAAAATTTATTGCCTAGTCCCTCGCCTCTGCTAGCACCACGGACCAGGCCAGCAATGTCTACAAATTCAATGGTAGTGGGAATAATCTTTTCACTGTTATACATTTCCCTCAACTTATCCAGACGCTCATCTGGGACAGCCACAACGCCCACATTGGGTTCTATAGTACAAAAGGGATAATTGGCGGATTCTGCTCCTGCCTTTGTAATAGCGTTAAAAAGGGTACTTTTGCCTACATTTGGCAACCCTACTATACCTAACTTCATTTTTTTTCCTCCAAACAACAAAATTTGCAGTTAAATAAATACCGTTATGAATTATAATCCATTTTATTTAAATAATCAAATAAATCCTTTTAAAGGAATTATAATAATGATAAAATGATATAAAATATTGATTGGCTAAGAAAAGCTAAGGGGTTGATTTAAATTTGAAAGCAGCTGTTATGGGACCTTTTCGTACTGTAATACTAGCTATTCTAGTAGTGATTTTATCTATAAATCTTGTAGTAATTTATTTGGGCTTCATATTAAATAAAACTATTCTGAAACCTTCATTTTTAATAGAAATCATGAGAGAGCTAGAAGCTTATGGGCAGGTTAGGCAGCTAATGTTTAGAATGGTCAATAGAAGCTTGCCAAATGGACAAGATAGCCTTCCTTATTTAGAAAAAGCCATATCAGAAGACTGGTTAGAGGGGGAGATAAATTTACTTTTAGAGGATTTTTATAGTTTTGCAAAAGGAAAGAGAAGTGATACTCCTACTATTTGGCTTCAAAAGCTTAAGAAAGAAGTAGTCAATACTTTGGAAGGGAATAGATCATATCAAGAGAGAACCAGACTAGTTCAATTTTGGTTTGATCCCCTGCCAGACGAGATTAACATGGAGGATTTTATGTCCGTTGATTTTTTGTGGGGTATCCGTAATGTAGCTGTTATAATAACTTGGCTTCCTTGGCTAATATGCGTGATTAACTTATTCATTCTATTATCTATGTATTTAGCCGTCTTAGACTGGAAACAGTTAGTTTTATGGATAAGCGTGGGGCTTATTACTGCCGGTGCCTTATTAATTTTATTGGGCATAACCATAGAATGGGTATCAGGCAAAATGAGTATTGTAATGAATACCATTGATAGGTTTGCATCCTATGAGATCCCTGTAAGTACTATGAATAACTTTGTGGCCTCATTGATTGATGGAGTTGTAAAATCAATTAATATTATTGGAATTATATCTATAATAGTAGGAGGAATCGCATTATATATGGTTCCCATCAAAGAAAGAAACCTCATTTTAGTAAAATGAGGTTTTTTTGATTCCAGCCTTTGCATGTATTCAAATAGCAAAAACCGTAAATACTTAATAAGACAGGATCTTCTTTTATTAGTAGATTCTTACCATGCAAAGGGGAGATACAATGACCAAACTAGATAATCTTTGTTCTCAAGCAAAAAAATTAGCAAATAAGCATAAGACAGCAGAGTACAACAGATCAATAAAACGAGATTTCCCAAATATAGAACAGGATAGTAAGTTATTGCTGGAAGCCTATAAAAAAATAAATGAACAGGTAAAGTCCCATAAAAGAGTTATATCATCAGCAGAGTGGTTGCTGGATAACTTCTATATGGTGGAAGAGCAATCTAAGCAGATTGAACAACAGTTGCCAAATAACTTAAAGGAATTTCCACTGCTAGAATCCGGAATACCCCGGATATATGCTATCGCTGAGGATATGGTTTCATATACTGATGGACGATTAGATGAGGACATACTTATAGAATACTTAAAAGAGTATCAGACCATTATTCCTCTAACTAGTGGTGAATTGTGGATAGCGCCTTTGATGATAAAAATAGCTTTAATTAAAAAGATTAGGGAAATCGCAGTACATATGGTTGAGCTTCAAAAGCAAAAAAATGAAGGAAGCAAATGGGGTGCTTTGCTGTTAGAAAATATAGATGCTCCCAAAGAGAAATTGCAGCAGTTGATTATGGAGCATGATAGAAGCAATGGATATATGTCTCCTGCCTATGCAGAAGCAATGCTGCAAGTATTCCGTAATGCTGGAAGTAAAGGGACCTCACTTATAACTTGGTTGGACGGAAAGCTGGCGCTTCAAGGCATGAACATAGATGAGATGCTTCAAAAGGAGCATCAAAATCAGGCAAAATACCAGGTTTCTATAGGAAATGCTATCACCAGCTTGAAGCTGTTAAATTCTGTTAAATGGGAGGATATTTTCGAAGAGCTAAGCTTTTTGGAGAAGACATTAAGGGAGGATCCATCTGGTTATTATTCTAAGATGGAGTTTATCTCCCGAGAGTACTATAGAAAAGAGCTTGTTAAAATAGCAAAAAAGTATAAGGTTGACGAACTTAAAGTGGCCCAAATGGCCGTTGACTGCGCCAAAGAAGCATTAGCTTCATCTAAGGATGATTTTAGAAAAGGACATGTAGGATATTACATAGTCGATGATGGAAGAAATGAACTAAAAGCAAAATTAGGAGATAAAAATCCAAGTAATGGATGGCTTGGGGATCATCCTGCAGCCTTTTATTTTGGGTCCATAGGATTAATTGTCCTTGTGACCATGAGCGTAATGTTAAGTTATTTATATAGAATAAACCCGGATCAAAATCCATTGATGTTGCTGCTATCAGGAGTAATAATTTTTATTCCTGTTGTTACTTTAGCAGTAGGCTTGATGCATTGGATTATTCCTAGAATTGTAGCCCCTTGTTATATACCGAAGCTAGAATTAAAAGATGGGATACCTGAAGAATATCGAACAATGGTGGTAATTCCTACCCTTTTATCCAGTGAGGATAGGGTATGGGAGCTTATAGAACAGATGGAAGTATTTTATCTAGCAAACCAAGGTGAAAATATACATTTTGCTTTGCTGGGAGATTTTAAAGACTCAAACACTGAAAAAGAACCTGAGGATGAAGCTATAATAAATGCAGCTACTAAGGCTGTAAATGAGTTAAATGAAAGATATCAGGGAGATGGGGAGTGTATTTTTTACTTTTTCCATCGCAATAGACAGTGGAATGCTGCCCAAAAATCCTGGATGGGTTGGGAGCGAAAAAGGGGCGCCCTAGTAGAATTCACCAGCCTTCTTAGAGGGGAAGATAGTACAGGGTTTTCTATAAGAATAGGAGACATGTCTATTCTGCCAAAGATAAAGTATGTTATTACCTTAGATGCTGATACTCATCTCCCTAGAGATGTTGCTAAGCGGCTCATAGGAGCCCTTGCTCATCCCCTTAATCGGCCTGTAGCAGATAAATCCCTTAATAGGGTGGTTAAGGGCTATGGATTATTGCAACCTAGAATAGGCGTTGCGGTGGATAGTGCAAGTCGCTCTTCCTTTGCCCTTACCTTTTCTGGGCAAACTGGTTTAGATCCATATACAACAGCAGTCTCTGATGTGTATCAGGATTTGTTTTGTGAAGGGATTTTTACAGGAAAAGGAGCTTATGATGTAGATGTATTCAACGATATACTAAAGGATGCTATACCAGATAATACTGTTTTAAGCCATGATCTTTTGGAAGGTTCCTATATTAGAGCCGGTTTAGTAACAGATATTGAATTAATAGATGGATACCCAGCTAACTATATTTCTTATTCCATGAGGCTGCATAGATGGACCAGGGGAGATTGGCAGCTTATTCCATGGTTGTTTTCAAAGGTAACCAATAGGAAAAACCAAAAAGTAAAAAATCCTTTATCTGCCATCTCAAAATGGAAGATATTTGATAATATGCGCAGAAGCCTAGTATCGCCTTCTCTTTTTCTAATGTTAACTTTAGGCTTAACAATACTGCCCAGATCTGATTGGTTTTGGCTGGGCTTGTTTGGCGTTACATTAACCTTGCCATTACTTATGGATGTAGTGGGTTCTTTCATTGGTAGAATGGGAACTCATAATGGTTCCTTGATAGATATATTACATGGAACAAAAAATTTAGCCATGCAGATAATACTGACATTTGTCTTTCTTGCCCATCAGGCTTATTTGATGACAGATGCCATATTGCGTACCCTTATTAGAGTGTTTTTTACCAAGCAGAATATGCTGGAGTGGGTAACTGCTGCCGATGCTGATAGAAAATTTAAAGGAAGCCTAGAGGATTATTGGAGAAAAATGCTACCAGCTATGATTATATCTGTGGCTTTCTTCATCTGGGTAGCATTGTTTAGAAGAACTATCCTCTTTATACCATTAGTAATATCATTGACATGGCTATTATCTCCATTGATTGCTTATAGAATAAGTCAACCAAAGTATAGGGAAACACCGGATTTATCAAAGGAACAGGTAGCAAAACTGCGCATGATAAGCAGGAAAACTTGGAAATTCTTTGATGAATTTATAAGCAGTGAAGATAATTGGCTACCGCCAGACAATTATCAAGAAGAACCCTATGTAGGATTGGCTCATAGGACCTCTCCTACCAATATAGGTATTGCTTTGGTTTCTATATTATCAGCTAGGGATTTGGGCTATATTAGTACTAGCCAGGCCTTAAGTAGCTTTAAAAATACTATTGATACTCTTAAGAAATTAGAAAAATGGAACGGCCATTTTTATAATTGGTATGACACTCGTACACTGGAGCCATTGAGACCTAGGTATGTGTCGTCTGTTGATAGTGGAAACTTAGCCTGTTATTTAATACTGCTAAGGCGGGGAATAGAAGAATTATTGTCAAGACCTTTAGTAGGTCAAGAGATGGTATCGGGGCTTAAAGATACTATCCTCCTAGATTTTGAGGAGAAAGATAATTCAATCCCGTCTTTTATAAGTATGTTGGAAGCAAGTGATGATATTACCTTGACGGAGTGGAAACTTACATTAAATCAATTAGACAGCATAGGTGATTATACTGACAAACAAATAGAAGGATTTAAAGAAGAAATTGATAAATTAGCTCCATGGGTGGATCTGCTTTTGGAACCGCCTAAGAGCATCCGAGGCGAAAATGGTTTATCTGAAGAGGTAAAAGAGAATTTTCACAGATTGGTGGATAGCCTAAATAAGGATTTTTCTATTAAAAAAATATTAGATGATTATCATGGTATATTGGATAATTTATCTAAGGTAATACTGTCTTTGCGTAGAACTAAAGCATTGGAAAGTGAGTTCAGACAAATAACAAATTGGCTAAAGCAGTTGGAGATTGCTTTGGGTGAATCTCATATAGAAGCTAGGAAAATAGCTGCTCAGTGTGAAAAATTGATAGATAGTATAGATGAAATTTTCTATAATATGGACTTTAGTGTCTTATATGATGAAAGGAAAGAGCTATTCTCTATAGGATATGATATAGAAGCCGAAAAATTACAGGACGTTTATTATGACCTATTAGCTTCAGAAGCAAGGCAAACAAGTTTTGTTGCCATTGCCAAAGGAGATGTTCCCCAGAAGCATTGGTTTAAATTGGCGCGTTCCCTAACCTTGATAGGCGATTCTAGGGGCTTATTGTCCTGGGGTGGAACCATGTTTGAATATCTAATGCCCTTGCTAATAATGAAAAATTACCAAAATACTCTATGGGATGAAACCTATCAAACTGTAGTAAAAGGGCAACGACTATATGGCGATCAGAGACATGTTCCTTGGGGAGTGTCTGAGTCAGCCTTCTATGCCTTTGATCTTCAACTAAATTATCAATACAAAGCCTTTGGAGTACCTAAACTAGGCCTTAAAAAAGGGCTCATAAAGGATATTGTAATATCCCCTTATGCCTCTATTATGGCTTTAGGGATAGATCCATTGGCTACAATGAAAAATATTGAGCACCTAATAGCAGAGGGTATGTGTGGACAATATGGAATGTATGAATCCATAGACTATACTCCTGAAAGGGTTCCTCATAGAAAGAAGAGCATGATTGTTAAGACCTATATGGCCCATCACCAGGGCATGATATTCTTAGCTCTTAATAACTATTTAAATAAAAATATTATGCAGGAACGTTTCCACAGTATACCTATGATAAAGGCTACTGAACTATTGTTGCAAGAGAGAATTCCTCAGAGGGAAATTGTAATCAAGGATTATAACATTGATTCAGATGTCAAGGATATAGAAACGGAAAAGAAGGTCTATCAAGAGATTTATTCCAGACAAATTATGAATACGGCTAATACTCCTATGCCTGAGGTATGTGTTTTGTCCAACAACTCTTACACTACCATTATTACCAATAGTGGGGGAGGATTTAGCCAGTATAAAGGCCTGGGGATTAATCGCTGGAGAGAGGATGTAACTAGGGATAATTGGGGAATGTTTTTCTATATCAAGAACCTCAATTCCAATCACTATTGGTCCGCCACCTATCAGCCTTGCCTTGATGAAGGAGAAAAATATGAAGTTATCTTTGAACCTGACAAGGCCATATTCCATCGAAAGGATGGCAATATAGAAACCAGGACTGAAGTGGTAATATCTCCAGAGCATAATGTAGAGATAAGAAAGATATCCCTTAGCAACCACAGTCAGCATAATAGGGTGTTGGAAGTAACCAGCTATTTCGAGCCTATTTTGGCAGCCCAGAGGGACGATATAGCTCATCCGGCCTTTGTTAATCTTTTTGTAGAGACTGAGTATATTGAAGAACATAATATACTGCTTATGACTAGGCGGCCTAGAAGTAAAGAACAAAAGCGAATGTGGCTTGCCCATACCCTTGTTGTGGAAGGAAATCCAATAGGAACTGTCCAATATGAGACCGACAGATCCAAATTTATTGGACGGGGTAGAGATATTAGTAATCCCAGGGCAATGGATTCGGATCAGCCTTTAAGCAATACAACAGGAGCTGTACTAGATGCCATCATGAGTCTAAGACAGAGGCTGAGCATAGATGCTGGAGAATCCGCTAAGGTGTCCTATATCGTGGCTGTAGGGGATACTAGAGAAGAGGCAATAAGTCTGGCTAGAGAATATCAGAATGTTGCTGTAATATCCAGGGCTTTTGAACTGGCTTGGACCCATAGCCAGGTTGAAATGAGATATCTAAATATAACATCATCCGAGGTAAGCTTATACCAGAAGATGCTTTCTTCTATTATATACACTAGTCCCAGCAGAAGGAGGATCTTGGAATCTATTAGGAACCATAAGGCTCAGAGTGGTTTGTGGTCCTATGGCATTTCAGGAGATTTGCCAATTGCTACAATAAAGGTAAGTACTATTGATGAACTGGAAATGGTTAGACAAATGCTATCCATTCATGAATATTGGCGGCTTAAGGGAATAAAGGTGGATTTAGTAATACTCAATGAGTATGGCAATAGCTATGAACAGCCTGTACAAGACCGTATCAGGGAAATGCTAACCGCCAGCCACCTAAAAGATTTACAAGGCAAGCCGGGAGGTATACATCTATTAGCTGGTAACTTAATGCCGGAGGAGGATAAAAATCTTTTGGCCTATGCATCAAGAATAATTATTGATGGACAGCAAGGTTCCCTAGCTTCCCAAATAGAAGATTTTGGTGTGCAGAGAGACCTTCCCGATATTATGGAGTATAGTGAATTGGAAGAAATAATTGAGCATGAAATAGAGCCAGAACCAAAGCTGTTATTCTATAACGATATTGGAGGATTCAGTCTTGATGGCAAGGAGTATGTAATTAGATTAAATAAAGATATTACAACTCCTATGCCTTGGAGCAATATAATAGCCAACAAAGATTTTGGATTTTTGGTTACGGAATCTGGAGCAGGATATACATGGAATGGCAATAGCAGGGAAAATAAGCTAACCCCTTGGTCTAACGATCCTATAGTTGATCCTGTTGGCGAAGCGGTTTATATAAGGGACGAAGATACTGGAGCTCTTTGGTCCATTACACCTTCGCCTATACGAACCGAGGGATTATATACTATACGTCATGGACAGGGTTATTCTGTTTTCGAATATAACAGGAATGGGTTAAGGCAGAAACAAACAATGTTTGTCAGTCCAGATCAGCCGCTGAAATATTATCATATACAGCTGTTCAATACCTTGGACATGAGAAAAAATCTATCCCTCACCTTTTATGTTCATTGGGTGTGTGGGGTTAATGCTGTTCCCAACAACCAATTTATAACAACTATGGAAGCTAAGGAATTAAATGCTATTTTTGCATTTAATCCTTACAATGAACAGTTTAAAGACAAAGTGGCTTTTATAGCCAGCGATAGGGCATATGTAGGTATTACAGGGGATAGGACAGAGTTTATTGGAAGAAATGGTTCTATAAGCAGGCCCTTAGCTTTAAGACGGAAAGGCTTGTCCAATAGGGTAGGTGCTGGTTTTGATCCCTGTGGTGCTATACAGGTAAATATAAGCTTGGAGCCGGGTCAGCAGGAAGAAATAATTTTTGTACTAGGGCAAGGCAGCAGCGAGGAAGAAGCGGGACGAATAATAAGGGATTACGCAAATAGGGAAGCAGCCCGTCAAGCCCTGAAAGAGTCTAAGACTATTTGGGAGAGGAGATTAAGTGCTGTTGAGGTAAAAACTCCTGATGAGTCTATGAATCTTATGTTAAATAGATGGTTACTTTACCAGACTCTAAGCAGTAGGCTTTTAGCTAGGACAGGTTTCTACCAAGCTGGAGGTGCATACGGATTCCGAGACCAGCTACAGGATGTATTGGCTTTAATATACAGCAATCCAAAAATGATGAAGGATCAGATACTTCTAAGCAGCCAGCATCAGTTTACAGAAGGGGATGTACAGCACTGGTGGCATCCTCCTTACAGAGGAATTAGAACAAGAATCACTGATGACCTCTTATTCCTACCCTATGTAACTGCAAACTATATTGAAGGTACAGGGGATTGGAGTATATTGGACGAAGAAACTCACTATCTGGTAGATGAACCTTTGAGAGATGATGAGGATGATAGGTATAATGAACCGGCAATATCAAAGGATAAGGAAAGTATTTACCATCATTGTATAAAAGCGATAGAAAAATCCCTATCCTTTGGCGAGCACGGATTACCCTTGATGGGAGGCGGCGACTGGAATGACGGTATGGACAAGGTAGGAATCAAAGGCCGTGGAGAAAGTGTGTGGCTTGGATGGTTCCTGTATACAGTGCTGGATAAGTTTATCCCCATTTGCCAGCACCGTAATGATGAAGAAAGAGCACAAAAATATAAAGATGTAGCTGAGAAATTGAAAGAAGCCTTAGATAAACATGGTTGGGATGGAGGTTGGTATCGCAGGGCATATTTTGATGACGGAACTCCCCTTGGTTCTGAGCTAAATGAAGAATGCAGGATTGATGCTATTTCCCAATCCTGGAGCGTCATATCGGGAGCTGCTGAGCCTTCAAGAGCAAAGATTGCAATGGAAGCCATGGAAAGACATTTGGTACGAAGAGACGAGGGGCTGATACAGTTATTAGCACCGCCCTTTAACAAGTCTGCATTGGAACCTGGCTACATCAAGGGATACGTGCCAGGGGTTAGGGAAAACGGTGGTCAATACACCCATGGAGCAGTATGGACTATACTGGCCAATGCAATGCTAGGTGATGGCGATAAGGCTTGGGAACTATACCATATGATCAATCCTATCAATCATGGACGAACCTGGATTGAGATAAATAGATACAAGGTTGAACCCTATGTTATGGCAGCCGATGTATATACTGTTGAACCCCATGTAGGACGTGGAGGTTGGACTTGGTACACTGGCTCTGCTGCTTGGATGTATCGGGTGGGTGTAGAGTGGATTCTAGGCTTAAAGCTTAGAGGCGGTAAACTCTATATAGATCCTTGTATACCCTCACATTGGAAAGAGTTCCATATGACCTATAGATACAAAAGTACCATCTATAGCATTAGAGTAGAAAATCCAGAAAGGGTAAATAAAGGAGTTAAAGAAGTATGGCTAGATGAAAAAAGGCTAGATGAAAAAACAATACCCCTTGTAGAAGATGGTAATGTGCATAGTGTAAGGGTAATTTTAGGAACTGCTTAATAAAGCAGTTCCTTGTTGGTTATATTCTAAATAAAGAAATAAGGAAAGTTTCATAGGGCAGGCCCCCAAAAGAATATCTTATTAATGATATAAATGGTCTTGGGGGTTGCCTAGATGAAAGTATATTTTATCAGCAAAAAATGGCTTTATATTTTCTGGGTTATTCTTGGTCTAATTATTGGCTCTTTATATGTAGTAAAGATTAGGGAAGAAAAGGCGTTAGAAGTATTTACTTCTCCAGCTTATGGTGTAACTGTTGCCATTGATGCGGGACATGGAGGAATGGACCCAGGAGCAGTTAGTAAAAGTGGGGTGCGAGAAGACGAAATTAATTTAAAAATTGCTAAGAAGCTTCAGGCCTATCTTGAAAATGCTGGGGCTAAAGTTGTTATGACACGTAAAAATGACGAAGGTTTGTACGATAAAGATTATACTGGCTCTAAGAAACGTCAAGATATGTCTAGAAGGGTTGGGATCCTTAAAAAAGCCAAGCCTGATATAGTGATAAGTATTCATTTAAACCAGTTTAGCCAGCCCCAATATTTTGGTGCTCAAACCTTTTATATGAAGGGTAGTGAAGAAGGAGAGCAACTGGCTGAGTGTATACAACAGCAATTGATAAGAATATTGAACAGAGGGAATAAGCGCCAAATTAAGGCAGCAGATAATTTTTTGATTTTAAAAGCTGTAGAAAGTCCATCAGTAATTGTAGAATGTGGATTCTTATCAAACCCACAGGAAGAAGCACTACTTACTACAGATGACTATCAAGATCAGGTAGCATGGGCTATATATTGTGGAATTGTAAGTTATTTATCTAGATGATATAGAGAACCATTCTATATAAAAAGTTGACTTTAATATAAGTATACATAATATTTTTTAACCTGTGACTTGTAAAAGCCTTTATAAAATAGAAAAATTCCCACAGCTAGTTATATCTAGCAATGAAATTCAATGAGTCAATTGTCAACAATTGTACAACCACATAATTAGAAAGGAACTGTGAAAAGGGATGAAAAATCTTACCAGGGAAGCAAAAGAGTCAATAGCAAATGCAAGAGATAATGAAGATGCATACGTAAGATTGGCAAGGAAATCTTTGGAAGAATATATTCTTTATGGTAGGGTGCTTAATATACACAATATGGATATACCTAAAGAGATGATAGAAAATCAGGCAGGTGTATTTGTTATCATTAAGCAATATGGACAACTTAGAGGATGTTTAGGTACTACGGAGCCAATAAGAAAGAATGTTGCTGAGGAGATAGTGCATAACTCAATTGGTGCTGGAACCCGAGATCCTAGATTCTTTCCAGTTAAAAAAGAAGAGCTAAATAGCCTTAAATATATTGTAGATGTAATAAAAGAGCCAGAGCCTATCCAATCTATTGACCAATTGAATGTAAAGAGGTATGGTATTATTGTAAGCTGTGATTCAAGAACTGGGATTCTTTTGCCCAATTTAGAAGGTATAGCTACTCCAAAAGAGCAAGTAAGTATAGCCTTAAAAAAAGCCGGAATTAGGGAAGTGGAATCCTACAGTATAAAAAGATTTGAGGTCATTAGACATCAATAAACCTAATATTCAATATTTTTTATTCTTGATATGGTAAAAGATAGGTCAATGGTGTTATAATGATTAGTGGTAGTGCATTTTGCGGCAAATTAAAGCGGGGGTGGATATATGTGGGCCATTATTTCTGATCTGCTTCAGCGGTTGGAGCCTTATTTGCAGTTTCCGGATATTATTCGTCATATTGTAGATATAACTGTTGTAGCCTTCGTATTATATCAACTCCTTCTGCTAATCAGAAAGACAAGGGCTGAACAAGTATTAAAGGGAGTAGTTTTCCTTTTTTTCATATATTTTGTTACTAAGGGTTTAAGACTCAATACTATAGCATGGATTTTGGAGAATACTATTAATTTTGGTATTACTGCCGTAGTTATTGTTTTCCATCCTGAGATTAGAAGGGCTCTGGAGCAGATCGGAAGGGGTCGTTTCTTTGAAAGAAGCCTGTTGCTTGGAGACGACAAGGATAGGGATGTCCAGAATATTGTTGATGGAATAGCCGATGCTGTTGCTAATATGTCAAAGACCAGAACCGGTGCTCTTATAGTAGTTGAGAAGCAGACAGGCATCAATGAGATTATAGAAACAGGAGTAAAGATAGATGCAAGGCTAACTAGAGAATTACTAGAAAATATTTTTGTTCCCAATACACCTCTGCATGATGGAGCTGTAGTAATTCGAGGGAACAGGATTGCAGCAGCAGGATGCTTTCTGCCCCTGACAGAAAATCCAAATCTTAGCAAACAATTAGGGACAAGGCATCGTGCTGCCTTAGGGATAACAGAGAGTTCTGATGCCTTGGCTATAATAGTGTCTGAGGAAACAGGAGTAATATCTATGGCCCAAAATGGTAAGCTGACTCGTTATTTGGATATGGATGGTTTAAAAAATGTGTTGAGGTCAATATATTATAAGGATACTAATGATAATGGACCTTTTAGTTTTATAAAGAGGAGGTCCAAAAATGACTAGATTCTTTGAAAGAAATATTACATTAAAAATTATATCAATAGCAATTGCCCTTGTATTATGGAGTATGACTCCCAGCAATCGAGACCCGCTGAGAGATATGAGCTTTAGAGATATTCCCATTAGAATAGAAAATCAACAAAAACTTTCAGAAAATGGATTAATGATATCATCAGAAATGCCTGATACCTATAGCTTTGATATTCGTGCCAAATCAAGTATGGTTAGGTACATAGATAAAAGTAAAATTGTTGCTATAGTGGATCTATCGGATATAAACAAGACCGGTGAGCAAAGCGTAAATGTCGAAATTAGTGGTTTACCAAGCAACATTGAAATAAAGTCCCTTCCGGACATAAAGATAAATGTGGAGAGAGTGGTTTCAAAAACTGTACCAGTAATACCAAAAGTTTCTGAAAAGGATAGTGTTGAATTTGGCAAGAGATATTATGAAATTAACCCTAGATTTGTAGAGGTTAGGGGACCAGAATCCTTAATTAGAACGGCTGTCTATGCACAAGTAGTCATAAATTTAGGCACAAAAAACAAAAAAATAGAGCGTTCTTTAATGGTTGAACTATTTAATGAAGATGACGAAATTATAGCACCTGATTTTATAACCATTAATCCAGAATACTGCGTAGTAACCGTTTATCCTAATAAAACCGTTAGGATTGAACCTCAAATAACTGGAGAACCAGCTGAAGGTTTTGTGGTAATGGGGCAAGAAATCAAACCCGGAGAAATAGCTATAAGTGGCGAACCAGAAGTATTAGAAGCAATAGATACATTAACTACTGAAGTATTAGATATTCAGGGAGCCACTGAAAATATAGTTAAAGAGTTAGAACTACAGCAACATGAGGATATTCGATTGAGTCCAGGGGAGCCATCTCATGTACAGGTCTTGGTAAGAATAGAGAGAATAATTAATAGAGATGTTAGCCTTGGAGAAGTTGAATTAAGAAATGTACCCAGGGGCCTGCATGCCAAACTGGATGAATTAGAAGAGGATATGATCATAACAGTAAGCGGCCCTCAAAGCTTGGTAGATGCATTAGAGCCACAAAATTTAAAGGTATACATGGATTTAGAAAATTCATCAAGAGGTGAGAGGGCGTATCCTATACTGGTAGATAACCTACCTCCTGGCTTAGAGGTAACAAATATTGAGCCAAAGCAATTGAAGGTAACTATAGAATAATAAAAAGCTGTTGGACTACCTATGAAAAAAGTCCTACAGCTTTTTATTTAGAAAAATTTTCTAACACCGGTTTCAATTTCAATTTTCGCCCTCATAAGAACTTGATTTATTTCGTCCTCTTTAACAGGTTTTAGGATGTAGTCATAAGCTCCAACTTTCATTGCTTGCCTTAGATAATCAAAATTATCATAGTTGCTGACGATAACATATTTTATATTTGGCCAGCATTTTTTAGCTGTTTCTATAAAAGTAATACCGTCCATTTTCGGCATTCTTATAGCTGTGAGAATTACATGGGGTGATACATGAGGAATAAGGGACAGGGCTTCCTCGCCATTGTTGGCTTCGCCAACTAATTCAAAATCATTCTCTACCCATTTGATTTTTCGATCTATATCTCTTCGAGCGTTGTAACTACTATCTACCATTAATACTTTCAATACCACTGCCTTCATCCTTTCCCGGTAAGCTAAGTGAAATGTTACAAGGTTATTCAGCTTGATTATAGCATTTATTATGAAATATTGGAACCTAATTTAATATAAATTTACAGAAAGGTCATTATTTATTAATAAAGTTACAATTTCTGTTATAACTTGACTCACAATTATAACTAGTATTTAAACATATTAAATGGTATAATTAATAATAAATAATTTGCGTCTGTAGCTCAGTGGATAGAGCGTTGGACTCCGACTCCAAAGGTCGCAGGTTCGAATCCTGTCAGACGCACCAATGAATGGGGGCGATGCTGAGCATCGCCTATTTAACATTTTATAGACTAGTAACCCATTGGATTAGAAAGGGCGTGTACTTGTGTCCCATAAAAAATTTGAAATAATTTCATTAACCATGCGATATTGGTTTATTGGATTGATAATATTTATTACCATAAGAATGTTAATGGAGACTTTAAGGACAAGCCAGCATCATGATTATGAGGATGAAGGTCCTTTTGGTCATATAATATTTTTTATGGTTATTTTTCTTTCTTCTGCTTATGCATTATTAGCCTATAAAAATCCCAATGGATTTGATAAGTATACTGCTGTATTAGGAATAATTGTAGGTATATCTTTTGTTGTCCAATACAACCTTTTTAGATTGATTTTTCCTAGAATGGATAGAATTTTGTTGATTATTGTAGATATCCTTACTATTTTTGGTTTCATAATGCTTTATAGATTTAATCCCGATTTTGCTAAAAGTCAGATGAAATATTTTATTGTTGGAAATATAGCCCTATTATTTTTTATTATATTTACCCATAAGAGCCGAATGAATGTAATATTTAGCTATATTCTTATGGCTTTAGGATGCATCTTACTACTATTGCCTATTATATTTGGTAAGGAGATATTTGGTGCTAGAAACTGGATTTCAATTAAGGGATATAACATTCAACCTTCAGAGTTTGTAAAGATTATCTTAATATTTGTTTATGCTTTGTGGTTCAGGGAGGATAATAAGTTTAGAGACCATCTACCAGCCTATATTTTTACTGGGCTAACAGTTTTGCTTGTGGTACTGCAGAGGGATTTAGGTGCAGCACTTTTGTATTTTTATATCTTTATCTTTGTCTATTACGTGGCAACATCCGATTGGATTATGGTGTTGCTGGCAGGAGGAGCTGCCACTTTAGGCAGTATTATGAGCTATCATTTGTTTAGTCATATTCGTGTACGTGTAGAAGCATGGAAAAATCCTTGGAGGGATATTGAAAATAAAGGTTATCAGATAGCACACTCTCTTATGGCAATTAGCAGTGGCGGTCTTATAGGTACAGGATTGGGACTAGGCTCTCCTCAGGTTGTTCCAGCTTTTAAGACCGACTTTATATTTGCAACAATTTGTGAAGAATTTGGTATTATTGCTGGTTTTTGTGTAATTGGTTTGTACGCCATGATTGCCATTAGGGGAGTCTCAATTGCCTTAAGAAGCAAGGAACCATACAAGGCACTTCTTGCTTTTGGGGCTACAGTGGCTTTAACACTCCAGGCCTTTACCATTATTGGAGGTGTTATTAAGATGATTCCCCTAACAGGAGTTACTATGCCATTTGTTAGTTATGGAGGCAGTTCTATGGTTACTTCATTGGCTTTGGTAGGAGTATTAGAGGGGGTAGCCATAGGTACTGGTGATAAGAATGATGAAGAGGACCCTACTGAAGATGACGTTTATGAAGAAGATGTAGAAGAATAGGCCTTTAAGGAAGGGGTATAGGAATAATGCAAGGTCTAGAGAGAAACCTAAAAAAGGGATTAGCCATCTTATTGATAGCTTTTATATTGCTTGGAGTTTATTATGGCTATATATTATTTTTTTATAGTGATAGATGGTTTGCAAATTCATATAATCCCAGAGTTAAATTAGATGCTTGGGAACCTAAAGTAATTCCGGGAGATATTAAAGATCGCAATGGCAAAGTTTTAGCAACCACTATTAAAGAAAAAAGGCTAAATCCTGAAACCAAACAGAAACAGGTATATTATTATAGAAGTTATTTAGGAGGAACAGAACAGGCCAAAAGCATAGCTCATGTAGTAGGATTTAATGATGCAAAGCTCGGCAGGTCAGGGGTAGAGGCTTTACAGGTTAAATATTTAATGGGATATAACAACCCTTTTTATGAAAAGATTTATCAAATGATATTTTTACCTCAGGAAGTAGGCAATAATTTACACCTAACCATAGATATTGATCTTCAACAATATATTGATAAAGCTCTTGATAAAAGCAAGGGTAGTGTTGTGGTTATGGATGCGGAAACTGGGGAAATATTAGCCATGGTAAGCCATCCTAACTTCAACCCTAATAGATTAGATAATATAGAAGGAGATATATTATTAAATAGAGCTACAGAGGGGCTTTTTATGCCCGGTTCTATTTTCAAAGTTATTGTGGCTGCGTCTGCCTTGGATAATTTAGAGAGTATTTCAAGTATCAGATATGATTGTCAAGGAGTAATTGAAACAGGCTCTCGGAGTATATCATGTTATGGTGGAGAGTCCCATGGACAGGTAGATCTGAATCAGGCCATGACACTATCTTGCAACGGCTATTTTGTAGACATTGCAAATAAACTTGGAAAGGAAAAGCTACTAAAAACTGCTGAAGCTTTTGGATTTAATCAAGATTTTATCTTTCCTGACTTGAAATTGGCTGCCAGCCCTTTACCTTTAAAAGGCAATGTTTCAGGAGAGAAGCTGGCTTTAATATCAATTGGTCAGGGAGATGTACAAGTTACCCCCCTACATATGGCCATGGTTGCTTCAGCAATAGCTAATGATGGTATAATGATGGAACCCAAACTTGTATATGAGGTAGTAGGTAGAAGTGGAAGGATACAGGAAAAGTTACAATCTAAAATATATCGTAAAGTTATGAGTAGGGAGAATGCTAAGATTATACAGGGCATGTTGGAAAATGTAGTTAACATAGGCACTGGAAAGGGTGCTGCTATAAAGGGATGGCAAGTTGCTGGGAAAACTGGTACAGCTGAGATTGACAATGGAAATTCAGAAATAAGAAATAATGCATGGTTTATTGGATATGTGTCTGGAAACAAATCAAAGATTGCTGTAGCCGTAGTAATAGAGGATTTGCCTGCTGGACAGACAGGAGGAAAGTTGGCGGCACCTTTGGCAGGAAAAATATTAAAAAAAGCCTTGGATTTAGGTTATTAGCTGACGAAACAGCTGTAAAGACACTTGACAATACACCTCTCTGGCGGTATAATTTATACATTATAAATCCATACTACTGCTAAGGAGGTTCCTATGAAGACTAAAAATATTGTTATAGGTGGAATGCTTACGGGATTGGCTATTATGATCCCTTTAATATTTGGAGGTACACCACTTATGATTGTAATACCTCCGGGTTTTACAGCTACTATTGCTTCCCATTTACCCAGTATGTTAGCTATGGCAATTAGTCCTGGAGTAGCTATAATGGTAGGTATTGGTTCAGCCTTGGGATTTACATTAAGGGTAAGTGCCTTAGTGGGAGCTAGAGCCTTGACCCACGCAGTCTTTGGTGGAGTTGGTGCATTAGCTTATAGAAAGGGTATGCCTTTTTGGGCAGTGCTACTTATTACAGCTCCCATCCATGCTCTATCAGAAGCACTCATACTTTTACCTTTTGGATTTGATTTTCATCAAGCCTTTATAGTTACTGGTATTGGTACAGCTATACATCATTTAATTGACAGTGCTGTCACTATTACTGTTTATCATTCTTTAATTCATCTTTCCATACTAAAAAAGCCATCACTGCAAAAAAGGTCATAAGACCTTTTTTTGTTTTTGGGATTGGACATTATGTATATTAAAATGTATTATATAAGCATAACTAACAGAAAGGATTTAAGAAAGGTGAAGCGGAATGAGCCTTATAGAAGAGAAGCTAAAGACCTTACCTGACAATCCGGGAGTCTATCTTATGAAGGATGAAAGTGATGATGTAATATATGTTGGGAAAGCGGTTTCCCTTAAAAATAGAGTTAGACAATATTTTCAATCATCTAAAAACCATACACCCAAAGTCAGGGCTATGGTTGCCAATATTAGGGATTTTGAATATATAATAACGGATTCTGAGTTAGAAGCATTAATTTTAGAGTGTAATCTAATAAAAGAGTATAAGCCTAGATACAATGTTTTGTTGAAGGATGATAAGCAATATCCATATATAATGGTGACTATGGAGGAAGATTATCCTAGAGTTGTACTAACCCGTAAAATTAAAAAGGATAATAACCTTTATTTTGGTCCGTATGGAAGCTCAAAAGTAGTAAGGGATACCATAGATGTTATAAAAAGACTATTTCCCGTTAGAACATGTAAAAAGAATTTAAATTCAATAAGAAAGGGAGATAGACCTTGTCTTTATTACTATATTAATCAATGTCAAGGTCCTTGTCAGGGAAATATTGATAAAGAAGAGTACAGGAAAGTTATAAAGGATGTATGTAGGTTTCTAGATGGAAAATATAAAGACTTAATAGAAGATCTTAGAAAACAAATGGAGCAAGCAGCGGAGGAATTAAACTTTGAAAAAGCAGCAAGCTTAAGAGATAAGATTCACTCAGTAGAAAAGGTAATGGAAAAGCAGAAGATAATATCCACAGACCTTTTAGACCAGGATGTTATTGCTATTGCATTAGGAGAGCGGGAAAGTGTAGTTCAGATGTTTTTTATTAGAAGCGGGAAATTAACAGGAAGTGAACAGTTTGTATTAGATACTAAGAATGAAAACCAGGTAAAAGAGATAATAAGCTCCTTTATAAAACAGTTTTATTTAACTTCTTCCTTCATACCTAAGGAAGTTTTGCTGCAAGAAGAGATAGATGAGGCTCTAATCATCGAACGATGGCTTACATCTAAAAGGGGAAACCGTGTATATATAAGAGTTCCTAAGAGGGGAAATAAAAAAGAATTAGTAGATATGGCCTTTAGAAATGCCATGGAAGCCTTAGAAAATTTAAAACAAAAGGTAGCAGCGGAGCAAGCTAGAACAATAGGCGCCTCTGAAGAGTTGGCTGAAGTACTGGATCTTCCATATGTACCAACTAGAATCGAAGCTTTCGATATTTCAAATATTCAAGGGACAAATTCAGTGGCGTCAATGGTAGTTTTTGAGAAAGGCAAGCCTAGCAAGAAAGATTATAAAAGGTTTAGAATTAGGGGAATAGAGGGCCCAGATGATTACGCAAGCATGGCTCAGGTGATAGAGAGAAGATTTAAAAGAGGGCTAGAAGAAAAGAAAGCTTTAGAAGCTCAAGGCAAAGATCCTGACATTGGTAAATTTTCTAGGCTGCCTGATCTAATATTAATAGATGGAGGAAAAGGTCAGTTAAATGCTGCAATCTCCAGTTTAAGAAAATTAGGTGTAGACTATATCCCTGTGATAAGTTTGGCAGAGAAGAATGAGGAAATCTATATGAGAAACCAGAATGAGCCCCTGGTTATTCCTAAAAATAGTTTGGCACTACAATTATTACAAAGAATTAGGGATGAAGCCCATAGGTTTGCTATTACCTATCATCGAAGCCTAAGGGGTAAAGACAATATTCGATCCATTCTAGAAGATATACCCAATATAGGACCTGCCAGGAGAAGAGCATTACTAAAGCATTTTGGCTCTATCGAAGCAATAAGAAGGGCCAGTTTTGAGGAGCTAATCCAGGTAGACGGTATGAATAAGAATGCGGCTTTGAGTATAATGGAGTATTTTGGTATGGATGGTACAGATTAAAATATACTAGACGTTGCAATTAATACAATATATAATAACTATAAAAAGAAACCTTTAGTTATTGTGTTAGTAATATGAGGTGAGATTTTTGAATTATAAACTCATAGCAGTAGATTTAGATGATTCGTTGCTAGGTTCAGATTTACAGATAAGTACTAGGAACAAAGAAGCATTGATTAAAGCAATGGAAAAAGGGGTCTTAGTTACCATTGCCACAGGCAGAATGTTTAAATCAGCTATAAAATACGCACAGCAGCTAGAGTTGGATGTTCCTATAATAACTTATCAAGGCGGATTGATTAAAAACGCATTTTCTCAAGATGTTTTGTATAATAAAACCCTATCCCTGGATATATGTCAAAAAATAATCTATATATGCAAAGAAAAATCTCTACATCTTCAAGTCTATATTGGAGATGAATATTATTTTGAAGAAGAAAATAAGTATAGTGATATGTATTATAAAAATGTAGGGGTAAAAGGGCAACTAGTAGGATCTTTGGATAAATTTTTGGCTAATGAACCAAATAAACTAATAATTATAGATGAACCAGACAAAATCATGGAAGTAAGAGACGACTTTAGAAGGCTTTTTGGTGATCAAATTGAGATTACTACATCTAAGCCTCAATATTTAGAATTTACTCACAAAGAAGCAACTAAAGGAAGGGCCTTAGAGTATTTGGCAAATCTAAAAGGAATTGAGAGAGAAAGTGTTATTGCCATTGGAGATAGCTATAATGATATCTCCATGTTACAATATGCAGGATTGGCAATAGCTATGGGGAATGCTCCTGAAGAGGTAAAGGTTCATGCTGACTATGTAACAGGCATAAATGATGAAGATGGGGTGGCTCAGGCTATTCATAGGTTTGTACTAGAGAGGAGCTGATATAATTGACAACCATACCTATAGACAATATTATCAATGAACTGGATCTAGAGGTAATATATTGTGGAGATAATCAGAATATTGACATTGTGACTAGTGATGTTAACAGGCCTGGCTTGCAATTTGCGGGTTTTTTTGATTATTTCGCTTCGGAAAGAATTCAAGTGTTAGGTAAAGTGGAGATGACCTATCTTGAAACTATGGATCCTGAGGTTAGACAGCAGCAGCTGGAAAAGTTCTTCCAGTATGATTTTCCTTGCCTTGTTATTACAAGAAATATGGAAATACCCGAATATATATTGGAGTTATCTAAGAAATATAATAGACCCCTGTTAAGATCCAGTATATCAACTAGTAACTTGACCCAAAAACTTATCAATTATTTAAGTTCAGCATTGGCTCCAAAAATAACTCGCCATGGCGTGTTAGTGGATGTCTATGGTGTGGGTGTCTTTATTATGGGAGAGAGTGGCATAGGCAAGAGCGAAACTGCCTTAGAGCTAATTAAGCGAGGGCATCGCCTAGTTGCTGACGATGCAGTGGAGATAAAAAAAGTTACTGATAATAGATTAATAGGAGAAGCACCAGAGTTAATCAGGCATTTTATGGAAATAAGGGGTATAGGAATAATTGACATAAGGGCCATGTATGGCGTAGGTGCGGTAATAAACAATAAACCTTTGGATATAGTTATTTATTTGGAGTTTTGGGATGATAATAAGGAGTATGATAGGTTGGGCTTGACGGAAGAATATACAGAAATATTAGGTGTTAAATTGCCTAAAATAGTAGTCCCTGTTAGACCTGGTAGAAATCTAGCTATTATTATAGAAGTAGCTGCACGAAATTGGAGGCTTAAACGTATGGGCTATAATGCAGCTCAAGAATTGGATAATCGTTTAAATGCACTTATTCAAATGAACAGGGAATAATTAGACTGGTAACAAATGGAAAGGGGATAAAGAATGTATATAGGAGTAGATATAGGTGGAACAAATGTAGCAGTAGGTCTGGTTAATGAAGAGGGAAGAATAGTTCATAAAGGAGAAGTCCCAACAGGCG
>CALKWV010000035.1 GCA_938003915.1 uncultured Bacillota bacterium | reverse complement strand
TTCTGTCGCTTGCTTTTTGACATTCATCTATGGTTATTCCGCCCGGCTTGTCTATATACATTCTTAGAAGCCAATGAGCGCCCTCTTTCTTGTATTCTATGTCTACAAATTCAAAACCTAATTCCTCCAGTATAGGCAATGCAATCTTTTGGGCAATTTCTTTTATGTTTTTTGCCTTTTTCTTTGACACAATCTTCCCTCCAGAACTAATAAATCTTCCCATTACTATTGTTACGCAATAGCCTTCAATAATTCTCAAAAATTATACTAAAGGCTAAATAATACGAAAGAGTGGGGTTTCCCCACTCTGTCTCAAAACATCACTATCTCTAAATCTGCTTTTAATTATAGCATTAATAGTATGACAATGCAAGTTTAAAATAATGAGAGCTGGCTTGTTTCAGGAATACCCTCTAAAGCACCATGATTTTTCAACACTTCAATGACAGTTTTTGTTATTTTTGTCCGTTCTCTGAGATCCTCCAATGAAATAAACTCTCCCTGCTCTCTCGCTTTGGCAATGCTTAAGGCAGCATTAACACCTACTCCCTGTAGGGTATTTAAAGGCGGTCTTATGTATTTATTGTCTACTATAAGAAATTTGGTAGGATGAGACTCATAGAGATCTATAGGTAAAAAGGATATATTTCTACAATACATCTCCAACACCACTTCAAGCACAGTTAACAAACTTTTTTCTTTTGCAGTAGCACTGTTACCTTTGGATTCTAATTCCTTTATCTTTTTCTTAACTGCATCTTTGCCTTCCAGTGCCATATCTGCATCAAAATCACTGGATTTAATGGTAAAATATGTTGCATAAAATGCATGGGGATGATAGACCTTAAAATACGCAATCCTAAAGGCCATTAAAACATAAGCTGCAGCATGTGCCTTGGGAAACATATACTTTATTTTTTTACAAGAAGATATAAACCAATCTGGTACATCTTTTTCTTTCATGGCTTTTTCAAATTCTGGAGTTAGCCCCTTTCCTTTTCGGACACTCTCCATAATCTGGAATGCCAAAGTTGGTTCTAATCCCTTATATATAAGGTATATCATAATATCATCCCTGGTTGATATAACCTGGGATAATTGGGCTATACCATCCCTTATTAAATCCTGTGCGTTGTTAAGCCATACATCCGTTCCATGGGATAAACCACTTATTCTTACTAGTTCACCAAAGGTGGTGGGCTTTGTATCTACTAGCATCTGCCTAACAAATCTAGTTCCGAATTCCGGGATGCCAAAAGTTCCTACTTGACTACCTATATCTTCAGGTTTAATTCCTAAAGGCTCTGTGCTCGAGAATATGCTCATGGTCTTTTCATCATCTAGAGGAATATTTTTAGCATCCAGTCCAGTTATATCTTCTAACATTTTAATCATTGTAGGATCATCATGACCCAGGATATCTAATTTTACAAGGTTATCATGTATGAAATTATAGTCAAAATGAGTAGTGATTACTCCAGAATCCTTATCATCCGCCGGATATTGGATAGGAGTAAATTCATAAATTTCCCTGCTTCTGGGAACAACCATCAATCCCCCAGGATGTTGACCAGTAGTTCTTTTTACTCCAGTACATCCTGCAACTAGTCTTTTTATTTCAGCGTTGGGCACCGTAATCCCTTTTTCATCCAAGTATTTTTTTACAAAACCAAAAGCAGTTTTTTCGGCTATAGTTCCTATGGTACCCGCTCTAAACACATAGCCTTGGCCAAAAAGCTCTTCAGCATATTTGTGAGCAGTAGGCTGATATTCTCCCGAAAAGTTTAAGTCAATATCAGGTACCTTATCTCCTTTAAATCCTAAGAAAACTTCAAAAGGTATATCAAATCCATCTTTCTTATAGGCAGCTCCACAATTTGGACAATTTTTATCTGGCAAGTCTATTCCTACCCCATATTTTGACTTGTCTATATTAAAATCACTATGTTTGCACTGGGGGCAAACATAATGGGGAGGCAAAGGGTTTACCTCAGTTATATCCGTCATGTAGGCCACAAGAGAGGAACCAACAGAGCCTCTAGAACCAACCAGGTAGCCATCGCTTAATGATTTCTTCACCAATTTATGGGCAATATAATATAAAACCGCATAGCCATGCTTTATTATTGAATTAAGCTCTTTTTCCAGACGTTTTGATACTATATCTGGCAAAGGTTTCCCATATATCCTGTGTGCTTTTTCCAATGACATTTGCTTTATTTGCTCCTCTGCTCCAGGAATTTCAGGTGTAAACAAGCCATCGGGAATAGGCTGTATATGGTCAATGGATTCGGCTATTCGCCTTGGTGCATGTACTACAATCTCTAGAGCTGTTTCTTTATCTAAATAGCTAAAATCTTTTAGCATCTCCTCAGTTGTCTTAAAATAAAGAGGAGGCTGATGATCGGCATCACTATAGCCTTGCCCAGTCATTAAAATTCTTCTGTAATACTCATCATGGGGATCGAGAAAATGCACATCACCAGTAGCTACTACTGGCTTGCCTATCCTTTTACCTAATTTTACAATACTTTTATTTATTTTCTCTAATTTTTCAAAGCTTTCTACATGCCCCTCCCTTACAAGATAGGCATTGTTGGCAATGGGTTGTACTTCTAAGAAGTCATAAAATTGTGCTATTTCCGTAACTTCATTGTAAGAAGAGCCCTTTACCATGGCCCTATATAATTCTCCAGCTTCACAGCCAGAGCCTATAATTAGTCCTTCTCTATATTTCATTAAAAGGCTCTTGGGAATTCTTGGTCGCCTATAGAAATAATCTATATGGGATTTAGATACCAGCTTATATAGATTTTTAAGTCCCGTCTTATTTTTCACCAATACAGTGGCATGGTATGTAGGCAAGGAATTAAGATTAGTAATATGAGTGAAGGCTGAATTTATATCTATTAAGCGCTTTACACCCATATTCTCTAATATTTCAAATAATTTTAGTAATATTTGGGCAGTAGCTGCGGCATCATCATGGGCTCTATGATGGTTATCCAACCGGATACCAAAATGCTTTGCTAAATGATCAAGCTTATGTCTTTTTATATCCTGAACCAGCTCCCTTGATAATACCAGAGTATCAATAACCGGATTATTTATTTCCCACCCTAAGCTTCTTGCCTTTTCTTTAATAAACCCTAAATCAAAGGGAGCATTATGGGCTGCCAGGGCAGCGTCACCACAAAATTCCTTAAACCTTTCTAAAGCTTGGTTTATCAAGGGTGCATCCTTAACCATATCATCGTCTATACCAGTGAGTTTAGTAATTTCTGCAGGTATAGGAACCTCAGGATTTACAAAGGTTTGAAAGCTATCTACGATTTTCTTATCAATAATCTTTACAGCACCGATTTCGGTAATGGCATCTTTTTTTGGATCTAAGCCGGTGGTTTCTATATCAAAAACTACAATGGGCTGGTTAAAATCCATACCATTACCATTTAATATAAGGGGCCTACAATCATTTACTAGATAAGCTTCCATTCCATATAGAATTTTTACACCATATTTTTTACCTGCCTTATAGGCATCAGGAAAAGCCTGTAGGACACCATGGTCTGTAATTGCTATGGCAGGATGTCCCCATTTTGCCGCTCTTGATACTAGGGAGTTTACTGAAGATACACCATCCATGGCACTCATCTGAGTATGAAGATGAAGCTCCACTCTTTTTATTTCTGCATTGTCCTGTCTTTCAGGCCCATCAGTTTTCATTAAGTCATTGAAAATTATGACAACATCTCTTAGATATTTATCGTATAAACATTCCCCGCGTACCAAAACCCAATCGTCTTTTGCTACCTGGGCTTTTATCTTTTCTGCCTGCTCCTTTTCACAAAAAGCTTTAATTGTAATTGAGCTGCTATAGTCGGTGATATCCATACTATATATTATTTTTCCATTTTTAGTCTCCTTTATATCTACATCAAAAACCTGACCTTTTACAATTACTTTACCACTATCCTCTCTTAATTGCTCAATGGGAATAGGTTCACCCTTAAAAGCTCTACCCAGAACTAAATCTTGTTTTTGATCCTTTCCAATATTATTTTTAGCTTTATTATTGGATTGCTGACTTTCTACGTTGCTAATAACTTTTTCTATAATAGAGGAATTTTCTTGTTCTTTCTTTTCGTTATATTCTTGTTGATAAATTTCTAACTCATCTTCATCCATAACTAGATGAACTTTACAGTTGAATCTATACCATTTTTTTATACACTCTTCAATATACTTACTTGCTTTTTTAGTATTTAATAGTTCAGCAATCATAGGATTATTAATATGCAGTAGAATATTGTTATCTTCCAATTTTGGCTTACATTTGGACAGCCATCTAGACCATGATAAGCCGTCTCTTTGGGCTCTATTGTTAATATCTTCCCATACTTTATTAAAATTGCTATAAAACCATTCCTTGCTCGTAGTATACTCAATAACTATTCTAATATCATCTATACATCCTATTCTTTCTTTTAAGGAATCTTCTACTTTTGCAATAATTGATGCATCTATGTAATTGGGAGACTCTAGTACTATCTCCCAACGTTTTTCTTTTAAATAAACCTTTGTTTTCTTTAGGGTACATCCGTCAAAGTATTTTTTGTTATTAGCATCTATAATCTTTTGTAACAAACTGAAATACTCCCCCTTTACGCCTATTAGTTGTTAAGTTGTTTGATAATCTCCCAGTACATTTTAGCTCTAGCAGCTACGCCTTTAACCAAACCCATTTTCTCTTCCTTCATGGTATGGGTAACATTGATTAAAGGAACTTTTATAATCCTGATATTGGCGTTTTTGGCTAATCGTGTAATAGCCATCTCAATTCCAAAACCCGTTTGCCAATCTTCCTGATCGAGTCCGTCTAATACCCATCTCTTCATAGCCCTTTGCCCTGTTAAATAGGGTGCAATCTTTTGAGCAAGATCAGTGACTGATCTTCCACAACAAAAGATTCCCAATGTCATGTCAGCATAGCCTTGAATAATTGGGAATATCATTTCTCTAATATGTCCTTTAGTTAGCCCAATTAGGTCTGCATCTAAAAAAAGAATTATGGGAGATGTGGTATGCTGTACTCCAGCCCACATTGCTAAGCTCTTTCCTTGGTTTTCCTTTAGCTCTATAAGCTTGACACCAAAAGAAAGAGCTATTTGGCTAGTTCTATCAGTTGAGCCGTCATTTACTACTACGATTTCCCCTATTTCTGGAATTTGTGTTACTACGGATAAAACTAAGCCAATGTTTTTTTCTTCATTATAAGCCGGAATTATGGCAGCTACTTCCATCATCCGTCATCCTCCGGATTTCAGAAATAAGTCTTGATACCGCTTCTTCCTGTGGATAGCTTCCTATAGTCTTTCCTTTTTTGAATAAAACTACTCTACCCCTGCCACCGGCTATACCTATATCAGCTTCCTTGGCTTCACCAGGACCATTCACTACACAGCCCATAACTGCAATTGTAAGGGGAACTTTAATATCCTGGATTTGTTCTTGGACTTGGCTAACTATTTGCTCTAATTCAATATTACATCTTCCACAAGTAGGGCAGGATATAATTTCAATACTGTCTTTTCGTATTCCTAAAGCTTTTAATATTTCCTTCCCTACCTTTACTTCTTCAACAGGATCAGCGGTTAAAGATACCCTTAATGTATCTCCAATTCCATCTAGTAAAAGAGCACCAATTCCTATAGCTGATTTTATGGTACCACTCCAAGATGTTCCTGCTTCAGTTACTCCCAGATGAAGTGGATAATCTATACATTGGGATATATAGCGATAAGCCTCCACTGTTTTGTTTACACTAGACGCTTTTAAAGATATGACTATCTCTTCATAGCCAAACTTTTCTAAAATGCTTATTTGTTCCAAAGCGCTTTCTACCATAGCTTTAGGAGTGTTACCGTACTTATACAAAAAATCCTTTTTAATAGAGCCACTATTGACTCCTATGCGTATAGGAATTAACCGCTCCTTAGCTGCTGCAACAATCTCCCTTACGCCTTTTTCGCTTCCAATATTACCTGGATTAATACGAAGTTTATCTATGCCTTGCTTTATTGAAGCCACCGCTAACCTATAGTCAAAGTGTATATCTGCAACTAATGGTATTTTTGTATTAGCTTTTATCTTTTTTATATTATTGACACAATCCTCATCGAAAATTGCCAAACGTACTATATCACATCCAGCCTCCTGTAGCTGGTGAATTTGTTTAATAGTAGCCCGGATATCCCGTGTGTCTGTATTTGTCATAGATTGAACGGAAATAGGCGAATCTCCACCTATTTCCAGATTACCAACTCTAACTTTTCTAGTCAACTTTCTCTCCATATCAGTCTCCTTTTCTAAAACCACTGTCTAGCAATATCTTTAAAGGTTACCACAATCATTAATATCATTAAAAGAACAAAACCTACAAAATGGATATATCCTTCCTTTTGTGCGTCAATAGGCTTACCTCTAAGTCCCTCCACAATTAATAGTACTAACCTGCCTCCATCCAAAGCTGGAAAGGGTATTAGATTGATAATACCTAAATTTAGGGTAATAATTATTGCAAAATTAATCACATCTTCAATGCCTGATTTAACAGCTCTGTTGATCTCTCCAACAATGCCAACAGGCCCTACTACCTCATTTAAACCCTGACCTCTAAAGATCATGCTTCCCACCAATTGAATCATCAATGCAACTAATCTTCCTGTCTGGATAAAGGCAAGTTTAATACTGGGTAACAATCCATGACGTTGAAATTTACCAAAATAAATCCCTATCTCATAAGTGTTTTTTTCTTCATTATAATTTGGAAGTATTTCAAAGTCTAAGGTTTCACCATTTCTGAGAATAGTTATCTGTATAGGTTGATTACCTTCTTTTTTTATAACATCTCTAATAAGTTCTATGCCTTTTTCCTCATTAATTTTATCAATTTCTCTCCCGTTTATTCCTATAATTTTGTCACCTTTTTGTAATCCTGCCTCATAAGCAGGCGAACCGTCAATTACTTCTAAAATATGTGTAGAAGTTCTTATAGTGCCAAAAGCCATGAAAAATATAGCTAGAAGTAAAACAGCTAGCAAAAAATTCATCAAGGGTCCCGATAGAGTAGTTAGAAAACGTTTCCATACCTTGGCATTGCTAAAAGCTCTTGGATCGTCACTTTTTTCATCTTCACCTACAAACTTCACGTATCCTCCAATGGGCAAAGCCCTTATAGAAAAAACTGTCTTACTTCCTTTGCGTTGGTATATTTTTGGCCCCATGCCTATTGAAAATTCCTCTGCAGGTATCCCTACCCATTTAGCCGCTAGAAAATGCCCTAGCTCATGGGCTAATATAATAACACCAAATAATATTAGTGCTGTAATAATCGTTATCATAATCCACCATCCTTTTTATATAGGAAATTGCGAACTTCCTGATCAACGTTCAATATATCCGAAAGCTCGGGATTTTTTATTGCGTTATGAGATTTCATAGCCTTTTCTATTATTATAGGTATATCTGTAAAAGCTAATCTTCTTTTTAAAAATAGATCCACTGCAACTTCATTCGCTGCATTTAGTACCACTGGCATTGTTCCACCTATTTTTATAGCTTCATAAGCTAATGAAAGGCATGGAAAGTTGTCTATATCAGGTTCTTCAAAGGTTAAGTTTCCTATTTCTAATAAGTTTAGTGGTTGCAAATTAGTCTTAAACCTATAAGGGTAAGTCAAAGCGTATAATATAGGCAGCCTCATATCCGGTACTCCCATTTGTGCCAAAATTGAACCATCAATAAACTCCACCATAGAATGAATTATACTTTGGGGATGTATAAGTACTTGAATTCTATCTACGTCTATATCAAACAACCATTTTGCTTCTATAACCTCTAATCCTTTATTCATTAAGGTGGCAGAATCAATGGTTATCTTTTGCCCCATTTGCCAATTGGGATGCTTTAAAGCATCATCTACTGTTACATCCTTTAGTCTATGGCTATCATATCCCCTAAATGGTCCCCCTGAAGCCGTTAAAATGATTTTGTTGATTTCATCATCATCTTTACAGCCTTGGATGGCCTGAAAAACAGCAGAATGCTCGCTGTCTACAGGGATAATGCTGCCACCAAACTCTTTAGCAATTTTATTAACAATATGTCCACCTGTTACCATTACTTCTTTATTTGCAAGGGCAATATTTTTTCCAGCTTTTAATGCTGCAATTGTAGGCTCCAATCCCGCAATGCCTACAACAGCCATCAACACCACATCTATATCCTGATGGGTAATCAAATCTATTAAAGCATCTTTACCACCTTTTACCTTAATATTTTTTGGCAGTAATCTTGTATTTAATTCCCTTGCCTTATCTTCATTTATAACCACAACTTGAGAGGGTGAAAACATCATTATTTGCTCTTCTAAAAGATCAATATTTTGATAAGTAGCAAGAAATTTAACCTCAAAGTGTTCCGGATAATTACTTAATATATCTAGAGCTTGAGTACCAATAGAGCCTGTTGATCCTATGATAGCTATTCGTTTTTTCAAATTACTACATCCTTTCAAAAGCATAAATTACAGTCTATTATGTTAAAAAGGTCAAATAATATATGTAAATGATAGGCATGGTAAACAACAAACTATCAAACCTATCCAATAATCCACCATGACCAGGCAATAAATTACCAAAGTCTTTTATACCACAAAATCTTTTTATGGAGGATGCACAAAGGTCTCCCAATTGAGATAATATCCCCCCTAATAATCCCATAATTCCAAAATGGTATAAGGGCACATTTAAATTTAGAGAATTATTTAATATAAGTCCAAATATGATACTTACTAAAATACTGCCTATTAGTCCACCAAAACTACCTTCAACAGTCTTATTAGGACTAATAGAGGGACATAGCTTTTTTTTACCGAAAGCCTTGCCGATAAAATAAGCAAAAGTATCTGTAGACCACGTAATAAAAAAAGTACAAATAAGCAAATTCATACCATAGGATCTGGTCTGAAATCCTAAAAATATAAGGAAAAAAACCATCATGCCAGGATAAATAACCCCAAAGATGGTAATAAAAACATCCATGATATTAATTTTCTTATCAAATATGGAAATAATCAGTCCTATAAGGGAAAAAAACATAATTAATATTATAGAATTATTCCACTGATTTATAAAGTTAGAATAAAATAATAAAAAAATATGTATATAGCCTAACCATTTAATAGGCCTATAACCTTTCCTGCTAAAGGCATGATAAAACTCATGCATTAGAATTAATGCCATTGCTAAAACAGAAATTTTATAAAACCATCCTCCAAAATAAAGCATAAAAAATATATATAAAATTCCGACAGCCGCACTTAAAACTCTTTGCAGTAACATTTGTTAACCATCCTTCCCGGTCACAATTCCGCCATAGCGGCGCTGACGATTTTGAAAATCAGAAATAGCATCCAAATAATGTTCAACACTAAAGTCTGGCCAATATACCGTGGCGTCGGAAAACCAAAGCTCTGTGTAAGCAATTTGATACAATAAAAAGTTGCTAATCCTCCAATCGCCCCCTGTTCTAATTAAAAGATCAGGGTCTGGAATGCCAGCTGTATAAAGATGGTTTGAAATTAGCTCTTCATTAATATCTTCTATATTTAATTCATTGTTTGCTACTTTATAAGCAATCTCTTTAACGGCCATAACTATTTCCGATCTGCCCCCATAGTTTAGGGCTACATTTACCTGCAATCCTGTATTATTTCTAGTTTTGTTAATAGCTCTTTTCACTTCTTCATAAACCTTTTTTGGCAAGAATGAAATATCCCCTATGGCTACTATCTTGACGTTATTTTTATGCAAATTGTCTAACTCCCGGTTTAAATATTCAACCAATAAGTTCATAAGAGCTTCTATCTCTTTTTTAGGTCTCTTCCAGTTTTCTGTAGAAAATGCATAAAGGGTTAAATATTTTATGCCTAGATCTGAAGTCGTTTTAATGATATCCTTTATAACCTCAACGCCCTGACGATGTCCTGCAGATCTGGGAAGTCCCCTTTTTTCAGCCCAACGCCCATTCCCATCCATAATTATACAAATGTGCTTAGGTATGGGTTTGCTTTTTATTATATCTATCATATTTATATCATTATTTCGTTTTTTTCTTTTTGATTTAAATAGTTTATCAAATTTCATAGCACATTCCTTCTTCAAAAGATAAATTATAGATAAAATTCCATGACAACTACTTTAAGGCAAATAATATCGCTATTATTTGCCTTAAAGTAATGATTTTGGTATTTCATTAAAGGAACATATAGTTAATTCTAAATCCCCATCAGCAGTAACTTTTTGTTTAACAATACGTTTGGTTTCTGCTTTTACTACATCTTTTTTATAAAAATTATCAGGTATAGTATATTCCTTAATTATAACATTTAATGACTCAAAGTCATGTTTCAGGATTGCCAACCCTTCTTCTAATTTTAGACCTGTCAGCACAGGGATATCTTTCATTTATACCTCCATAATATCCTTTTCTTTAGCCTTAATTATATCATCAACCTGTTTTATAAAATCATCAGTTATTTTTTGTATTTCATTTTCTGCAGCTTTCATTTCATCTTCTGATAGTCCAGAATCTTTTTTCATCTTTTTAATTTTATCATTAGCATTTCTGCGAATCATCCGTATAGCTACTTTTGCTTCTTCTCCCATTTTATTAGCTACTTTTACTAACTCTTTTCTTCTCTCTTCTGTTAATTCAGGAAAAACTAGTCGAATTATCTTACCATCGTTGCTTGGAGTTATGCCTAAGTCTGATTTTAAGATCTCCTTTTCAATATTGGGAATAATATTAGGTTCCCAAGGAGCTATAACTAATAACCTAGGTTCGGGTACAGAAATATTCCCCAACTGATTTATAGGTGTAGGAACTCCATAATAATCCACCATGATTCTCTCCAATAATTTAGGATTAGCACGTCCAGCTCTTATACTGCTTAACTCGCTGTTGAGGTTGGCTATAGCTTTACTCATAGATTTCTTTGTTTCATTATAAAGATCATTGAGCATTTTTATACCTCCTCTATTGTTGTTCCTATTTTTTTACCTAGGATGGCGGCTTTTATATTGTCTCTACTTTCTAAACCAAAAACTATTATAGGAATTTTATTTTCCATACATAGGGTTATGGCAGTAGTATCCATTACCCCCAGCCCCCTATTTATTACTTCCATATAACTAAGGTTATCAAATTTTTTCGCATTTGTATTAATTTTAGGATCATCATCATAAACACCATCAACATTTTTAGCTAATAGAATAACTTGTGCTTCAATTTCTGCAGCACGTAGAGCAGCTGCAGTATCTGTTGAAAAGTAAGGATTACCAGTGCCGCATGCAAAGATAACTATCCTGCCTTTTTCTAAATGTCGAACCGCCCGTCTGCGTATGTATGGTTCAGCAATCTGTCTCATCTCTATAGCAGTCTGTACTCTAACAGGAACATTTTTATTTTCCAAGGCGTCTTGAAGAGCTAGAGCGTTTATTACTGTAGCTAACATTCCCATATGGTCGGCAGTAGTGCGATCCATGCCAACACCAGCTCTTCCTCTCCAGATATTTCCTCCTCCCACTACTATGGCAACTTCTACACCCATATTTTTAACCTCAATAACTTGGTCGGATATGAGGTCAATAACCTCAGGATCAATTCCATAACCCTTTGATCCGGCCAGGGCCTCACCGCTTATTTTCAAAACAAGTCTATTATAAATTGGCTTTGACATTTTTAAACCTCCATCCCTAGTAGTTATATATTTCTACGTTTTATGATTTTTTCCTTCTTTTCGCTAAACCTTACACAAAATTGTCATAAGATATAGTAACACAAGCCTTAGTGAATTAAAAGGCAAAATTATTTAAATATTCTCAAAAAAAGAGAACACAAATGTGTTCTCTTTTTAACCTTGCATTTGGCTCATAACTTCAGTTGCAAAATCGTCTTGCCTTTTTTCCAAACCTTCGCCTCTCTCATATCTAACAAATCTACGAATACTCATATTTTCCCCGATTGTGGCTATCTTTTCATTGAGAATATCTTGTACTGTCTTATCAGGATCCTTTACAAAAGGCTGCTCCAAAAGGCATATTTCTTTGATATATTTTTCAATCCTGCCTTCAACCATCTTATCAACTATCTTTTCAGGTTTTCCTTCATTCAAAGCTTGCGCTCTTAAAATTTCCTTTTCCTTATCCAACTCTTCTTGAGGAATTTCCTCTCTTGAAACATATTTAGGGTTGCTAGCAGCTATATGCATAGCAATATCTCTAACAAATGATTTAAATTCATCAGTTTTTGCAACAAAGTCAGTTTCACAATTAACCTCGACTAGTACTCCGATACGTCCGTCACCATGTATATATGAATCTACTATTCCCTCAGCAGCAATTCTACCTGCCTTTTTAGCCGCTGTTGCTAAACCTCTTTCTCGCAAAAGCTCTACTGCTTTTTCCATATCGCCATTTGCATCTTGGAGAGCCCTTTTGCAGTCCATCATCCCTACTCCAGTACGCTCTCTAAGCTCTTTAACCATTGCAGCAGTAATCATTTTCATTCCTCCTTCGATATAATATTCATCATATATTATTTACACAGTCTCTACAAATGAAATTTCCTATGTAATCCAGATGTTTATTTAATGGTAAATAATATAATTAAGGGAAGAATGGATGTCCCCCTTCTTCCCCAAAAAATTACTCCTGTTCTACATCCACATCGGTCAGTTGTTCGCCTTGACGCCCTTCTAATACGGCATCGGCAATCTTGGATGTAATTAATTTAACAGCTCGAATAGCATCATCGTTACCGGGAATTACATAGTCTATTTCATCGGGATCACAATTAGTATCTACAATTGCAATAATTGGAATGCCTAATTTACGAGCCTCAGCAACTGCAATTCTTTCTTTCCTTGGATCCACAATAAAAATAGCTGCAGGAAGCTTTTTCATGTTTTTAATTCCGCCTAGATTTCTTTCCAACTTGTCCCTCTCTAGGCGTAATTTAATGACTTCTTTCTTGGGAAGCACATCAAAAGTGCCATCCTCTTCCATCTCATTTAAACGATGCAAAGCCTCTATTCTTTGGCTTATGGTCTTAAAGTTGGTAAGCATTCCGCCCAACCATCTCTGGTTGACATAATGCATACCGCATCTTTGTGCTTCGTACTCGATGGTTTCTTGAGCTTGTTTCTTTGTACCTACAAATAGGATCTCTTTATCCTCTGCAGCTAGATCACGAACAAAGTTATAAGCTTCCTCCATCTTTCGTACGGTTTGTTGTAGATCAACGATATAAATGCCATTTCTTTCAGTAAAAATATAGGGTTTCATTTTGGGATTCCATCTGCGTGTTTGATGCCCAAAATGTACACCTGCTTCTAGCAATTCTTTCATTGTTACTACTGACATAAACTTTCACCTCCTCAGTTATTCCTCCTCTTTCATCATTCAGAAAGGTAACCCTATACAGGCACTGACCTTTCTGTCTGAAAGAGTGTGTTTTCACCGTCAGTAGTATATCACAACTATTGACAATTATCAAGAATTATTTTTCTTATCCCTCATATAGTAATATCAATAAAAGTACCTTTATCATCCTCTGCTACCAAAACCTTTTCTTTATTATTTTCTTTTTGCCCATCATGACTTTTTTTGCTATTTGCAAGATAATTCTTTGCCCTGGATTTATTGGAGTCATCACGATCAATTCTTTTATTTTTTGATGACTGGGTAGAAATAACCTGTCTTTGCTGCTTATAAACCTGTCTTTGTGTTTCTACGGAGATGCCTTGCTGGCTATTTAAAACTTGACTGTTTTGATTATAATCTTTTACAAAGTGATCGGTCTTTTGAATAGTGACCTGCATATCTATTGGTCTAATAGACATATTTATCCTCCTAACCTAGAAATGCAGTCCTTACTATTTCACCATGTTCTCTTATAAAAGTAACATGCCGTTCTTCGTCCCTAATATAAAGACCACTAGATCCTATTTCTATTTTAACCCCAGGATATATTCTATCCTGTACATTTACCCTACCTTTTGATGCTTCTTTAAAAATTTCTTCTAACTCTGCAATGCGTTTCTTTATTTCTGGAAGTCTTTTGCTATATTTTAACTTGGTTTTTATGGCATTTATTCGCATATTACTTTTATCCAAAGATAACCTGCCTTTGGCTTCCATTTTATTTAGTAAATTGAGTATCTGGTCTGATTTTTTTAACTCTTCCAATATCTCATCTAATTCAGCAGTTAATCTTGAATGTTCCTCTCTTAATATTGGACTAGTACCAACTTTCAACTCTGTTACAGTTGCCATTGGAGAGCCAATGACTATTGCAGAGATAGAACCTCCTGCACAGATGGAGCCTCCTGCAATCAAGCCTTTTCTTCCAGCAACCTCAACCTTTCCACCACAATTTATACTGCTATGTAGTATCGCTTCAGTTGTAACGTTTCCTTTAGCTGATACTGTACTATTTTCTATAAAACGTGCTATAACATTACCTTGAGTTTCAATAATGCCTTTGCCCATTCCCTGTATGCCCTTTTTTAATACAACGTCACCCTGAGCAATTATCTTTGCACCTTCCACTACACCTCTTACTTCAATATAACCTCCAGCTTTTACTTCAAACCCAGTTAATACATTTCCATTTATAATAACGTTCCCAATAAAATCAATATTCCCTGTAGAGTTATCTACATTACCTAAAATTTCATAAACGGCATATACATTAATTTTTCCATCTATCATCTCAGCTTTTCCATCTATAGCTGCCAACAATGTTAGCCCATCTTCTGATAAAATAACATTTTTGCCCTTGGGTAATGACAGCCTTTTACCTGGTTTCGCTCCAATAACTTTGCCTAAAACAGTTTTGCCAGGTATCCCTTCAGTGTGGGGGGTTAAGCTTGCTAATATTTGCCCTTTTTTCACATTTTGAATTAGATCTAAATGTCTATAATCAACAGTTCCATCTTCTAATATTTTTGGTTTTGCTACAGGGCTTATATTAATATGATATGTAATTTTTGCATCTTGTCCCTTTTGAGCTGGCTGTCCGTAAGCAATAGGAACTTCTTTATAGTACTCTTCCTTCTCCAACATTTGTTCTATTGCCTTACGGTCTATTCCAAAAACAATGCCTTCCCTTTTTAAGATATCTATAACCTCTTCTAAGCTTAGTTTTTTGCCACCATGGGCAGGCAATAGTTTAGCCCGTGCTTCCATGCCCCCTTTAACAACTCGCACTCGAATTTCTTGATCTAACATCTTCTCTTTTTGAGCAGGAGCTATTTTCGTTTTGTTGCCAGTAGTAATATACATTGCATTGTATACGGCACTAGTGTCAATGCCTGTAATATTTTTTCGTTTTAAAATATCCAATATTACAGTCTCTTCTTCTTTAGTTAATACATCCTCAGAAGGGAATACAGTCAAGTAAACCCCATCTTCCTGGTACTCAATTGAATAGCTTGCAAGCTTAACCTTATCCATGGATTCACCTCTTTATTAAAAAACATTAACTCGTTTAAGCATATTTTTTAATTTTATTAGGGCTTTGGAATGCAATTGGGATACCCGCGATTCAGACACACCAATAATCATACCAATTTCTTTAAGGGTCAGTTCTTCAAAATAATATAAATTTATTACCATTTTTTCCTTTTCTGGTAATGTGTCTATAAATTCGCTCAATAATCTTTTTAGTTCTTCTATCATGGTTTGCTCTTCTGGCGTATTGTTGTCATTAGCCAAAGTTGTGCTACCTGCTATTTCAAGGATCTGGTCATCTAGAGACATAACGGAAAAGCTATGAACTTGTCCTAATAACCTATGCAAGTCCTCTACTGATATTCCCATATACTTGGCTAGTTCCTCATCTTCCGCTTGCCTTCCAAGTTTTATTTCTAACTCTTCCATGGACTTTTCTATTTCTTTTGCTTTATTTCTTAAGCTCCTAGGGATCCAATCTTGTTCCCGGATCTGATCAATTATAGCACCCCGTATCCTAAATGAGGCATAGCTTTCAAACTTTATCCCCTTTTCTATGTCGAATTTTTCAATGGCGTCTATTAGACCAAATATTCCATAGCTTATTAAATCATCTATATCTATATAATCGCTATATCTAGATGCTATTCTATTCACAACTCTGTTTACTAATTGACTATAATGTTCTATGAGATAATTTCTAAGCCGAACATCTCCGTTTTTTTTGTATTTAATCCACAATTGTCTTATGCCATCGTCGTCTATTTGTTTCATATGCTCCTCCTAATTTCTGGAGTGGTTGGATTAAATCTCTTTGATGCCATGCCCTATGGTTTTTATCAATAATATTCCCGTTTCAGCATATAATTCAATGCTTCTACCATAGTTACCTCCTGTGTCTTGACCTACTACAGGAATATTTAAACTATCTAATACCTCTAAAGTAGAAATCACATTTCTTTCACCTATTTTAAGCAAACTATTACTATTGCTAGTGGAAGAAAACATTTGCGCTCCCCCTGCTATTTTGGCCTTAAGTCTATCCTTTTTAGCTCCAAAAGCTAACATTCTCTCTATTAAAAGCAATATTGCAGTGTCCGCAAATTTAGCTTTATTTTGATTGTTTTTTATCATTTTACTTGATGGTAACATAATATGTGATAAACCGGCAACCTTCACCTGCTCATCATATAAAGCTATACCTACACATGAACCCAACCCCAAAGTAACCAAAATTCCTGGTGATTTTACCACATTTAAATCTGCCATACCAACTTTTATTCTTTGTGCCATTTATAAACTCCTAAAGCTTTTAATATAATTGGATAAGAGTCAATATTTGGCATAAGAAAAAAATTGCCTTTTATTTTATTGGAACCATCGATAAAGACATTTTCTATAAATAATGCTTGTTCTCCCATTTGGCCAAATTCAATCATGGGAACGCTTAATATAGCTCCTGCCATATCAAAGGCGAAAGCTGGGGTTGAATGTTTAATACTTAATCCTGTTAACACAGATATAGATCCTAAATAGGCACCGGCTAAAATATTTCCTACCTCTTGGAGAGCTGAGCATTCAAGTGGAGAAAAATCACTCTCATTTTTTGTTGAATAGTTGGGTATTAATAGATATAATAGATTATTAGCTGAAAGCCTATCTAGAACAAACAAAATAGTACCCTGAATATCTCCTGTAAATTCTAGATATACTCCAACTACTAAATTTTCCGCTCCTCCTACCACCATTTCCAATTGATCGAAATGTATTAGTTTAACTTCTGGCACATTCATATCTATCCGTCTGCTCAATAGTTTGGATAAGGAGGTAGCAGCGTTTCCAGCACCTATGTTTCCAATCTCCTTTAACACATCAAGATGCATTCCATCTAGAAAATCCATATCTATTCCCCTAGATCTAAAGTTTTTATCAAATCTAAAGCTAATATATAATTGCCATCTAAGTCAATAATCTCAGATATAAAATCATTTTTCCTGTCTTTTAATATATCTTCACTTGCTTGTATGTTTTCCTCAGAAACAGTAATGACATCCTTTACCAAATCTACTACTAACCCAATTCTATAACCATCAAAATTACATATAACAATACGAGTATCATCATCATATTCTTTATCATCCATATCAAATCTTTTTCTTAAATTTACAACAGGGATTATATCTCCTCTGATATTAGTGACCCCTAAAACATAATTAGGAGTTTTGGGGACCGGGGTAATGCTTGACATTCTTTCTACAGATTCCACTATCATAACATCCAACCCGAAATTTTCCTCACCTAATATGAAACTAATAAATTGTTTATCTCCGAGGTTAGATTTTTTCTCCATTATCCTCGCCTCCTTATAACTAAACTATACGGTTGATATCTAATATCAACGCTACACGTCCATCTCCTAGAATAGTTGCGCCAGAAATAATTTTTATATCAGATAAATATTTTCCTAAAGATTTTATAACTATTTCCTGTTGTCCTATTAAATTACCTATAGTTAGACCAGATAATTTTTCGCCCTTCTTTATTACTACCAGGGTAATAACCTCATCCCTTGATTTATCATCACCCTCTACACCTAATTCTCTCTCCAATCTGACCAAGGGAATCAAGGATCCCCTGTAGGGAATGACTTCTTCTCCTCTAAGTATTTTAACTTGTGAAAGGGGAATATCTATTATTTCTTGTACAGAGCTTAAGGGTATAGCAAAAATCTCATTAGATACTTCAACTAGTAATGCCTGAATTATAGATAAGGTCAGGGGCAGTCGGACAATAAATCTAGTTCCCTTGCCAAGTTCTGTTTCTACCTCTATTAGCCCGCCCATTGCTTCAATCTTTGTCTTTACTACATCCATTCCTACTCCGCGTCCTGAAATATCTGATACAGATTTTGCTGTGCTAAAACCTGGTTGAAACATTAAATCAATTATATCTTTTTCATCTAATTGATTAGCTTTATCTTTAGCAATTAAACCTTTTCTTACAGCACTATCCACAATATTCTGGTAATTTATCCCTCGCCCATCGTCTCTCACTTCAATTACTACATTATTTCCATCATGGTAGGCAATAAGATCCACTGTTCCTTCTGGTTCTTTACCCATGTTTAATCTTTCCTCTGGCAGCTCTATGCCATGATCAATAGCATTTCTAAGCAAATGTATAAGTGGGTCTCCAATTTCATCAATTATAGTCCGGTCTACTTCAGTATCAGCTCCTACAATATTCAATTTAATCCGCTTATTAGTGTTTTTGGCTAAATCTCTCACTACCCTTGGGAATCGATTAAATACCATTTCTATGGGAACCATCCTAACTTTCATAACAGCATCGTGAAGCTCATTGGCAACCCTTGAAAGATATTCCATATTTTCAATCATTCCGGCATCAGTGTTATTGCTGCTTAAATCTTCCATGGTATTCTTTATGATAATTAGCTCACTAACTAGATTCATTAATAAATCTAGTCTTTCTATGTCTACTCTGATACTCCGAACTTGTCGATGATTTGAACCATCGCTTTTTTGTTGCTGCTTTTCCTCAATTTTGTTTTTTGCATCTTTAATCTCTTTTGGAGCTTCTACACTATATTCAGCCTTTTTTATTCTCACATAATCAATTTCAGAAATAGATTCCAATTTTGATTGGATCTCTGCCTGATCTCCTTTGGCAAGGAGTAATATGTAAAAGGTGTCCTCAAATTTTTCTTCTTCAATATCCTGAACATGGGGAACTGATTTAATTATTTCACCAAAACTTTCCGCAGCCTGGAAAACCATATAAGCTCTAGCTGCTCTTAATAAACAAGTAGGCTGTAGTTTGATCTCAATCCAATAAGGGGTTAATCCTTGTTCTACTCCAGCCTTAATAACACTTAATTGATATTGATCTAGTTTCATGGCTTTTTCATATTCCTGCTTAGTTTCGGTGTCGATAGGAGAGGATATAGGATCCTTTAGTTTTGTGAGCAGATCTGTAACATCCCTATCTCCTTCTCGTCCAAACTCAATAACATCCTGTATTAGAACATCCAAAGTATCGGTACACTCTAATAAAATATCTATTAGATGGGAAGTTACCTCTTTTTTTTGATTGCGGATATCATCAAGTATATTTTCCATGTTGTGGGTTATATCAGTAATTAAATTCAATCCCAGGGTTCCTGCCATACCTTTAAGGGTATGGGCTGCCCTAAATATCTCGTTAACCGCTTCCATATTATTGGTGTCAACTTCCAGTTCTAATATGTTATCATTTAGAACTTGTATATGCTCCTTACTCTCTTCTGCAAAAAGCTCCATATATCGATTATTATCCATTAACCCATAACACCTCCTAAATACTATACAAAACCCTTGCTTATTAGCTCTCGCTGCTTTTCGAAGATAAATTTAACTATACGATCCTGTGTTGCATTAGGGATGTCCACAAATGCAATACCTATATCATATTTATAGGCAAGTTTATTATCCAAGGCAACTCTGACAACTCTACCTTTAACTGACAAAGTTTCATTAGAACTGAGTTTGATATTACATTTGATTGTAGAATTTACATCTAATTTCTGGTCTATATTTAATCTTAGACCATTGCCACTTATATCTACGCTGTAGCCTTTTAATATAGTAGAACCTTCTTTGTCATCTAATAGCTTAATTTCAACTGGCAAAACAATCTTAAGTCTATAAAATTGTCTCCTTTGAATTTTCTCTATTGAAGAAATTTGCCTAATACTTATCATATCAACATTTTTTATTTTAAATCTGTTTATGGGTCGACCATCAAATGCAAAGCAACCTTCTTCTTTAAAGAATAGAATTCTAATAGAATCGCTAGGTCTTATTTCAATAGGTACACCGTCACGCATTGGTTGAGTTATAACTAACTCTCCTGCTGAAGTTATATCTTGAAGCATACTGTAGCCTTTTACATCTTCTTGGGAATTTCTTTTAACTATGATTTCAAGTTTCTCACCAATGTTTATAATATCTTTTACATCCATTTTACCCCAGCCCCATGAATTTTTTTGTTTTAACTAAGCTTCTCAATTAGCTTTAAATAAACTTATAAATTTCCTAATATACGAGGTCATTCCTGTATTGTATCCTATATCCTCTCTATCTTCATTTAATAATCTTCTAGCCACAATTCTTACCTGCCTTGAAGCTTGACATCTGGGATAGCGTAAAACATAGGGAACTTGCTCTTTTATGGACTTAGGAACATGGCTGTCTTCTAAGATATATCCTATACTGTTAATTTTTACTTTAAGAAATTTATCTGCGGCTCTTATAAACTTATCTAATATTTCTTGAGCTTCATATACAGTTTCAGCTTTATTTATTATTAAACGTAAAGCTACATCTTGTCTTGTTGTGGAAATAATCTTAGTTAAGGCATAAGCATCAGTGATTGCTGTTGGCTCAGGTGTGACTATTAACAAAACCTCGTCAGCTGCTAAAACCATTTTTACAACATTGTCTGTGGCACCAGCCCCTGTATCGATCAGAACAATATCAGCTCTTTTATTTAGTTCATCTATTTTACCTAAAAAAGCCTCCAATTCTTTAGGGCTTAGGTTTACTAGCTCCTTTATACCAGAACCACCTGATATAAACTTAATTCCATAGGGTCCTTCAGTCATGACCTCATCTAGGCTCATTTGTCCTGTAATTATTTCTCGAAGACCATATCTAGAGCTAATACCCAACATTAGATCAACATTAGCCAGTCCAAAGTCACCGTCGATTATAACAATTCTGTACCCCATCTTAGCCAAGGAAATTGCTAAGTTTATTGTAAAGCTGGTTTTACCAACTCCTCCTTTCCCACTGGTTATAGTAATGACTCTAGCACTATCAATATAACCAGTATTATCAACTTTCCTATTCAGTTGTAGCGTAGAAACTATTTGCCTAAGTTGTTCAGCTTGATCCCTCATAGCTCCATATTCCCTATTAACAAATCTTTGATTTTATCAATATTAGCAATTTCGATGTCAGTGGGTACATTTTGGCCGGTGGTAATATAGGATAAAGGTTTTTTGGATAATAAACAACAATTTAGTATTGTACCATATGTAGTTACCTCGTCTAACTTGGTAAAGAGTAGACTATAATGAGGTAAAAACTTATAAGTATTAATTATATTAACACAACCTTGTGGGCTAGTATTGCTACTTATAACTAAACATATTTCATCTATGTTTCCAAATGCTATCATTTCCCTTATTTCTTTTTCATGGTCCTGATCCTTCATACTTCTACCTGCTGTATCTATTAAAATAATATCTTTATCACTATGTTCTTCTAAAGCTTTAGTAATCTCACTGGGACTATAAATAATACTCATCGGAATTTCTAAAATATCGGCATAAATTTTTAACTGATCTACTGCCGCTATTCTATATGTATCAGCCGTTATAAGGCCTACTTTCTTATTTTGTTCAATGGTAAATCGGGCTGCCAACTTTGCTAGTGTAGTAGTTTTCCCTACCCCTGTTGGTCCAACAAAAAGAACTACCTTTCTTTGCCCTGGAAAAACTTCAATAGGTTTGGCTTTATTCCCTAGACAATCCATTATGACACGTTCAAAACATTTATGAAACTCCATGCCATTTTTTCTATGTAGTTGTTTTGCACGATTGATTATATCAACTGCATATTCCTTTCGAACTTCATTGTCTATCAGTCCCTCATAATATTTCTGACCTTGATCCCAGGATTCTTGGGATGTTTTTGTGGAATTTTGAGAAATTTGATTCACTAGTTTCTGCATCATTTGTCCCATGGCGTCCACTTTTTTTTCTAAGTTATCGAAAGCTTCCTTGTTAGTATAATTATTGTATTGATTTTCTTTAGCCTGTTGGGGCTTTTGATCACCCATATCCTTTGGTATTACTACTTCATGATCAATTGCAGCCGTTACTTCCATTAATGGTCTAGAAAACCAGCCAGCAATGCCTTTTCTTCTTATTCGTCTTGTATTTAATATAATGGCATCAGAACCTAAATCCATTTTTACTTGTGCCATAGCCTCCTGTGTTGTATTACCTATATACCGTTTTATAATCATAGATTTATCCACTCACCACCCCTAAAGATTGTACTTCTACTTTGCTATCAAGTTCGTTATAGGACAGGACTACTAGATCCGGCATTATTTGCTCAGTCAGTCTTTTGAAATAAATTCTAACTACTGGCGAAGTTAAAACAATAGGCGTTATACCCATTGAGGACACTCTCTCTACCTCTTTCATGAGATTAGCAAATATCCGCTGAGTTTTTTCAGGTGCTAAAGAGAGATAGGAGCCATGCTCTGTTTGCTGTACGTTGTCCATAATCTCTTTCTCTAACTCATTATCAAGGGTTAAAACTTTCCCTTTGTTGTCGCCTATAAATTTCTGAGTTATAGTTCTATATAGGGCTTGTCTAACATACTCGGTCAATATATCCGGATCCTTTACAATACCTGCGTAATCAGCTAAGGTTTCTAGGATGGTTACCATATCTCGTATAGATACGCCTTCTTTTATTAAATTAGCTAACACCTTCTGAAGCTCTCCTAAAGATAGCAATTTAGGTACTACTTCATCAACTAATACACTATTTTTCTCCCTTAAATTATCCAATAGCATTTGAACTTCCTGACGTCCTAGTAGCTCATGTCCATATTGCTTAATAACCTCGGTTAAATGAGTGGCTATCACTGAAGGAGGATCTACCACAGTATATCCCATAAGCTCTGCCCTCTCCCTATGCTCTTCATCAATCCATTTGGCAGGCAAACCAAAAGCTGGTTCTATAGTGTTTATACCTGGAATATCATCTTCAGCCAAACCAGGGTCCATAGCTAAAAAGCGATCCGCCATCACCTCGCCTCTAGCTACAACAGTACCTCTTATCTTTATAACATATTCGTTAGGATTTAACTGTATATTGTCACGCAATCTTACTACAGGTACAATCAAACCTAATTCTAAAGCCATCTGTCTTCTTATCATTACCACCCTATCTAACAAATCTCCTCCTTGATTTACATCAGCTAAAGGAATGATTCCATAACCAAATTCTAATTCAATAGGATCTACATCAAGAAGGTTTACAACGTTTTCTGGCCTTCTAATATCTTCCATTTCTTGTCTGGCTATATCTTCTTCCTCTAAAGCTGGTGCTGTACCTTGAGCTCTAAGCAGGGTATAGCCTAAATAAATAAGAAAAGCTCCCAAAGGTAGAAGCACCCATAACGGAAAACCTGGGAAAAGTGACATTAAGCACAAAAGAACACCAGCAATAATCAAGACTGTTGGTTGATCCGTTAATTGATTAAACAAATCCTGCCCCATACTGGATTCTGAAGCAGCCTTGGTAACCACAATACCTGTAGCAGTGGATATGAGAAGTGCAGGGATCTGTGTGACTAGACCATCACCTACTGTCAGCAAAGTATATGTAGATATTACCTCACTAAGATCCATATTCATATTAGTAAAGCCAACTATCATACCACCAATTATATTAATAATAGTAATGATAATACCTACTATAGCATCTCCTTTTACAAATTTACTAGCTCCATCCATAGCACCGTAAAAGTCTGCTTCCCTTTGAATTTCCTGTCTTCTTCTCTTTGCCTCTCTCTCATCGATTAAACCGGAGTTTAAATCTGCGTCTATAGCCATCTGTTTTCCTGGCATGGCATCCAGTGTAAACCTTGCAGCTACTTCGGAAACTCTTTCGGAACCTTTGGTTATTACTACAAACTGTACCACAATTATAATAAGAAAAATTACTAAACCTACCCCTATATTTCCTCTCACTACAAATTGACCAAAAGTTTCGATTACCTTTCCAGCTGAAGCTTCTGTTAGTATAAGCCTAGTGGAAGATACATTTAATCCAAGTCTAAATAATGTGGTAAATAACAACAGGGAGGGAAAGATAGAAAAATCCAGGGCATTTTTTACAAAAATGCTAATAAGCAAAATAACCAATGATAGTGATAGATTTAGGGTCAGCAATACATCCAGTACTGCTTCGTTCAAAGGAAAAATAATCAATAAAACAATTGCTATAACTATAAAAGCTAGTAAACTATCTGCGAATTTCAACCCTAAACCCCCTTTAGGCAGTAAATTTCCTTTTTATTATATAGTCTTTCCCTTTAGCTCATATACAAAGGCAAGCACCTCAGCAACAGCTTGGAAAAGCTCTGGAGGTATCTCTTGTCCTACTTCAGTAGAATTGTACAATGCATGGGCCAAAGGTTTATTTTCGGTTATGATTACATTATGTTTTTGAGCAATTTCTTTAATTTTAAGAGCCAGATAATCCTTTCCCTTGGCAACCACCACAGGAGCATTATCCTGATCCGGATCATATTTAAGGGCTACAGCATAATGAATAGGATTGGTAATAACTACATCGGCTTTTGGAATCTCTTGCATCATTCTGCGCATGCCCAGCTCTCTTTGTTTGCTTCTAATGCGGGAACGGACTTGTGGGTCTCCTTCCATTAACTTATATTCATCTTTAACTTCCTGCTTGGTCATCATTAAATCAATTTCATATTGCCACCACTGGTAGCCAAAATCAAATACTGAAAATACAAGCAATACAACGACAATTTTCATGGCAATATCATAAGCATTATTTAATATTAGAGACACGCTTCTTAATAGATCGCCTGAGTACCAAAGATTAATTTGTCCAATACTTTTCTTAATCTCAGTATATACTACACTTCCAATAATAGCTAGTTTTATTATTGATTTAGCCAACTCTACTAGTGATCGTTTAGAAAATATTCTTTTAAATCCTTCCAATGGATTGATTCTACTAAACTTTGGACTAATAGTTTTAGTAGTAAATAAAAAGCCTACTTGTACATAGTTAGCTATTAGACCAGCTGCCATAACTATCAACATAAAGGGTCCCACGGTTGTTATAATTATCCATCCTATATTCATTCCTAGCTTTCTAAGCCCCTCATAAGAATATACTTGCTCAATGGAGATGCTCCCATTAAGAAATCCTATATATGCTTTCTTCAAATTATCTAGCATGGTTGGAAATATAATCTTCAAAGAAGCAAAGGCAGCTAATAGAACTATGGCAGAATTGACTTCTACACTTCGAAAAACATGGCCTCTTTCCCTTGCATCCCGTCTTTTCTTTAAGGTAGCTTTTTCGGTTTTTTCACCTGCAAATAACTGAAGATCTATCACTTTAATGTCATGATTCACTCAAGCATCATTCCCCTCAAAGCTCTACTAATATCGCTAAACATGTTATCATAGATCCCTTTTAGAGAACTAATATATATTGGTAAAAATATTAAAATAGCAATAAGTCCTATAAAAATCTTGATAGGGATACCTACAATGAATACATTCATCTGGGGAACTGTTTTTACTAGTATACCAAATGCTACCTCAGCAAGGAAGGTTATAGCGATTATTGGCAATGCTATTTTAACAGCCAGTACAAAGGAGTTTGCAAAAAACTTAACTATCAAATTCGTCAGTTCTTGGGTTACCTTTGCCGCTCCTAAAGGAACAATATCGTAACTTAAAGCAATAATTTTTATTAATGTGTGGTGGCCGTCTAAAACAAAAAATACTAATAGGGCAAGGATATTTTTAAAGTTGCCCATAAGTGGAATCTGTATACTGTTTTGGGGATCAATAACGTTAACCATACCGAACCCAATTTGAGTATCTATTAATTGTCCTGCAATCCATATGGCAGAAAAGAATATAGTGCTTATAAAACCTATTGTAAATCCAATAAAAATTTCTCTTAAAACCAATACTCCGAATTCTAAAAAAGTTTCGAACTCCAATTGACTTTCCAAAAACCTGTTACTAAATACAATATAAGTTAAAAGTAATGACAATCCCCATTTGAGATAATTAGGAACACTCTGTCTGCCAAAGACTGGGGACATCAGAAAAAGCCCGGTCATGCGAACAAATACCAGCAGAAAAACTGGAAACCAAAGAATATTCATTTAAGTATCACAACCCAGTTAGTGTATTTATGGAGTTATATAAATTAGTTGTAAACTCAGTCATAGTCTTTATAATCCAAGGTCCAAATATTAACAATGCTATCGCTACTGCCAAAATTTTTGGAATAAAAACTAGTGTTTGTTCATTTATCTGAGTTGTAGCTTGAAATATAGCTACTATTAAGCCGACTATCAAGCCTAATCCCAACATGGGAGCAGCTATAATAATACCGGTATATATAGCCTGTTGAGCAATAGCAATAATTTGACCTTCACTCATGTTTGTCACTCCTATCCTTATCTAAAGCCAGTAACCAAGGTTTTGATTACTAAATTCCAGCCATCCACCATTATAAACAAGAGAATTTTGAAAGGTAGTGATATCATGACAGGTGGCAACATCATCATTCCCATGGACATTAAAGTACTGGCCACCACCATATCTATTATGATAAAAGGAACATAGATTAAAAATCCTATCTGGAAGGCTGTTTTTAGTTCGCTAATAATAAAAGAAGGTATCAAAACGTTGTTTGGTACATCATCCAAAGTTTCAGGATCCTCCATCCCCGACAAATTCACAAATAATTCTAAGTCTTTTTCCCGGGTCTGTTTAAACATAAACTCCCTAATAGGCTTCATAGCTTCTTCCAAAAACTGCTCCTGATCCATCTGTCCTGATAGATAAGGTTCTATAGCATTCTCATTAATCTTAGCTCCTATAGGCGACATGAGGAAAAATGTCAAGAATAAAGCTAGTCCAATTAATACCTGATTAGGCGGCATTTGCTGAGTGCCTAAGGCATTTCTAGTAAAGGATAAAACAATTATTATTCTGGTAAAGGAAGTCATCATTATTAAGATTGAAGGAGCCAAGGTCAGCACAGTTAATAAAAACAGAATTTCGAATCCATTTAGTGGTTCTCCAGATGGGCCGGTCCCTTCCAATCGTATACCTAAATTAATAGGAGTTTCAACTTGAGCTAAGGAATAAGGCGTGTAAATAACCATTATTCCTATCATTATAATAAAGCAAAAGCATATCTTTAATAATAATTTTTTCTTCAATAAAACCAACCCCGATTTTTATTCCTATAAATTTCTTATTGTATATTTTTGTTTTAATTAGCTATCCATTGGCTGCTGGATTTTATCCATACCTTGGCCTCTATCCTTATCCCTATTACCTAACTTTTTTATATACATCTCAAATATACTGCCAAAAGATGCATTCTTATCATCCGAAATAGGCACTAATTCCGCCTCATTTAATTCGCTAATAAGCTCAATATGATGATTGGTAATTCCAATCACAAAAAATCTTATCCCTATTTGAATAATACAGATGAATTTATCATTGCCTAAAAAAACCCTATCCAACACCTTAATATGTTTATTAGCATTGGAATGGGACATCTTGAAGCCTATAAATTTAGAAAAGAAATAGGCAGCAATAAGAACTACTGTAAATCCCATTACCAGTAAAGATATATTAAGGATTTCTTTCATTACATCAACACTTTCCTTACTGCTTCCAGCACTCGCTCTGCTTGAAAGGGTTTAACTATAAAATCTTTAGCTCCAGCCTGGATTGATTCTATTACCATAGATTGCTGTCCCATAGCAGAACACATTATGATATTAGCATTTGCATCTATCTTTTTTATCCCTTTTACTGCCTCAATACCATCCACTTCAGGCATAGTTATATCCATAATAACTAAATCAGGTTTTAATTCTTTGTACTTTTCTATAGCCTTTGCACCATTTTCAGCCTCCCCTACTACAGTATATCCGTTCTTTGTCAATATATCTTTGATCATCATTCTCATAAAAGCTGCATCATCTACAACAAGGATTCTTTTGCTCATTGACCATACCTACCTTTCCATTTTGATGATTATATCAAATTGGATACTATATTTGATTATAATATTAAATTAATTTTAATAACTACCTTAAATTAGATATTCTATTGGATGGACTAACTATATCTGTTATTCTTACGCCAAAATTATCGTCTATTACTACTACCTCGCCTTTTGCTATTATTTTACCATTGACTAGAATATCTACCGGCTCTCCTGCCAGTTTATCTAGCTCTATTATAGAACCTGAATTAAGTTCTAAAATATCTTGTATCTTCTTTTGGGTTCTACCAAGCTCAACAGATATTTGTAATGGAACATCCAATATAAGATCTATATTACTTCTTTGATGATCCACCGGCGTTTCCTCCAAGGGTTGGAAGACTACAGGCTGCACTCCTACCGCTGCTGTTTCCTCAATACTGCCTTGAGTATAGGCATTTTTGTCCGTGAATTCATGGCTGTGAGCCGCGCCATGCCCTTGAATAGCCGCTTGTTGATCAGAGAATGGTTGACCAGTTGATAGTTGTTCTTTTTGTTGTGAATCAACTGTTTGGTCACTAGTAATTTGCGGTTTGTGGTCATCTTCACCATACATTAAAGTTCTTACCATATCTTTAGCGAATTGGGCAGGTATTAATTGCATAATATAGCTATCAAGTATTCCTGGTATTTCCATTCTAAAATTAACCTTTACAATAGGATCATCAGAATCAAATTTACTATTTGGTTTTTCATGTTCAAAGTTAATGGTAAATACATTGGGAGGGGAAATTCCTATATCCTTACCAAACATAGATGCAAGGGAAGTGGCTGCTGAACCCATCATTTGATTCATAACCTCACTAATAGCACTCAATTGCAGCTCGTTTAACTCCCCTTCAATATTTGTTCCATCTCCACCCATCAAAAGATCGGTTATTACCTTTACGTCATCTTCTTTCATAATCAATAAATTATTGCCTTCTAATCCTTCAGTATATTGGATTTCCACAGCGACAAAAGGTATGGGATACTGCAATGCTAGCTCAGCCAAAGACGTTACTGTGACCTCAGGTGTGGTTATTGTTACCTTATGGCCAAGCAGGGTATATAAAGTAGTTGCAGCAGTACCCATACTAATATTCCCAATTTCACCTAAAGCATCTATCTCTTCTTCAGTCAACTCTTCACTATGAGAGCTGTTATCATCTTCATCATTATCAAAATTCCCTTTTAGTAGGGCATCTATTTCCTCCTGTGAAAGTAGTTCATTCATCTTCTGTCTCCCCTCCTTTCAGTTGAGTTATTTGAACTGCATATTTATTACTCTTTATGCCAATTATTCCTCTGAATTTTTCTATGCCACCTATCACCAGTGATATCTCCTCTCCTGCTTTTTTGTTTAGCTTAATAACATCTCCTTTTTGTAGTCCAATAAAATCTCTCACAGTAATTTGCGCAGTACCTATTACTGCTTTTATATCTACAATAGCTCTTTTTATTTTACTTGCTAATAAATCAGATTTAGCATCAGCAGCATTCTTCTCAGATTGAGAAGAAAACCAATATTTAGTGCTCAACTGATCGGTAATAGGCTCAATTACTATATGGGGAATACATATATTCACTATCCCTTCTATATCACCAATACTAAGATTCATAGTAATAATTGCAATTGTCTCATTGGGAGATATAATCTGAGCAAATTGTGGATTGGTTTCAATCTTCTCCAGTTTAAAATTAGTATCGATAACATTAGCCCAGGGCTCGTCCATCAAGGATACTAATTGATGTACAACTTGCTCAATGAGACTAATTTCTATCTCGGTAAAGTTTCTGGTTTTGCTTAGATGAATTGCACCACCGGGACCACCTAATAATTTATCTATAATGGAAAATGCTATATCAGGGGAAATTTCCATAATAGCAGAACCATCTAGGGGTCTAAAGTCTATGATACCTAATACCACCGGCTCAGGCAAAGAGTTGATAAATTCATAATAAGTTTGAGGCTCTACAGATATGACTTCTGCTTGGCAGAAAGTTCTTAAAATACCTGATAAATAAGATGACATAAGTCTAGAATAGTTCTCATATATCACTTCCATAGTCCTTAATTGATCTTTGGCGAATTTATTAGGTCTACGAAAGTCATAAAGTCTTACTTTCTTTTCCTCTGTTTCTTTTTGAATATCTGTAACGTTAAATTCTCCGGAACTTAGTGCATTCAATAGCTCGTCTATTTCAGACTGAGACAAGATTTCTGCCATTGTCATCCCCCCTTCCCCTTGGTTGCCCTAAGCTCATTGTATTATAAATTCATTAAAGTATATACCCTTTATTTTATCAATATTTAAGAGATCTTATAAATCCTCTTTGCGTTTATTTCTTAAATTTTTCTTAAAATCTTTATCTTTTATATCCTCTTGATCAA
>CALKWV010000034.1 GCA_938003915.1 uncultured Bacillota bacterium | reverse complement strand
CCAGATTATATAGGTGTAGCTTTTGACCTTAAAGCCCCTACTTTTAGGCATGAAATGTATGAGGAGTACAAGGGTAATCGTCAAAAAACTCCAGAAGAGTTATTGCCTCAGTTTGATTTGCTAAAGAGACTATTAAAAGCTATGAATATCCCCATATTTGAAGAAGAAGGCTATGAAGCAGATGATATTTTGGGCACCTTTTCTCGCATAGCGGAAGAACAGGGTCTAGATGCCTATTTGGTAACAGGTGATAGAGATGCTATTCAGCTGGTATCTGATAATACCACTGTTTTGTTAAATCGACGGGGAATAACCGATATACATGCCTTTGATCCAAAAGAAGTTGAAAAAGAATATGGTCTTACGCCAGATCAGATAATTGATTTGAAAGCATTAATGGGAGACAGCTCAGATAATATACCAGGAGTGCCGGGCGTTGGTGAAAAAACTGCCTTAAAGCTCCTTAGACAATATAAAACTTTGGAAGAGGTATTGAATAATATTGACCAAATTTCCGGTAAGAAGCTTAAGGAAAACTTGACCAATTATAGGGAACAGGCAATCTTGAGTAAAAAGTTGGCTACAATAATTAAGGATGTTCCCATAGAGATTAATTTAGAAGACAGTCATTATGAAATTCCAAATACTGCTGAGTTAAAAGCCATACTAGAGGAATTAGAATTTAACAGCATAATAAGCAGATTGGATTTTGATGATAGCCAGCAAAAATCTCAAGCTATTGAAGATGACAGAAAAATAGTAGAGATAGATTCTTTGGATCAGCTGTCAGACTGCATTAATGATGCTCTTAGGCAGGATAGGATAGCTTTGCTGTTTGATAGTGATATTGTGACTTTTGCATGGGACAAAAAACAGGTATATAGCATTAGGATATACCAAGATATGGTAAGCGGTGGTTTGGATTTATGGGATGTAATGGAAAAGTTAAGGTATGTATTGTCAGATAAGAAAATTGGAAAAGTAGTACATGATGGCAAAAGACTGCTATTGCAGGCTTGGGAGCAGGATATAGAGGTAAATAACCTATATTTTGATACCTTTATTGCAGCTTATTTGTTGGATTCAACTCATACCCGCTATGATGTAAAGTACTTGGTATATGAATACCTTGGCATTGATGCAGATAAAGTGGATGCTGGTCATGTTCTATTATTGGCTGAGGCATTAGAAACAAGATTAAAGGATTTAGATATGTATGATTTATACAGAGATATAGAGCATCCTTTAATCCAGGTTCTAGCTGATATGGAATGGACAGGTTTTAATGTGGATAAGAACACTCTTAAAGAGTTAGACTTGGAATTTGCCAATATTTTAGAGGAGCTCACTAATAGCATATATGAATTAGCAGGAGAAGAATTCAATATTAATTCGCCGAAACAATTGGGGATAATACTATTTGAAAAACTAGGACTACCAGTAGTAAAAAAGACCAAGACCGGCTATTCAACTAATATAGAAGTCTTAGAAAAGTTAAAGGGTAAACATGAGATCATTGAGAAAATTATTGAATATCGTCAGGTAATGAAGCTAAAATCTACCTATTCGGAGGGATTACTAAATGTAATTGATCCCAAAGATGGTAGGATACATTCTAGTTTCAACCAGACTATTACAGCTACAGGCAGGATTAGTAGTACAGATCCCAATCTTCAAAATATTCCCGTTCGAATGGAAATGGGAAGAAGAATTAGGAGAGTATTCGTCCCTACAAACGAAGATTATGTGCTAGTGGATGCAGATTATTCACAAATCGAATTGAGGGTGCTAGCTCATATATCCGGTGATCCAACTTTTATAGATGCTTTTAAAAATAATCAGGACATTCACTTAAGAACTGCTTCAGAAATTTTGGGTATACCAATAGATGAAGTAACTCCAGAGCAGCGAAATGACGCCAAAGCAGTCAATTTTGGAATTGTATATGGTATAAGCGATTATGGATTAGCAAGAAATCTAGGAATATCTAGAGCCGAGGCACAAGAGTATATTGATAACTATTTTAAGAGATACCCAGGTATCAAGGAATATATGGAAAGAATTGTAGAACTAGGTAAGAAACAAGGTTATGTAACTACTTTGATGGGCAGAAGAAGATATTTACCTGAATTATCCTCAAGGAATTTTAATACTAGGTCCTTTGGGGAGAGAATAGCTATGAACACTCCCATTCAGGGCACTGCTGCCGATATCATCAAAAAGGCCATGAATGATGTATACTATGAGTTAAAGGCCAGAGGTCTTAGGTCTAAGTTGGTTCTGCAAGTGCATGATGAATTAATTGTAGATACCTATAAGCCTGAATTAGAAGAGGTAAAAGAGATTCTAAAGAATAAAATGGAAAACGCTATAGAACTATCAGTTCCACTAGTTGTTGATATTGGTGTAGGTAGCAATTGGTATAATGCAAAATAGAATATATTTAGATATTATAATGCTTCAACAGTAATCAAAAATTAAATATAATAGTTATTGAACCTTCACTTCATCACTGATTTGGGAAAACTAAGGACCTATTCACCGTTCTATAAGTTAAGTTTTCTTGGACCAAATCAGTGAAAGTGAAGTAGTTCACTTATCTGTAGCTATTTATGTTTAAAAAGTGATAATTATTAAATTAATATAATAAGTTAAATAATACGGAGTATGGAGGCTGTAATATTGTAATGAAAATTATTGGACTTACAGGGGGAATTGCTACAGGGAAATCCCAGGTATCATCCATTTTATCTGAATTGGGAGCCATGGTAATTGATGCTGATATAGTTGCGCGAGAAGTTGTCCAAAAGGGTTTGCCTGCCTGGCAGCAGCTAAAAGATACATTTGGTGAAGAGTACTTTTTATCAAATGGTGAGCTAAATCGGAGGAAGTTAGGGCAACTAGTATTTTCACATCCTGATGAATTAGCCAAGCTAAACAGTATAACCCATCCTGCCATAAAGGCCAAAATTGAGGATCGAATTAATGATTTAAAGGTTCAAGGTTATAACGGGATAGTTGTGGTGGATGCAGCATTATTACTGGAAGCAGGCTGGGAAACCATGGTAGATCAGGTGTGGGTTGTAGATGCACCAATGGAAAAAAGAATAGAGAGAATTATGAAACGAGATAATTTAACAAGGGATCAAGCATTAAGCAGGATCAATAGTCAGATGAGCCAGCAAGAGAGAATTGCTAAGGCTGACAAAATCATATATAATAATTCAAACATTGATAGTTTAAAAGAACAGGTTCTAAGGATTTGGCATGAGACTCTAAAAGAAATTGATAGGCAGTGAGGAGGCAATAGGTATCATGACGCGAAAATTTTTACCCTGGTTAATACTAGGGTTTTTTATAGGACTTTTATTATTGACCTGGTTTATTCAATCACCATATGTACAAAGAAAAATCTATCCTTTGAAGTATAAGAATGAAGTAATCAGATATTCTTTGGAATATGATTTGGATCCTCATCTAGTAATGAGTATTATTTGGGTGGAAAGCAAATTTAAACCCAATGCCACATCCCATAAGAATGCCCGTGGCTTAATGCAAATTATCCCTAGAACAGGGCAATGGATAGCGGAACAAGTGGGATTAAGCCATTATGATGATGATATGCTGTACGATCCTAAAACCAATATAATGTTTGGATGCTGGTATTTGGCCTATCTTTTGAGAGTATTTGACGGAGATGTAGAACTTGCCCTGGCTTCATATAATGGCGGAATGGGCAATGTGATAAAGTGGCTAAAGGATGATAGATATAGCGATGACGGTAAAACTTTAAAAAATATTCCTATTAAAGAGACAAGTGAGTATATAGAACGAGTTCAAAAAGCCTATAAACAATATAAGAAACTCTATAAAATCTGAATGGGAAGGGAATACCCGACATGATGCGCAAAGTGTTATATAAGCTTATTACAATATTAATGCTATTGACATTTACTGGATGTAGTGTATCAAATATCTTGCCGGAGGTTCAAGATGAAAGTCTTCAACCTGTAGAAAATGAAGAGGATCTATTTGATCAATCTCAAGTTCCAACTAAAGGAGGACAATTAAGGGTAGCTGTTGCTCTGCCAGATAATATACATCCACTTTTTACTAAGTCAAAGGATTTTATTAACCTATCAGGACTTATCTATGAGGGACTTTTCACATATGATGAAAACTTTAATTTAAGGCCTGTTTTAGCCGAGTCCTGGGAAGTGCTAGATGAAGGCAAGATATGGCAGATAGAGTTAAAAAAAGGGGTTAAATGGCATGATGGTACAGAGCTAACTGCCCAGGATGTAAAGTATACTTTTGATTTATTGTTTAATAATATGCAGAGTATGGGAGAAGAGGATGACCCTAATAGCTCTATTTATGCCAGAAGGCTCTTTGAAGGCAGAAATATTGCGCGAATGGAGTATGTTGTAAATAATCCCTATGCGGTAACTATTATATTAAACGAGCCAGCAGGAAGAACTTTTATGGAGGCTTTAACCTTTCCTATTTTACCTGCAAGGGAGGATCAAGAAAGTCATAATGTGAAAGATATAAATTTTTTAGTAGGAACAGGTCCTTATAGGGTAGAATCGGGTAATTTAGAAGCAGGTGGAGAGATAAAACTAGTAAGAAATCATGCCTGGTGGAATTCAGAAGAGCCTTACATAGATTCCATAATTGCCAAAATATATAGGGATAATGAAGAGGCCCTAGAAGCCTTTAGGGAAGGTCAAGTGGATTTAGTTGATACCCATGTTGTTTATGCAGACTTTTATAGAATGAGCCGCCAAGGACAAATATTTAGATATTTGACCCATTATTTTGTGTATATTGGAATAAATCATAAGTCTCCTGGTGTTTTGGGAGATAGTAAAGTGAGACAAGCCATTGCTTATGCCCTAGATAGAAAGGATATTGTCTCTAGGGTTTATGCTAGTTGTGCTCAATCTGTAGATGTACCAATTCCTCCTGATAGCTGGTATTATGATTCCGATTTAAGGGTATATGATTATCAACCTCAAAAAGCGCTACAGCTTTTAGAGGAAGCTGGATGGAAAAATTTCAACGATGACGGTATCCTTTGCAATAATAACGGAGAGCCCCTTAGTTTTACTATAAATGTAAATACCGAAAATATAATGCACAAGGAAGCTCTAAATATTATAGTAGATCAGTTAAGAGAGGTAGGAATTGATGCTAATCTTAGGCTTCAATCATGGGAGGATTATGTACTAGCCCTTGAAGAGGGGGACTTTGAAGCTGTTTTAAGTGAGCGTTATTTAGATATCTTTACTGATTTACGGATTATGTTTCATTCATCACAAATTGGTAATGGGCTTAATAATTATATAGCTTATAGCAACTCAAAATTAGATGAGTTGTTGGATAAGATCCCTGTAATTCAAGACACACAGGAATTTAAGGATACCTATAAAAAAATACAACAGCATCTAATCGAGGAGCTGCCAATAATCAGTCTCTACTATAGAACTTCATCCCTACTTGCCGGACCTAATGTTCATGGTATTAAACTACCCAGGGATTTGATGATCTTCCGGGATGCTAATAAATGGTACTTAAGCCCATAAAGATTTTTTCATGTTATGAGATAATACATTTGTGACAAAATAAATAAGGTTCTATAATAAATGTTGGGGTGGAAAATAATTTACCCTAACATTTATTTTTTCTAAAAATAAAATGCACTCGTGAAATAAACCTGCTAAAATGTTAATTGGCTAAAAAAAGGAAAGACCTCTGATATAATATCTTTAACACGAAAAAAACATCGGAG
>CALKWV010000033.1 GCA_938003915.1 uncultured Bacillota bacterium | reverse complement strand
GCTATCAGGAGAAGAAGGAGAAGATATGCGTTTAGGAGAAGATATTAATAAAAGGCTGTTTCCATTTAAGGAAACAGCCTTTTATTTTAAACCTATTTTACTACTATATTAACCAGTCTTTTTGGAACCACAATAACTTTTACTATATCCTTGCCGGCAATAAATTCTTGGATCCTGTCTAAACTCAAGGCCGCTTTTTCTACTTCCTCTTTAGTAGCCTGTGTAGAAACCATTAATCGGTCCCTTAATTTTCCGTTAACCTGAACAACTATTTCTATCTCGTCCTTTACCAATGCTTCTTCATCCCATTGAGGCCATTTCTGGTCGTGGATGCTATCCTCTCTGCCTATCATCTCCCATAATTCTGAGGTAATATGAGGGCAGAAAGGTGCCAACATAATCAGCATATTGCTTATAGCTTCAGACAGCATAGCAGTATTCAGCTTGCCATTTTTGCATTTTTCACGGTAGTTATAAATAGCATTGACCAGCTCCATAATGGCACTAACAGCGGTATTGAAGTTAAAGCGCTGACTAATATCATTAGTAACCCTCTTTATGGTGCTGTGGAGTGCATACCTTAATTCTTTATCCTCACTTGACAGCTTATTCTTATCTACTACACTATCCAAGTCAATTTCATCAATGCATTCCGCTACCAATCTCCACACACGATTTAAAAATCTATAGCTACCCTCTACTCCCTGATCGCTCCACTCTAGATCCCTCTCCGGTGGAGCAGCAAAGAGTATGAAAAGCCTAGCAGTATCGGCACCATATTTGTCAATGATCTCTTCGGGGCTTACAGTATTGCCTAATGATTTGGACATCTTATGCCCATCCTTAAGCACCATACCCTGGGTTAGAAGGTTAGCAAATGGCTCTTCAACAGGTGATAAACCCAAATCATAGAGAGCTTTGGTGAAAAATCTGGCATATAATAGGTGTAAAATAGCATGCTCCACTCCACCCACATACTGATCCACTGGCATCCAGTACTTGGTCTTTTCCATTGCAAAGGGGTGCTCATCATTTTTAGGGTCTGTATATCTTAAGAAATAGAAGGAGGAGCATACAAAAGTATCCATAGTATCTACTTCCCGCTTTGCAGCAGCACCGCACCCTGGACAAGTTGTATTGACAAAGGATTCACTGGTGCTTAGAGGAGAATTTCCCTTGCCAGTGAACTTAACATCGGTAGGCAGCAATACGGGGAGATCCTCTTCAGGTACTGGAACAATTCCACATTTATCGCAATAGATAATGGGTATAGGCGCACCCCAATACCTTTGACGTGAAATTAGCCAGTCTCTTAGCCTATAGTTTACCTTGCTTTGGCCTATGCCTTTTTCTTCCATATATTCTATAATCTTAGCTATTCCCTCTTTATTGTCTAAGCCATCAAAAGGACCTGAGTTGATCATAATACCTTCAGCTTCAAAGGCTTTATTTAAATTTTCTATATCAATCTCGTCATCCTTGGGCTTTATAACGGGAATAATGGGCAGGTTATACTTAGTTGCAAATTCAAAGTCCCTCTGGTCATGGGCAGGAACACCCATTACAGCTCCTGTACCATAATCCATTAGTACATAATTGGCTATATATAAGGGTACCCTTTGCCCATTCATTGGGTTTATTACATAACGTCCTAAAAATAACCCTTCCTTCTCTCCTTCAGCAGAAGTTCTATCAATCTCGCTCATATGTTCTGCTTTTTTACGGAATTCCTTGGCAGGCTCCTCATACTCGGTACCTTTTACCAATTCCTGTACCATGGGATGTTCTGGTGCAAGAACCATAAAGGATACCCCGTAAATGGTATCAGGCCTAGTGGTAAATACTGTAATCTTTTCATCGCTGCCTTCAATAGGGAAATTTACTATTGCACCTTCGCTTTTGCCTATCCAGTTTTTCTGCATAATCTTAACTTTTTCTGGCCAGCCATCTAACTTATCTATGTCCTGAAGCAGTCTTTCGGCATACTCAGTTATTTTAAAGAACCATTGCTCTAACTCTTTTTTATCTACCTGGGTTTTGCAACGTTCACAGCCTCCATTGACCACCTGCTCATTTGCCAATACGGTTTCACAAGATGGACACCAATTTACTGAAGATTTTTTCTTATAGGCCAAACCATTTTTATAAAGTTGAAGAAATAGCCATTGAGTCCACTTATAATAGCTGGGACTAGATGTAGCCACTTCTCTGCTCCAGTCATAGCTAAGCCCTAAGCTTTTTAACTGTTTTCTCATAGTGTCAATATTGCTATTTGTCCATTTTTCAGGATGAATTCCCCTTTCTATAGCAGCATTTTCAGCTGGCAAGCCAAAGGAATCCCAACCCATAGGGTGTATAACATTATAGCCTTGCATAGTCTTAAATCGGGCTATAACATCCCCTATGGAGTAATTGCGCACGTGTCCCATATGAAGATTTCCAGAGGGATATGGAAACATCTCCAACATGTAAAACTTTTTCTTGTCGGGATCCTCTACTCTTTCAAAGGCTTTTTCAGCTTCCCATCTTTTTTGCCACTTTTCTTCAATCTCAGCAAATTTATATTCCACACTATTACCTCCCACTCAGCTAGTTAATAGTATTGTGCTAGTCAAATATAAAAACCTCCCGTTCCGTTAGGGACGAGAGGTTAACCCGCGGTACCACCCTACTTGAGTCTATAGCCAATAACACTATAGATCCACTCTGTCATCTATAAGGAGATGAATCCTTACAGTTTTATACAGGCGAGTTCGGCATTCGGAAATGTCGATTTGCACCACCCATCGACTCTCTGAAAATTCCTCACTACCTACTACTCCTACTGTAAAGCTATTTATTTACCTAGAAATTATTAAGGATATTATATTGCAACAATTAAGCGTTGTCAACAGACAATGGAATACCATCAGCCCACAAACGCTCTAAATCGTAAAACTCTCTTTCATCTTGGTGGAATATATGGACTATAACATCTCCATAGTCCAGAGCCACCCAACGATTTCCTCCATGTCCATCTTTGTGGATAGCTTCTATACCCTCTTGTTTCAGCTTATCCTCTACTTCATCACAGAGGGCTCTTACCTGAATTTCAGAAGTACCACTGGCTATAACAAAATAATCAGCAATGATAGTAAGTTTATGAATATCCAGCACCACTACGTCTATAGCTTTTCTATCATCCAAAATTTGGGCAATCTTTAAAGCTAATTTTTTTGATTTTTCCAGCAACAATTCTCCTCCTTATTCCTTTTTTATATTTAATTTGTTAATTATATAATTGCGGGCTTCTATGGTATTGGGATGGATAAGCCCTCCCTTAGCTATTACATGGATAATACTGTTATCCAAAGCTTTTAATACCGCTCTATCAAGATCCCTTTCCGCTAGAGCACGTAATTCCTCCACGCCTGGATAGTCTCGTCCCTCTTCGATTAAATCAGCAAGATATATTATTTTTTCTAATTTTGTCATATTCTTTTTACCATATGTATGATATTCTATAGCCGAAAGAATATCCCTGTCTGTAATTTTGAATAGGTCAGTTGCTATCTTTGCCCCTACAGGACCATGAATCAATTCCTTTTGGCTAAGGCTGACAGAATCTAATTTAATATTATATTCTTTTGCTTTCTGTATAAGCTGATCACCATCAAAGTCCTTGGCACAGTCGTGTAATAATCCTGCCATGGCTGCTTTGTATACATCTTCATTATATATACCAGCCAGCCTTATAGCACATTCCTTCACACCAATAGAGTGTTTTATACGATCAGCATTTAGCAATTGACCCAGCTTTTTTAAAATCTCCTTCTCTTCCACCAAGCTTCCATCCTTTTTAGTCCCTATTAGGAATTATACAAATCAGAAACCAAGTGAACTATCAATAGTCATTATGATTTAAACAGTCTTTTTTCTATAATATACTTCCTCACGGCATCTGGTACCATATAGCGAATAGATTTTCCCTGGGCAACCCGGTCCCTAATATCCGTTGAGGATATATCTATCATGGGTGCTTCCACAAATAGTACACGGCTATTAGCTTGTCCATGTATTTTTTCTGCTTGGATCTTACATGTATCTATAGATACATGGGGTCTCATATATACTGCAAAATTACATAACTTTATTAATTCCTTGGCATTTCTCCAAGTGTCAAGTTCTCTGAAAGAATCTCCTCCAACTATCATCCAAAACTCACATTCTTCTGAATAAATCTTACGTAAATCCTTTAGGGTATCTATAGTATAACTTTTGCCCTGCCTTTTCAATTCTATGTCGCTTATTTGAAAATAGGGATTAGACTTAATTGCCAGTTCTGTCATTTCAAATCTATAGTTTGGAGGGCTCACATGCTTATCACTTTTATGAGGAGGATTTGCTGCAGGAATAAAGAGTACCTTATCCAAATCACACTCCTGCCTTGCCATCTCAGCTACTAATAAATGTCCCATATGAATGGGATCAAAGGTTCCTCCAAATATCCCTAGTCTCTTTATCAATTTCTATAATCTTCTCCTTATTACCCATTATTGCTTATGTTGAAATTATAACATATATAAAAATCTATTACTACTTAATGGTAAAGTAATTTGGATAATTATTATATTTCCCTAAAACTTGGCAATAATATTCCTGGAGGTGTATTATATTATGTTAAAAAACTTTTTAAATAAAGCTCGAACCCTTAGCTTCTATATGAGCGATGATATAGGCAAGCCTCGGGCTATACTTGGTATAATAATAGACTTTTTGCTAATCCTTTTAGGACTTTTTAGCTTGCTATATTTATGGTTAGTTTACAGAACAAAATCCCCTCTCCTGTCCCTAACAGTTTCTCTATTGGTTACAGTCCTCTTTGGATTAGGACTTTTTGTGAAAAAAAGAGCCGTTTATGGGAAAAAACGCAGCCGTATACGCAGGCATGTTGCCCGAGAGTATATGGCAAATAAGCTTAGCCTGCTAAGTAGACAAGAGTTTGAGTGGCATATTATCAAAGCACTATCCAGTATCAAGGAGCTGACAAATCTGGAACAACAAAAGGGTTATTTCAAAGCCCTATATGATGGCGTACCTGTAGCCATTGGATATTACCAAGCTCCTCCAAAAGGCCATGAAACCTATGAACGGGTGTGGACCTTCTATAATTCCTTCCGTTCTAGGGGGTATAGCGGCCTTATATACATATCATCAGGCTATTTCGAAGAAGCCTGCAACAATCTTGAAGATAGGGATTTTGATCCACCTATAACCCTTCTGAATATTGATAACTTATTGGACCTTATGGAGGCAGCCAACATGTATCCTGATGAAGAATTGTTGGACGACCTAGTCCAACAGAAAATAAGGGAAAATAGAGAAAAACTGAAGAAAGATAAGGAAAAGGTACCTGCCTTCTACAAGCTAAAAAGGTATATGGCCTCTTCCCTATTGTTTTTTGGGGCATCTTTTTTAGTTCCCTCGTACTTTCCCTACTACCTTGTTTTATCTATCCTCTTCCTGGTTCTAGGCCTTTTAAGCCAAGTACTATCCTCCAATAGGGCTGCTCACTAGGGCAGCTCTATTTTTGGATTTTTTTTAGACCTTCTGTAAAGCACAAATCTATTGCCAATGACCTGAACTTCTTCAGCCGACAGCTCCTGAGCTAGCCTATGAAAAATTTCCTTTATATCACCTTCGGCATTGGGCAATACATGAACCTTAATTAATTCCCTAGCTTCTAGGGCGTCATCTAGCTGCTTGATTAGATTTTCACTTATTCCGCCCTTACCAATCTGAAAAATACTGTCTATTCTATTGGCCAGGCCTCTTAAAAAACTTCTCTGTTTACTTGTAAGCATTTTTTCACTCCCATTATTCAATAAAATCAAATTCTAGATCCCTCATTCTTACAGTATCTCCATCATTAATCCCCATATCCCTTAAGGCATCTATAATCCCAAGCTTTCTTAAGGTCCTCTGGAAATACTGCATAGATTCATAATCATCTAGATTAACTCTGCCCAGCAGCCTATCAACAGCTGGTCCAGATACCACATATACCCCATCTTCAATTTCAATCTCAAATGGTTTCTCATCAACAGGCTCATCAACCTCATCCCATTCCTCTTCAAAGGGCTCTAAAGGTGGTAACTCCTCCAGCATTTTTACCAGCTCTGCAAGCAGCTCATCAAATCCTTTAGCAGTAGCTGCAGATACAGGAAATACTTTTATTCCTTTAGCTTCTAATTCCTCTTTTAACCTATGGATATTCTCCTGGGCAGAAGGGATATCCATCTTATTTGCTGCCACTACTTGGGGTTTTTGAGCCAGTTCTTTGCTAAAGGATTCTAGCTCCTTGTTAATTGTATAAAAATCCTCTACAGGATCTCTGCCTTCCATTCCTGATGCATCCAATACATGAACCAATATTCTGGTTCTTTCTATATGTCTAAGGAAGTCAATTCCCAATCCCACACCCTGATGGGCACCCTCAATTATACCTGGGATATCGGCCATGACAAAGGATTTATCAAACCTTGTCTTAACTACTCCCAAATTTGGTGTGAGAGTAGTAAAATGATAGTTTGCAATTTTGGGTCTAGACTCAGTTAGGATTGACAAAATAGTTGATTTACCCACATTGGGATAACCAATCAGCCCTACATCGGCTATTGATTTAAGCTCTAAAATAACCCATCGTTCTTCGCCCTTTTGACCTTCTGTGGCAAATCTGGGAGCCTGTCTAGTTGAAGTAGTAAACTTGGCATTCCCTTTACCACCTTTACCTCCATAGGCCAATATCCTGCGTTCTCCAGGTTTTGTAAGATCAGCAAGAATCTTGTTAGTCTCTGCGTCCCTTATAATAGTTCCAGGAGGCACTTCTATTATTAAATCCTCACCTTTTTTGCCATACATATTCTTGCCCCGTCCATTTTCTCCAGACTGGGCCTTAAAGGTTCTCCTATAGCGAAAATCCATTAAAGTATGCTTGCCGGTATTGACAACAAAGACAACGTTGCCACCGTCTCCTCCGTCCCCTCCATCGGGCCCGCCATTAGGCACATACTTCTCACGTCTGAAGGATATGGCACCATTGCCTCCATCTCCAGCTTTTATGTATATCTTAGCTACATCAACAAACATATATTCCATAACTCCTTGCTTTAATCATTAATGAATTATATCAGCACTCTTAGTATAATTCAATAATTTTCTAATCATTAATTTTTCCCTTAAACTTAAGGAATATGAAAAAGGTCTATCACATATTTGAACATGTAATAGACCTAATAAACATATTATTTTCAATTTTTACCTTATACAAGCTTATTATGCATAAACACTAACCTGTTTCTTATTCTTGCCTTTTCTTTCAAATCTAACTACACCATCCACTAACGCAAATAGAGTATCATCTTTACCTCTACCTACATTGACACCGGGATGAAGTTTGGTTCCCCTCTGTCTAACTAAGATGTTCCCAGCTCGGACAAACTGTCCATCGGCTCTTTTAATACCCAATCGTTTAGATTCACTATCACGACCGTTTTTAGAGCTACCTACTCCCTTTTTGGTAGCAAAGAGCTGAAGATCCATTCTAAACATCTATTCCACCTTCCTTTCCCGAATAGAAATATACTCACCGTATCCTAGCTCAATACTTTTAAGTCCCAGCAACATGGTTTCCAATAAAATACCAGCTTCTTTAATCTTATCGTCAGTCAACCCCGACGGTATCTTCAAATGAGCTAAGCCACTTTCCTGATGGTATTGGGGCTCAATTCCTACTACATCTGTTAGTCCAATAACCGCAGTCTGGACTATGGCAGAAACAGCACTACATACAATATCCTGTCCAGCTACATCAAAGCCTGAATGCCCCTCTACCTTAAAGGAACAAATATTATCTTCTCTATCACGTACAACCAATATATTAATCATATCTATTCACAACTAGCCGATAATTTTGCTAATCTGTACTTGAGTATAAGGTTGACGATGTCCTTGTTTTTTCCTGTAGTTCTTTTTGGGCTTGTACTTAAAAACAATGATCTTTTTACCTTTTCCGTGCTTGATGACCTTTGCTTCTACTTTAGCTCCTTCCACAGTAGGAGTTCCTACTTTCAAAGACTCGTCATTGTTAATAGCTAATACCTCATCAAAGGTTACTACAGAACCTTCTTCAGCATTAAGCTTTTCAACTCTTATAACATCACCTTCACGAACAAGGTATTGCTTTCCACCTGTTTTGATGATAGCATACATTACAACGCACCTCCTCTAACCAGTCTCGCCGAATAATGGTACCTTAAGTTTTCAACCGAAAGGTTTTAAAACCATATTCGTGCGGCTACACCTAAAATATTTTATCACACTGAATATAGCCTGTCAAACAAAAAAAATCATAAATACCCTTGATTTTTATTTGGATATGTAGTATTATAATATTCGTTCGCAGTACTACTGGGTGTGGCGCAGCTTGGTAGCGCGCTTGAATGGGGTTCAAGAGGTCGGGGGTTCAAATCCCTCCACCCAGACCAGTGAAAACCGCTTAAGCATAAAGCTTAAGCGGTTTTTTGTTATTCTTTATTCTTATCATAAAAGGTTGGAAATATTACAAAAAACTTAGGCCATAGGCTGCTTTCCTTGTAAAATCCTGTTCTACCCTTATCCTTCAACAAACTTTCTCAATTCATGGTTGAATTTGTTTCGTTCATCATAGAATAATCCATGCCCACTATATAAAAAGGGTATAAGCCTAGAGTTTCTAATGCTTTGCTGCTGTATTTGTCCCAGATGGAAAGGAACAACTAGGTCATGAATGCCGTGCATAATTAGAGTTGGAACTGTTATCCTTTCTAAATCAGAAAACAACTCTTCGTTTATCCATGTTTTTGCAATATCAGCCGTTGCCCATCCCGCCGCTTTTAAACCTAATTGGAAAAACCAGTCAGAAAATGCCTGTGATGTATGCTGAAAGAAAAATCTATCACCAAATTCCTTCAACATCTTAGGCCGATCCCTATATGTATCCTCAATTATTTTGATTATGGTTTCCTTATCTACACCATAAGGAAAATTAGGACGCTTGATAAGGCTTGGCGCCGCTGCTGCAAAAAGTGCTAGCTTAGATACACCATACCCATTATGTCTAGCCATATATCTAATAGCAATGGCCCCGCCTGTTGAGTGGCCTGCCAATATAAAGTTTTGTAGTTTAAGTGCTTCAGCTACTTCTCTAACATCATCAGCTAACCGATTGTAGTCGTATCCATTCCATGGCTTATCTGATTTTCCAAATCCCCTCTGATCTATTCCTATGCATCTATATCCGTATTTTGGAAGTCCATTAAACTGGTATTCAAATAATTCATGGCTTCCAGGCCAGCCATGTAAAAACACAATTGTCATATAGCCTCCTGGGTTGAGATCCTCAACATAAAGTTTTACCTTTTGCTGTACTGTAATATAGTATCCCATAGAAATACCCCCTACAACTAAATTAGCTATATGACATGTTATTATTTTCATCATGGACTTGTGATTAATGTAAGTGCCTTTTAATGGGGTATCATTTGTTATGGCTTAAATGGATAAATTGTGGAATTTCATTTAGAATTTCTTCACCTCTCTTGATTATCTTCCTTTGCCAATTATTATGCCACCTGAACCATTACCTATTAGAGTATTGTTTAGTAATAAAGTGTTTGTACCCTGAATACTCATACCGTATCCTCTATTTCCGATAGCAGTATTTCCAACAAATACATTATCACTATCTTGTTCTCTAAAACTGTGAAAGCCATCACCATAACAATTCTTGACGGTATTTTCTATGTATATCTTATTATTTACAATTCTATTACCACTTCCAAAATCAATAAGAATACCACTAATAGAATAGTTTGGTATTGTTATACCATTTATTTCAACCCCAGTAACATCTGATAATATAAATGCATTAAAAAGGATACCCATTCCATAAAATACAGCATTCTTTCCCTTGGCTATAATCCGTATATTGTCCTTAGTAATATTTACTGTTTGAAAATAAAGGCCATCCTCCAGCAGCAGTACATCTCCTGGGGAAACTCTATCAGAAGCAATTAGGCCAGTAATATCTGTAAGAGCTGTAACGTTAATTACCGCCATTCTGACACTTCCTTTCATATATAGCTAACTATATATATTTAAATATATGTTTAATAGTAATGTATTCTAAAAATCGCAATGTGTTACAAGCATCTAACGGAATTTCTTTCAAATAAGTAGATTATCAAAATAAAGAATGCTCTTCTCTGGCTTTTATCTAGTTTCTGCCAGCAAAGAGCATTTATT
>CALKWV010000032.1 GCA_938003915.1 uncultured Bacillota bacterium | reverse complement strand
CCATAATAGTGCTCTTCTGTTACTTCTATTTCTCCTTCCGAATAGGTAACCTTATGCTTCTCAAGCTTGTCATAGTTTATTAAATCCTTATTTTCATTAATAAAATCATCAAGGGGAATAAATGCACCCTGAACTACAAATTTTTCAAATTCATCCTTGCTAAAAATGTATATGTCCCCTGTCTGGCTACCGAACATGACCATAAGCTTTTGCCTACCCATATAATCCATTTCCATATCTTCACCTAAAGGAATATTAATTACATTGACTTCCATCAAATGAGGAAAATCTTTTAAAATGTCATTAGCCAAGTTCTCCGTAAATTCACTTAATACATAATCCCCCACTAGAAAAATTTCCAACTTCTTATCTGCAGGTGTTTTAGGCCTTGAAATTGTAGTTATCATATTCCACAAGAAAATTGTAATAAGAATACCGGCTAAATATTTCCACCAATCATACTGAATATGATTCCGTACTCGTTCTTTACTTAATTTAACTCTATACATTATACCCCACCTTTGCAATGACAACTTCCGAATAATAAATATTCATAATATTATTAAAACAAAAACATATTATATATGTCTAATGCAACTTATCAACAATTATAAAACAAATCCCAAAAATCAACAAGTAGCCGGGCTTTCCCGGCTACATAATTTACATTTTGTTCATATTTTATTAATCCCTTGGTTTCATGGTAGGGAATAAAATAACATCTCGAATGGAATATGAATCAGTCAACAGCATAATTAGACGATCTATTCCAATGCCTAATCCACCTGTAGGCGGCATACCTATTTCCAATGCATTTACAAAATCTTCATCCATCATATGAGCTTCTTCATCTCCAGCAGCCCTTTGTTTAGCCTGTTCCATAAATCTCTCCTTCTGATCTATTGGATCGTTGAGCTCACTAAATGCATTAGCTAGCTCTCGTCCAGTTATAAAAAGCTCAAATCTATATGTGAGACGAGGATCTTCATTCATCCTTTTTGCCAAAGGTGAGATTTCAACAGGGTAATTGATGATAAAGGTGGGCTGAATTAATTTATCCTCTACCCTTTCTTCAAAAGCTATATTCAATGCTTCACCCCAAGTCACAGGCTTATCTAGATCTATACCAATTTCTTTTAAAGCTCTAGCTGCCTCCTCATCCTCTGTAAAGGAATTAAAATCAATGCCTGTATATTCCTTTACCGCATCTATCATGGTCATACGCTTCCAAGGAGGTGTTAAATCTATAGGCTGTCCTTGATACTCAATCTGTGTGGTTCCCAAAACTTCCTTCGCTACAGTAGCTATCATATCCTCGGTTAGATCCATCATATCCTCATAATCTGCATAAGCCTGATAAAGCTCAATGCTAGTAAACTCAGGATTATGTTTTATGGACATTCCTTCATTACGGAAAATGCGTCCCATCTCATATACCTTGTCAAAACCACCAACTATAAGTCTCTTTAGATGTAACTCAGTAGCAATACGCAAATACATATCTATATCCAGTGTATTATGATGAGTAATAAAAGGCCTAGCTGCTGCACCACCAGCTGTATTATGCAATATAGGAGTGTCTACCTCTATAAATCCTCTAGCATCTAAATAATTACGAATCTGCTGTATTACTTTAGAGCGAATAATAAAAGTTTTTTTGACATCAGGATTTACTATCAAATCCACATGTCTCTGCCTATATCGGAGGTCCGTATCCTTGAGTCCATGCCATTTTTCTGGCAAAGGTTGCAGTGATTTTGCCAAAAGTGTTATCTCTTTAGCCCTTACGGAAATTTCTCCCTTTTTGGTTCTAAAGACATCTCCTTTTACGCCTATGATATCACCAATATCCATAGCTTTAAAATCTTCATAGGCTTCTTTTCCTAATTCATTTATTTGAACAAAAATTTGGATTTGGCCTTCACTATCTAAGATGTGGGCAAAGCTAGCCCTACCCATAACTCTTTTTGTCATAATACGCCCTGCTATGACTACCTCTTGGTTTTCAAGGGACTCAAATTCATTGAGTATAGTAATAGATTTATGAGTAGGGTTGAATTTTGTTATTTTAAAAGGATCTTTACCTGCTTGGCGTAACTTAGCAAGCTTTTCCCTTCTAACCCTTAGGATTTCATTTAAGTTCTCTTCTATTATTCCTTCATCTCTAGTTTCACTCATCCACATCATTACCTTTCCCAATTTATACTGATAACCAAATGTTTATAAATAATTCCAAAGCTATTATAAATAATTTATTTGTTTATATCAAGTATCTTAAATTTAATTACTCCATCAGGCACATTTACATCAACTATATCACCTATTTGTTTGCCGATTAAAGCTTTGCCTACAGGAGATTCATTAGAGATTTTATTTTGTCCTGGATCTGCCTCTGCAGAACCCACAATAGTATACTCTAATTCCTCATCAAACTCTATATCCAATATTTTTACAGTAGAGCCAATACTTACTCGATCAGTGGTAATGTCTTCATCGTCAATAACCCGGACATTTCTAAGCATATTTTCCAAAGCAACAATTCGTCCTTCTATAAATGCTTGTTCATTTTTGGCCTCATCATACTCTGAATTTTCACTCAAATCTCCAAAAGCAATAGCTTGTTTTATCCTTTCTGCAATTTCTCTCCGTCTTACAGTTTTTAAGTAGTTTAACTCCTCCTCGAGCTTTGCTACACCTTCATGTGTCAAAATAATTTCTTTGTTTAGCATATCCAAGTCTCCCCTTTAATTAACCTATTCTATTTATATATATTATTAAATCTTTTACACATTTCTTCTAAGATTAATTAGAATTTCCTAGGACAACGGTAAAAGATATGATGATAATATATGCCTTTATCTCTCTTTTATTCCAGTGGTGTTAAGGAAAATATTTCGCATATTAATACAATAAGCACTGAATGCAGCTTATAGCGGCTACAGTGCTTTTTCACTCTAAAATTATTGAATATATTATAGCACCAATATTCTATTTGTCAAGGTAATTTCTAAAATAATACCTACGAAAACCATCATATGTCATAATTTCATTATTTGATATCATGCCCTTGTAAATTACTCCATATTTTTTCAATATTTCTTTTACCTTTTGAATGGTATTTAAACTCATGGGATAGTTCAATAAAATATCCCGATATAAATTATCCACAGTAAATAAATTTGCTTCCAATGCTCCTATCTTATTCCATGCTTTTGTTTCCTTAGGTAACTTTAAATCCCAGTTTAATAAAATCCAACCTGATTCTATTAATATACCTGACTGATATTTTTGTTCAATAACGAAATATTCATGGGACAAGCTGGAGGAAAATATAACTATTCTATTTTTGCCAAAGAAATTCCCCTCTTGGGGAATAGAACATAAAATAATTATATCCTTATTAATAAGGCATTGATTTGGATCTAATGTGACTTGGCAAGACAAACCAGTATCATAAAGAGTTTTATTGCTAAGTCTTTCTAAACTCTTTATATCATTACCCCCTATTGTTAGGTAGTTTAAAAAAGGCGCTAAAAATTCTACCCACAATTGTCCTATATTACTATCCGCTCCCCATATTCCTACTTCCATTTCACTTTGCTTTGCCTTAAGTATTCCAAACAACTTCTCAACTGTTGCTATTAAAGATACCAATCTCAACAAGCTACCATCCAACAAAATTATTGAGTTTTCTTCCAGATAAAACTTTTCTTCAAGTGTTAAATATTTTCTCCATAATGGAAAAACTAGTACTTGTATATTGTTGATCTGTAATAAGCGGATTATATCCTCTATCAATTTAGCCCTATCTTTATCTTTAAGTTTGTCCTCATCAATAAAAAAACCGGGTACATCTATTATGTATCCCAGTTTTTTTTCATATTCATTATCATATATAATATCAGTAAGTCTAGCTTTTGTCTTAGGTATCATCCTTTCAGCCCATTTTAAAGGTAACAATTTCAAAATTGGATGGCTTTTTATATATCTATGCCCTCTATCATAGTCACCTACTATTGCAAAAGGACTCACTTTCTTTCTCCCTTCTTTTAGCATACTTTACTACTTAATTTAATATTTCCACACGATGTTTAAATCCAGTCTTTGCTATTAATTCTTCATAATTATGTGGAGATATTTCCTCTGGTCTCTTGTTAATCAAGCTAAGGAGCACCGCTTCCATTACATTGGTACCAAAGGATCTTCCATTTAATTCAGGAGTTGAGGTTATTAACATTTTTACTCCTCGCTCCCTTAGAAAATCTATATCTTCTAGAGTTACTGTATTTGTTAGAATTATTTTCCCTTCCATCTCTTTCGGAATGTGCTTTTTTATATATATGAAATCCCCTGCAATAATATCCGCATTATAATAATGTTTATGGTATTTTGGTATATTGGAATTTTGATCTTTTCCAGTTGGATATAGCATTTTAAAAGGCAGCCAGCTAGCAATAGGCATAAAAACAGTTGCTATTTTGTGAAGTGCCGCCAAACTATTTATTGAAATTTTTATGCCTAAAGCAAACATCAAGTCCCCGTAAGTAACCTTCCCGCCTAAGGATTCAAATGCCTCTGCCATCCCAAATCTATCCAAACCACAAACTAATAATATTTTTTTATCCTTTAGGTTAATACCACATTCGTCATTAATAAATCTAACTACCCTTCTTTCTAGGGTGTTTTTTAAACCCGAGCCATCTACAATGGGAGTTTTCACAGCAGCTTTAAGGATAGGCAAAGCAGACCTTAATACATACCTTCTCCTTTTACTATAAAGATAAATATCAATTCCACCCATGCCAAAAGCATCTACCTTGCCATCGAGCTCTTTTATTATCTCAATGGCTTTTTTAATATCTCCATCTGTACCAATTCGCTCAATTAGGAATTTTTGGCCTAGAATCTGTGTTTCAACCCTGTGATTCCTAGAAGAAGATCCTATACTAATGCTTACAATTCTTTTCATAAGCTCCTCCTGGCATAGCTTACTAATTTTTGTTTTTTCCTAATTATACTCTTTTTCTATATACTCCAAAAGGGTTTTTTTAATCTGTTCTTTACAATTCATCCTATTTATGGTGTTTTTTACAGAGTTAGCATTTCTCATGCCTTTTAAATACCAACTTATATGCTTTCGCATTTCTATTACACCTAAATTTTCTCCTTTAAACTCCACAGCTAGATCTAGCTGTTTTAGTGCAATATTTATCCTCTCCCTTGGCGTTGGCTGTGGAAGTATTTCCCCTGTTTTTAAGTAATGTATTATATCCCTAAAAATCCAAGGTTGACCTTGGGCTCCTCTAGCAATCATAACACCATCACAACCGGTATAGTCAAGCATCTTTGCAGCTGCTTCAGGCGTAAATATATCACCATTTCCTATCACTGGTATATCCACAGCTTCTTTGACCTCTTTAATTATATCCCAGTCTGCATTGCCTGAATAAAATTGCTCCCGAGTCCTTCCATGAACTGTAATTGCTGCTGCACCTTCTTCCATAGCAGCTCTTGCAACTTCTACCGCGTTTACTTGAGTGTCGTCCCAACCTTTTCTTATCTTTACAGTAACAGGTTTGGATGAGTGCTTTACTACGGCTCTTATTATCTTACGCACCCTATCTACATCCTTCATAAGGGCGCAACCCTGTCCGTTTTTTACAATCTTTGGAGCGGGACAACCCATATTAATATCTATTAACTCAATATCTTGCTTAGATATTTTCTCTGCCATTAACCCCATTACCTCTGGCTCCGAACCAAATATTTGTACACCTATAGGATGCTCCTTGGGATGAACTCGTAGTAATTCTTCTGTTTTTTGACTTCCAAAATACAAGCCTTTAGCGCTTACCATTTCAGTATAAACCATACCACACCCAAATTCTTTACATATTAAGCGAAAGGGAAGATCCGTTATTCCTGCCATGGGAGCAAGAAATACATTGTTGGGAAGTTTGACATTGCCTATAGTTAAAGATCTTAGTCTCATTTATACTCCTCCCTACATTTCACAAATACATTTGCTTCAAATATCTATAATTATTCATTTATGCTGTTTATATTTTGACAGTTTATGCTATTTACATCATGACGAAAAAAACTTAAGATATTATATCACAAATAAGGCCAAGAATAAAAAAAGCTGCATTATATGCAGCCCATTATTCCTGTCCATCCCCTTGTTGCCCTTCTGATTGATCATCTAGATCTTCCTCATGCTGATTTTCTTGTTCATTTTCTTGCTGTTCGACTTGATTTTCTTCTATTTCTGGCTCTATAGCTTTGGAAAGGATTATATTTTCAATTCGCCATCTGCCGTTCTTTTCCATAACAATGATCTTTTCTCCACTCTCCCAAGCAGGTATAACTGTCTCTTCTGATTCTTCATCATTATTACTGCTACCTTCTATACGGGTAACAATTTCTTCTACAACTACTTTGGTTTTATCCTGCCATGGCCATACCCATAGTTTTTTTATCTTTATTCGATGGTCATAGCTGGTAATATCATAGTTTTCATATGGATTTCTTAACAATAATGGATCTCTATCCAAATACTCTTGAGTAAAGTATTTATTAAGCTCTGTGGTTTCCTGTTTTGTAAGTATTACCTCAGCCCGCTCAGTCAAAGCTTCATTGACAATTACATTGATATTAGCCCAGTCGAAGCCAATAAAAATAGCTAAAATAATTAGAATAGCTATAACTGCTAACGCAGTCAATCTAGTCAAAATATAGGATAATAACCGCAATAAGGTATTCAAATGGGACCCCCCTTACTCTGTGCAACGTATATAAGAACTAAATAAATTCCATATTAATATTTTCCATAATAACACAGAATAAGGGTTTTGTAAATTTAACATTTATTTAATTTATAATTCTAACACCCTAACTAAATCTTCAGGTTCAACACGAAAATATGAGCCCTTTCCTTCATAAAAACCATGATCTCTTATCATATGTATATTAAGTGTAGTCCATCTAATGGTTTCGCCTGTTTTTTTATTCACTACTATAACATTTTCTTTGTCATATAATCCACCAAAAGGGCTTGCAATTTTACCCTTGGAGCTATCAACTGTAACCTCCAAAAAACCTCGTACTAATACTGGGTTGCCAAAGGCCTGTTTTCCAGCCTCAGTTATTTCTTCCATAGCATCGGCCAGCTCTTGATGGGTAAATCCCAGATTTGTTACAATTCGCTGATCATCCGCTAAAATGTCAGCTAGGTTTCTTGTATCATTACCCAAAAAGCCGTCTTTGCTTATAACACCTGGCTGCATCAACTGCTGAATACGATCTAGTTCTGGTGTCTGTTTCATATGCTCCACCTCCTTAGAATTTATCGTAATATATATGCTCCTCAGGAATTCCCTTGCTCTCTAATACTTTTATGCTGGCATTTATCATGCCAGGACTGCCGCACAAATACGCCTCATAATCGCCACCGCTACTTATATGCCTATCTACCACTTCCGTGATTAATCCAGTTTCTCCTGACCAATTGTCTTCAGGCTTAGGATCGGATAGAGCAGGAATAAATTTAAAATTTGGAAGTTTTTCTTCAAAATTTTTCATCTCTTCTATAAAGTAAAGATCCCTTCCACTAACACAGCCAAAGAAGAAAGTAGCTTTTCGATTAATTCCTTCCTCAACCATTTTGTGCAGCATAGACTTAATAGGAGCCAATCCTGAACCTCCAGCAATATAAATTATCTCTCGATGGCTATCTCTTAGATAGAAATCCCCATAGGGACCGTTAAAAAATATAGTATCTCCTTCTTTTAGATAATCAAAAATATATGTAGTAGCAATGCCATTGGGCACCCTTCTAATAATTAAGTCTATCTGATTCTTATTGGATTCAGGCGATGCTATAGAATAGGCCCTATATACTTCATCCTTGATATTGCCATATGAAGGGATTTTTAGCTGTACATATTGACCTGCAACAAAGTCTATAGTCTCATCTTCTTTTAGCTTAAGGCTAAGATATTTTATATCATAGGTTAGATCCTTGATGCTAACTACCTTGGCTTCATATTCTCTAATGCTAAATAACTCTTCAGGAATTACAATCTCAATATCATTTCTTACCTTAACCTGACAGGCCAGCCTCGTATTATTTTCTATCTCCTCTTTGGTTAGATATGGGGTTTCAGTTGGTAAAAGGGGTCCCCCTCCTTCCAATACTTTGACTTTACAAAGACCACAGCTTCCCCTTCCGCCACAAGCAGAAGGTATAAATATATCCTGCTCTTGTAAGCTGCCTAACAGATGATTGCCTCCCTTTACTTCATAAATTTTGTCTCCATTTATGGTTATTTTACAAACACCGTAATCAAGCAAGAAACGCTCTGCCATCGTTAATAATGCAGCTAGAAAAACCCCAATAGCTGTAATTATAGATGTGGTTATAAGTACCGCCACTTATATCTCCCCCTACTGAATATTGGCTATGCCCGATAGCCCTACAAAAGCCATGGCCATTATCCCAGTAACAATCAAAGCAAAACCTGGTCCTTGTAGTCCCTTTGGGATCTTAGTCTCATCTACTTTTTCCCTGATTCCAGCCAAAGCCACTATAGCCAATGCCCATCCTATGCCTCCTCCGGCACCATAGGCTAGGGATTGGAGAAAAGTATATTCCCTAATAACCATAAAGAGGGCAACTCCTAGGATGGCACAGTTTACAGTAATAAGAGGTAGAAATATTCCAAGAGTATAGTATAAGCCTGGTATAAACCTTTCAAGAATCATCTCCAATAATTGTACAAATGCAGCAACAACAATAATAAATACTATGTATCTTAGATATTCCAAACCTGCAGGTATAAGGATATACTTATAGACTAGATAGTTAAGGATAGTAGTTATGGTCATAACAAATATAACTGCCTGCCCAAGACCCCAAGAAGATTTTAAATCCTTTGATATAGCCAAATATGAACACATTCCCAAAAAGTTGGTTAACACAATATTGCTGGTAAATATGGATGCAAAGAATATTACAATTGGGTTTATATCCATTAATATAAGCCTCCTTTATACACTTTTCTTAGACTGCCTGGCCTGAACAATCCAAATTATTATTGCCAGGACAAAAAAGGCGCTTGCCGGCATAACCATAATAGTCCACCTAGTCCACCAATCTCCTAGGATAGGAATACCAAATAGTGTCCCAAATCCCATGAGTTCACGGATAAAAGAAATAAACATTAACACCATTGTGTAGCCAAGTCCTGACATCATTCCATCCCAGAAAGCAAGTAATGGAGGGTTGCTTTGACCATAGGCTTCACAGCGTCCCATTATAATGCAGTTGGTAATAATAAGGCCTACATAAGGGCCTAGATTAGCACTAATCTCTGGCAAAAAAGCCTTAAGGATAATATCCACAATGATAACATAAGAAGCAATAATTAAAGTCTGTACCATCATTCTGATCCTTCTAGGGATAACATGCCTTAAAAAAGAAACCGTCATGCTAGAAAAAGCCGTTACAAAGGTGACGCCCATACCCATAATAAAGGTATTTGCCATTAAATTGGTTACAGCTAGGGCAGAACATATTCCCAAGATCTGCCTTATAACCGGATTTTCCGTCCAAAGATCCTTTTCCGTTATTGTCTTAATTTCGCTCCTCAACCCTCATCACCACCTATACTTTTCTTAGCACCCTCTATAGTTTTGTTTATAATTTCTAATACAGAATTGGAGGTTAAAGTAGCTCCCGTAATGGCATCTATTTGACCTGACTGGGATGTTGTTCTATAAGTCAATGGAGCACCCTCACTATTTAACTCTACACCCCTAAACTGTTCCTTAAATTCTGGCTCGTCAATTCTTCCCCCAAGCCCTGGGGTTTCATTCTGCTCAGTAAAATCCAGTCCTATTACTTTCTTCAAATCAGGAGATAGAACTATGATGCCCTCTATCTCTCCCCATAAAGCTCCGCCAGCAAAGGTAAAACCATAAGCTTCTGGTTTACCATCCCTATCTTTTGCAACATATACTTGAGTTTCATCTGTAGTCTCTACTTGAATCTTGTCATGGTAGATTTTTTCAATCTCACCGGGGGAAGCATCAGCAGGATATTCTATATTAAATGCATACAGATGGGCTTTTTTTATGGCAATATCCTCATTGGTTTGAATTATGGGCTTTGTATACTCATATATCCCTGATAAAATACCAGTTAAGATAGCTGTAATGATAAACATAAATATAAGATTGAACCAAGGACTTTCCCTCATATTGTCACCTTCTCTCTCTTACTCTTGGCGTTCTTGGCAATACTATCCATAAGAGG
>CALKWV010000031.1 GCA_938003915.1 uncultured Bacillota bacterium | reverse complement strand
GCTTCCCTGACGGATCTGGTGATAGATATGGGAAGCCTTTTTATTTATTTCGACAAATTAGCTTGTACAAAAATGTCAAATAATATATAATGGACCTAAGAAACTCAACATCCTACTTCTTGTTTTGACCCTATTCCCAAGGAATTTAATAGAAGGGGGACGTTGCTCTTGTGCAAAAAAAATAAAGTTATTGTTAGAATAGGTGGGCGGGAGTATGCAGTAAGAGGTACGGAATCAGAAGAATATATACATAGAGTAGCCATTTACGTAGATAAGAAAATGGAAGAACTAGCCTCAAAGCAACCACCACTTAGCACTTCTATGTTAGCTATTCTGACAGCCATTAATCTAGCTGATGAAGTAATTAAGCAAAAGGACGAGATCAAACGCTTGCAAAAGGAAATAGAGCAGCTCAAAAACAACTCAAAGCCATTTGAACGTGAAAGAGTTAACATATACGATTTGCCTAAAAAGATTAGGCGGCAATAAAACATGCAAAAATCCATAAAAATTGCTGTTTTATGGTATAAATAATGAATAACTGGGGAAAATATGCATATATTAGTAATGGAATTAACTTAAGTAAAATTCTTTTGGGAAATTTATAGGAAATAGAGGATTTTAGCAACAAATAAAGAATTTCAATAGAGAGCTTATTAATTTACAACAACTGATAAAGTATGAATATGGGAAGTAAGTAGATAAAGATGGGGGAAGCATAGTGGATAATAGGCAAATCCATGAGATTATTAAAAATATTGAGAATAACATTTCCAAATGTGATATTTTAAACGGTATTTTATGTGCAAAAATGGACGGCCAAAATATAGATTATGATGGCTACTATGACAGAGGGTATACCCATGAAGAGGTTAGAATAGGTGCAGAACTTGTTGATCTATATCTTAAGCTCAAGGGGCATATTGATAAAATAGCAGACTCTATTTAGTACTCTTGGTATTCTTATTATGGTGCAGCAATGCGCCTTTTTTTGTGTTTAAAATTATTATCAAATCTATCTTTTTATTATTAATCAGGTTATAATAGGGTAGGAAAAGGGGTCAGATATTAGGAGGTAATGAACTTGGATCAAAGAACACTTAAGGTACTTGAATACAACAAGATTATTTCTATGCTAGAAGAGCATGCCCTTTCACAAATGGGTAAGGCCTTGATTAAAGATATTAACCCCGTATCGGATATCTCTACAGTGGAGTTAATGTTACAGGAAACCTCTCAAGCTTGTTCTTTTCTTACATTCGCAGGATATTCTCCTATGGATATTTTTCCAAATATAGAAACAATTTTGCACAAGGCAAAAATAGGATCTCTACTGTCAGCTGATCAACTACTACAGGTAGGTTCAGTATTGAAAACAACCAATAGAGTAAAGGATGAGATAGCCAAATACCCTGATCCAGAAAATATCCCTATTATTATGGATTTGGTAGAAAAGCTGCAAAGGCATAAATGGCTAATGGATGAGATATTTAGATGTATAGAATCTGAAGATAAAATTACTGATTATGCCAGTCCACAGTTGGCTAATATAAGGAGAAAAATTCAAAAGACAAATGAGAGAGTAAGGGAGAGATTAAATAGTCTTATACATTCTCCTCAATTCCAAAAGTTTCTCCAACAGCCCATTGTCACTATTAGAAATGGTCGTTATGTGGTACCGGTAAAGCAAGAGCATAGGGCTAATGTGCCTGGAATGATTCACGATCAATCTTCTAGCGGAGCTACATTATTTATAGAACCTATGCCGGTAGTGGAAGCTAACAATGAACTCAGGCAATTGTATCTGGAGGAAGAAAGAGAAATAGAAAGAATACTTATGGATTTGACCACCAAAGTGCAATCTTGCCATGACAGCATACTAAATAATTTGTATATACTTGCCAGATTAGATATGATATTTGCCAAAGCCAGCTTTAGTAGATCCTACAACGGCATACGTCCTGAATTAGTCTCGGAACCCTGTATTAATATCTTAAATGGGCGCCATCCTTTAATTAATAAGGCTGAGGTTGTTCCTGTTACTATAAGATTAGGTCAAAAAGCAAAAGTATTGGTTATCACTGGACCAAATACTGGAGGTAAGACAGTAACCCTTAAGACAGCGGGATTGTTTGTACTCATGACTCAATCTGGACTGCACATCCCAGCGGACTACGGGAGTCAAATGGGCATATTTAAGGGAGTTTTTGCTGATATTGGTGATGAGCAAAGTATTGAACAGAGCCTTAGTACTTTCTCTTCTCACATGGTTCATATTGCCCGAATAGTAGAGCAAGCTGATGATAAGTCTTTGGTGTTGTTTGATGAACTAGGTGCAGGCACTGATCCCACTGAGGGTGCGGCATTGGCCATGGCTATTCTGGATTTTCTTTGTAAAAAAGGCGTTTGTACCATGGCGACTACTCACTACAGTGAGCTTAAGATTTTTGCCTTAACCCAGGAAGGTATGGAAAATGCATCTATGGAATTTGATGTAGAGACCTTGCGTCCTACTTATCGCTTGCTGATGGGTATACCAGGAAAAAGTAACGCTTTTGAAATTTCAAGACGTCTAGGTCTTAAAGAGGAGTTAATAGAACGTGCTAAAGAATTTATAAGTCAAGAAGATTTACGTTTTGAAGATGTACTTTCAGATATGGAGAGAAATAGAATTCAAGCCCAGGAAGAGCGAGAGAAAGCTAAATCATATTTAGATGAGGTTCAAAGGATAAAGAAACGACTAGAAGAGAAAGAAGGAGAGATAAAAGAAAAGGAACAAAAGATATTACAACAAGCAAGGCGGGAGGCTAGAAATATTTTAAGACAGGCTAAAGAACAAGCGGACAGTATAATTCGTGAAATTCGCAAGCTAGCTCAGCAGAGCCAAGAAAAGAAACACCGCAGGGCATTAGAGCAGGCAAGGGAGAGACTTAAGCATAGCCTTGATGATATGGAAAAGGCATTAGAAGATTCCATGCAACCATCTAAGGGTTTGATGAAGCCTCCTAAAAATCTTAAGCCAGGAGAATCGGTATATATCTCAAACCTTGATCAGACTGGACAAGTACTTAGCATTTCTGAACAGGGAGATGAGGTGCAGGTACAAGTAGGTATTATGAAGATTAATGTTCATATATCAAATCTCAGGAGAATTGATGATAAGCAAAGCAAGACCCCAAATACTTATTCATCGTCCCTGTCAGTAAAAAGAAAGTCTGTATCTATGGAGTTAGATGTAAGAGGCCAAAATGTAGAAGAAGCTATAATAAACGTAGATCGCTATTTAGATGATGTTTTTTTAGCTGGTCTTAAAGAAGTTGTACTGATACATGGTAAGGGGACTGGAACCCTTAGAAGTGGCATACACGAGCATTTGAGACATCATCCTCATGTAGCTTCATTTAGACTAGGTAAGTTTGGCGAAGGTGAATCAGGAGTGACTATTGTTGAATTGAAGTAGGGGGTTTACAATGTTTCTTAAAACAAAAAAAGTAAAAGTACTACCAAAGAGCGATATGCATCTTATAGAGGGAACAAGGCTAATGATCATAAATCTCTTTATCCTTTTAGCAGTGAGTATTATATCTTTAGGCCTTTTTTGGATAGTATATAGGATAAGGTTACTAGGCTTTCCATTACCCTTACCAGTATGGCTGGTAATACTGGGCACAGGCATTCCCTCTTGTGTATTTTGGTTTCAGTACGGAAAAAAGTTTGGAAGCTTTGTAAAGCAAAACCGGTTCACTAAGGGGCTACTTTTAGGTTTGATAGGAAACATCCCGGGATTTATAATACTATATATAGTTACAAACAGCTATACTGAGATGGATAAACTGCCCCTTGATCCAGAGATTTTCAGAATAGTATTCATTATATTCCTCATGTTATTAGTGTTAATGCCCATAATGGTATTATTGGGAACGTTAGACACCAGCGGTATAGGCCATAAATAAAAAGCAGATAAGAATCATAAGTTAGATTCTTTTCTGCTTTTTCTGTTTTATATAAAGATATTGATCTTGAAATTAAACTTTAAATTTGTTAATAGCTTCAGTTAACTGGATAGATACTTCATTTAATTCTTGGGCAAAGGCAGCTAACTCTTCTATACCCGCTAACTGTTCTTCAGTAGAAGCAGTAACCTCTTGCACTGAAGCAGCTGATTCTTGTGAAACCGCTGAAATATTTTGCATGGACTCTATGGCTCTGTTTTTGTGGGAATCCATTTCAGTAATTCTACTTAAGATTTCATTTATGCGTTGTGATAGAGTATCCATAGAGGAGGCAATTCTCTCAAAAACAGCTACTGTAGCACTAACGGCTTCATTCTGTGATTCTACAATGTCATCTGCTCTTTGGGCTTGCTTTACAGTTACTTCAGTCTGCTGCTGAGTCTGGTTAATTATTGCGGCTATTTCTTTAGTAGCTTCTATGGACTGTTCTGCAAGCTTCTTAACTTCGTTAGCCACTACAGCAAAGCCTCTGCCCATTTCTCCAGCACGAGCTGCTTCTATAGCAGCATTCAAAGCTAAGAGATTTGTTTGATCAGCTATACCATCAATTACCTTAATAATTTTGCCAATAGAGAGAGAATGTTCATTGAGTTGTTCAATAGATTCAATAATATTCTTTGTAATAGCTGTTGTCTCAGCAGCTTTTTCATTCAGATTGTTAATTGAAGATAATCCCTGGCGAGTAAGCTCTGTAGTGTCCTTGGAAATATCATTTATAACTTTAGCATCTTCCATAACCATATTAATTCTAGTTGCCAGCTGCTCCATAGTAGTTACTCCTTGCTCGGCTTCATGTGCCTGTTCAGCTGCACCTTGGGCTATTTCTTGGATTGCTCTAGTAATTTCATGAGAAGATGCAGATGCCTCTTCAGATGTTGCAGCTACAGTTGATGAAGAACTTGAAACCTTCTGTGAGATCATAGAAGCCTGCTCAATAAGGTTTCTGGTATTTGCAATCATGGATCTAATGCTTGTTGTTAATACTCCAAGTTCATCTTTTCGCTTGGTAGTTGGAACTACCGTTAGATCCCCTTGGGCAGCTTGTCCAGCTACGTTTACTAATTCGTTAATGGTTCGTCCCATATTAGATGATATAAATAATCCTAAAAATAGAGCTATAAGTGCTGCAATAACAACCAGCACCATGGTGTTTAAGTATATTTGCTCAGTTTCTTTCAATATTTCAGACATAGGGATAAGTCCTACTAAAATAAAGTCAGTACCTTCGACCTTGTTATATATAACAAGATGTTCAGTACCTTTGTAATTAACATGCATGTAATTGCTGGCTTCCGTATCTTCTTTTATCAGTGGGAAAAAGTCATGTTCAGTTAATGGTATTTGTCCATCTTCTGAGTTTTCTCCATTTAATGTAGCAGGAGTTATATCAACACCACCAGGAGTAATTAAATGAATTTCTCCAGATTCACCAAGTTTTATCCCTTCTAGCAACTCTTGAATTTCTTTCTTTTTTATATCAATAACAAGTATTCCTAGTGTTTTTCCCAGATTAACATCATAGTATTTACTGATGTATGAAAAAGCATAGTTTTTATCGAGGGTAGCATCGTCAATTTCTTTATGCTCATCTATCCAAGAACCACCTCGAGATTCTAAAGCCTGTTGATACCAAGATGATTCTTTTATATCTTCCCAGTTTAACGATTTAGGTGAAAGATTAGATGAAGTATGTAATGTTGAATCACCATCAGTTAATATAGTAATTGAAGATAATAAATCCATACCCATCATAGCACTATTAAGTGCTGATGTAGCGTTTGTCCTTAAGGTACTTTCCTCAAAAGTAGATGTTTTTACAGGTGTTCGTTTGTATTTATAATATTCCTGTATGGATGGATTGGCTAAAAACTGTTTCGCCATAGTTTCTATTTGTGAAAAAAGTAGATCTAGGTATCTTTCAGTTTGAGCCATTGATTGAATGGTAGAATTTTGAGTGATATCCTCAATTTTGCTAGAAGCCACTCTATGGGATGCTACACCTAGAATAATAATAGGTATAATGAGTACTAAAAAAGCTGCGATAAGTTTAAGCCGAATACTATGGATGCCCATCTTTTTTATTTTTTTGATTGAATTAACCTTTTTCCTATTCAAAAGGTTATTCTTTTGAAAAAAATTTTTGACTTTTGTCATTACACTTCCTCCTATTTCCAAGTTGTATATAAAATAGTGAGTTAGTACATACCTTATTAAATTCTACATAATTTTACTTAATCCTTCTTTTTTCTGATAATTTATACCAGAATTATAAAAAGGCAATGCCTTTTCAAAATAGAATTTTATTTATATAATAAAAAATAAAGTAGATGAGTCTGGGAAAGGAGTTAAATATATGGATAGATCCAATATAAAAATCATGATTGTAGATGATGATCCCAATATTAGCCAATTGATAAAACTATATCTTGAAAAAGAAGGATATAAAACTGAATGCTACTTGGATGGAATTTCATGCTTAGAAGCATTTAGAAACAACCCTCCAAATTTGGTGATACTAGATATAATGCTGCCAGGTATGGATGGTTGGGAGGTATGTAAAAATATAAGAAAGATAAGCCATATTCCTATAATAATGCTTACAGCTAAAGGAGAGACCTTTGATAAGGTCTTAGGGCTAGAGTTAGGGGCTGATGACTATATTGTTAAACCTTTTGATCCTAAGGAGCTTATAGCCAGGGTTAAAGCGGTACTTAGGAGATCCATGGGTACAAGTGAGGATGGACAGGTTGTTTCATATCCCAATCTCACTATAAATATATCGGATTATACAGTTACATTAAAGGGTGAAACTATAGAATGTCCTCCGAAAGAGTTGGAATTACTTTATTTTCTAGCATCACATCCCAACAAAGTCTTCACCAGAGAACAGTTGTTAGAACAGGTGTGGGGATATGATTTTTATGGTGATTCAAGAACAGTGGATGTTCACATAAAGCGGCTTAGGGAAAAATTAAAGATTGAAGACAGCAATTGGTCCATTAAGACTGTTTGGGGTGTGGGCTATAAGTTTGAGGTGAAATAATGTTTCGTTCATTGTTTACTCGTCTGATGGTTACTTATATGGTAATAATGCTTATAACCTTAATTACCCTAAGCTTATTTCTTTCCAGTGCTTTGCAAAGATATGTGATTAGAACTACTGAGGAAGAATTAATAAGAGAAGCAAGGGAGTTAAATAGGCATTATGAACTATATGATAGAGGATGGGTTTCCCGTGAGTATATGGAGCTTATTAGTGATGGAATAACAAGTTATGAGAATACCAGTATATGGGTGGTAAGAGTAGTAGGAGATATTGGTCTTTTGCAATTTCAATATAACCCAAAAGGCGCAGATTATGAAATGGAAATTACGCCTTTTTCAAAAGAAGAGATAATCAACGTTTTAAGGGGAAATATAATTAAAAATATTGGTAAATTTGGAGAGCGATTTTCTGTTCCTGTTTTAACAGTTGGAATACCATTGAAAATAAGCGGCAGCATAAAAGGTGCTATATTCTTCCACACGCCAATAGAGGAAATAAATCTTGTGTTATATGACATATATGCCGATATTTGGAAAGCCACTCTATTCTCTGCTGTATTAGCTGTCGTGCTTTTGTATTGGACATCTAGAAGAATTTCCAAGCCTTTAAGTCAAATGAGTGAGGTATCCAGGGAAATTGCCAGCGGCAATTATAAGCGAAGGGTCAATGTTTCTAGCCGAGATGAGACTGGACAATTGGCCTTAAGCTTTAACGCAATGGCAGATTCATTAGAGAGGTTAGAAGATATGAGGCGAACTTTTGTAGCAAATGTGTCCCACGAGTTAAGATCCCCTTTAACTTCTATGAGAGGGTATATACAAGGAGTATTGGATAAAACTTTTGATCCCGAAGAACAGGAAAAATATTTGACTATTGCATTGGAAGAAACTGAAAGATTAAATAAATTAATTAATGAACTTTTAGATCTTTCTCAGATTGAGTCTGGACAGTTTCCTTTAAATATTCAAGTATTTGATATAAATGAGCAGATTAGACGATTAATAATAGCTCAAGAAGAAAAAATTAATGCGAAAGAAATAGATGTTGAGATAGACTTTCAATCAAATAAATGCATGGTAAAAGCCGATCCCGATCGTATTAAGCAAGTAATAATAAATCTGCTGGACAATGCCATTAAGTTTAATCGTCATCAGGGCAAAATTATAATAAAAACATGGAAGAACAGAGGAAAAGTATATGTGAAAATACAGGATCAAGGTATTGGTATACCCAAAGAAGAGATTGCAAACATATGGGATAGGTTTTATCAGGTAGAGAAATCTCGTAGTGGGCGAGAGAGAGGAACCGGTTTAGGGTTATCCATAGTAAAAAAGATAATAGAAGAGCATCAGGAGAATATATGGGTAAATAGTAGCTTAGGCAAAGGTTCAGCCTTTATTTTTTCACTAGAAGCATCCTCATGATCGCTTCCAAATTGTTTACACATAGTTCATATTTTCTTCAAAAAACCAGTTTATAATTATATTAGAAAGAATATGGAGGCGAGATAGATGAATGAATTTTACGAATTTGATGAAAGATCTTATCAAAGAAGAGGTGGCTTTTGGAAATACACTGCTGTAGCACTTATATTCTTATTACTAGGTGCTGTTGCTATGTATTATATTAGTCCTTATATTCAAGGCTCAAGCAATGTTGCAGGGAAAAATGTTGGACGGGAGGATAAGACTACCATTGAGAAGGATATAGAGGAAGATGAGTCCAATAAGTTGCCTTCCCTGGGAGCTAAAGGGGATCTATTTATTACCTCCGATAACCCGGTAGTTGAAATTTCAGAAAAAGTTGGTCCAGCAGTAGTTGGTATAACCAGTAGAAGTGTTATAAAGCAGAAAACACCCTTTTTTGGTCAAATCTATGAAGAAGAATTAGAAGGCTATGGCTCAGGAATTATTATTAGCGAAGAAGGGTATATAGTAACAAACAATCATGTAATAGAAAATGCCGATGAACTAGTTGTTATTCTAAAGGGAGGCAAAGAAGTTCAAGCAACTTTGGTAGGTAAAGATTCTGTCACTGATGTTGCAGTAATAAAAATTAATGAGCCGGATCTTACCGTTGCTAAAATAGGCGATTCTGACCAAGTTCGTCAGGGAGAATTAGCTATAGCAATTGGCAACCCTCTAGGTCACACTTTAGCCGGTACTGTTACTGTAGGAGTAGTTAGTGCAGTGAATAGGCAAATTACCTATGGCAATAATCAGTTTACCATGATTCAAACAGACGCAGCCATAAATCCTGGTAATAGTGGTGGTGCCCTGGTAAATTCCAAGGGCGAGGTAATTGGAATGAACACTCTTAAATCCAAAGCTGAAGGTCTAGGATTTGCCATACCCTCCAATGTATTTATGCCCATAGTAGAAGAATTAATTCAAAAGGGCAAGATTGAACGCCCAGGAATAGGGGTTTTGATAGCAGAAGTTACCGATGAAATGGTTGAAACCTATGGATATCCTAAAGGCGTAGCTATCGCTCAGATTGGCCGAGACAGTGCTGCAGATAAAGCCGGATTGTTGCCAAATGATATAATTATAGGAGTGGAGGGTAAGAAAGTAGAAACCATTGATGAGCTTAAAGAGGAGATTAATAAATATAAGGTAGGAGATATTGTTAAATTTACTGTATGGCGAGATGGAAAAGAGTTTGTAGTGCCTATTAAGCTACAGCAGTTAGACGGATAAAAAAAGCCAGAACTAATCTGGCTTTTTTTATTATCTTCATTCTATTATCTGTCATATATATATTTAGCTAAGAACCTTGGGATTCCATTTTTGTTACCCCAGCGGTTGGCAAAGACTCTAACAGGGTCCCCTATACTATAGGCAAAACTTCCCCAATATTCTACGTAAAAGAGCTCCTCGGAATCTGATTGATCTGATAAGCTTACAATGAAAACATTTCTATCTCCGGTTTCTATTATCTCCTTAATATTTCCACTGAAGACAAAATGCCTTCCGTTGCTAAGAGTTTCGTCTTGCTGTAAATCATTATAAACGGGCTTCCAAGCTGTAGAAGTATAAGTGTGCACATCGGTTTTTCTCTCCAGTACAACTTCTATAGAGGATTCTTTACCGTTAAGTTTAGCAGTCAAGTTGCAAAGAGTATAGCCTGGACGTTCTGCTTTAACGTAGAGAGTAAACTCGCCTGTATCCTTATCAATTTCAGGTTCTCCAAATATTTCCAGGTCGGCTTCTATGGTAGCTTGAGGATCAACGGTGCCGCTTATCTTAATCCATGGTTCATTTGAAGAAATAGGCGAGGACTCATTTATTGTAAATAACACATCCATAGGAGATTTTCTCAGTATAATCTGTTGGATATTATCTAAATAGCCTGGAGTAGAAACCCTAATATTTAGAACCAGTTCATCCTGTCCTGAGGGAATGCTAAATTCTTTTTCAAATCTTCCATCTTCAGTTACTAATTCTGTATAATCCTGTTCGTTGATAAACAGCTCTGAATCAGGAAGAATCTTAAAAGAGACTTTTGAAGTTTCTCCTTGAAATTCCGTCTCTGAAGTTGACGGCTGAAGAAGGGTAAAAGGAGCGTAGTTATAAGGAGGAGAAAGAGTTATGGATACCCTTTCTATAGCATCGGACAAATTAGGCGCTGAGATGATAGCGTCTACATTAACTACGTAAAGTCCATCTTCGTTTAATTCCGGGCTATATGAATAAAGCTTAGATTCCTCGACTATGAATTCAGCCCGGCCGTTTTCAACTTCTAGGACCTCTCCAAGAAAGCTTATCTCTTCACCATTTACTGTATTAAAAACAATTCTATATGCTTTTTTGTCATCTAGGGTGGTCTCCTCAACAGAGGAAGATACAGCAATAGATTGTCCCACATTAGGTGTATGGGAAACCCTATTACCAAATCGACGCATTCCAACAAAGGTAGCTAGAATAGCGAGGGCTATTAAGAAAAATATAGTTAACAGTTTATTAATTGTTTTTTTACGTTTATAGGCTGATTTATCTTTTTTATATCGACGCAAAGGCATTTGAGTAGTTAGATTTAGCTCCGATGTTTGATCTAACAACAACTGGTCATCAATATTCAACAGGTCATCCCCTTCAAAGAAATAGTCATACATCCTGTCAATATTATCAGTAGTATCAATAGAGCTTATATCGGTTAAATCATCAATAGTAGCGATAGAATCAATAGGATCTTCATCAATAAATTGGTCTCCCTGATTCTTTTGATTATCTTCAAAAACAAGATTTGTATCCCTATCTTTTAGATCATTACTATGGATTTTATCATTATCTTTTAATTTATATCCACAATAATAGCAGTAATTATTATAAGGTTGGTTTCTTGTATTACATGATGGACAGAACATAAATTATCTTCCTCCTTTGATACATATATAGAATTCGCATTTTTCTTCTAAATTCCTTCTTTTATAAGAAATATTTTACATACATTAGGAGAAAAATTCTCTGTTAAGGTCTTTCACTAATGTTCCAAACATGTTAGAATAATATTAAAATCTTATCAATCTGATGATATAATTATTAAATAGAATAGTATTTAAGGAGCTGATATTGTTGGATCATTTTAGAGAAGAGTCAGTAAGCAAGGTAAACACCGGTCTAAGCACTTTTATATATGTTTTGGCCTTTGCTGGTATGATCTTCTTTGGCTTTATTGCATTAATGAATTTTATGGCAATACTTAACGGTAATATTAATATTCCTATTATCATTATAACCTTGGTATTTGGGGGATTGACCTATGGTTGTTATGTCCTAAGAAATAACCAACGTATAGAGTATGACTACACCTTTACCAATGGAATCTTGGATATCGCTAAGATAATCAATAATTCCAAGAGAAAAAGATTATTATCAACTGATGTTAGAGAATTTGAGATAATGGCACCCACCAGCGATGAGGGATTTGAGAGGATGTTGAACCATAAGGGTATAGAACAGAGGTTTAATTACTTCTTGAATCGCGGGGGCGGTCTGTATTATGCTGTGTTTATGCATGAAGGTAAAAAATCATTATTAGTCTTTGAACCTAGTGATATGTTGGTACAACTGGTTAAGATATACAACCCTAGTAATGTAAAAACTAAGTAATTAGAGGGTCCCCCTTGAACATTGGGGGATTTTTTATTCCTTCTATGTTTAAAATACATTTGTAATATAAGAGTTTAAGGGATAAAATATAGGATATCAAAAAAGGAGAGCTAAGATGAAGCAACAAATTTATTTAGATAACGCCGCTACTACCCAGGTATTGCCCGAGGTAGTAGATGAAGTAGTTAGATGTCTGAATGAGGATTTTGGCAATCCGTCTTCTTTGCATCGTCTTGGGCTGCAATCCGAACGTAAAATGAAGCAAGCACGAAATATGGTGGCCCAGCTTATACAAGTACCACCAGAAGATATTATTTTTACTTCAGGGGGAACTGAATCCAATAATCTTGCTATATTGGGAACTGCTAGGGCTAGAAAAAGATATGGTAATCATTGTATAACCACAGAAATAGAACATCCATCTGTTCTTAATACTTTCCAATACTTGGAGCAAGAAGGCTGGAATGTTACCTATTTACCTGTAGATAGCCGCGGAATTGTTAGCATTGAAGATCTAAAAAATGCTATGAGAAAGGATACTGTGCTTGTCAGTATTGCTCATGTTAATAATGAGATTGGATCAGTTCAGCCTATAAAAGAGATAGGTTTGTATTTAAAAGGTAATTATCCCGATACGATTTTTCATACTGATGCTGTTCAATCCTTTGGCCGCTTGCCTATTAGGCCATTGGAATGGGGGATTGATTTACTGAGTATAAGTGGTCATAAGATTCATGCTCCAAAAGGTGTTGGTGCTTTATATATAAAGAAAGGCACACTAATAACCAGTCTTCAATGGGGAGGAGGACAGGAACTAGGTATTCGGAACGGAACGGAAAATATACCTGGGATAGTAGGTTTTGGTCGAGCAGCCCAGTGGATAAAAGAAAAAATTTCAGAAGATGAAAAGTATATTAGTCGAATGAAGGTAGCACTTGCCAATGAAATTGCCAGGGAAATTCCCCAAGTGGTTTTTAACGGCCCTAAACCTTCTGATGGTGCACCCCATATTTTAAATCTTAGCATCCCAGGGGTGAGGGGAGAGACCCTGCTCCATGTTTTAGAGTCCTATGGAGTATATGTTAGCACAGGGTCTGCTTGTTCTTCTCGAAGCATTAGGACAAGCCATGTTCTAAAGGCAATAGGTGCTAGTCAGCAAGTGGCTGAAGGCTCCATACGCATTAGTCTATCCTATTTAAATAACTATGATGAGTTGTCTAAAGTTCCCCAGATTTTAAAAAAATCTGTTGATCAGATAAAAAGGTTTACTAGGAGGTAAGACCAATGGAAAGATTGATCTTGGTAAGGTATGGTGAGATATATCTAAAGGGTCAAAACAGACCCTTTTTTGAAAAGATGTTAATGAATAATATAAAAAAGGCTTTGGAACCATTTGGGAAGCCAAAGATATATAAAGCTCAAGGCAGAATTTATATAGAAAACCTTAAGGTTGAAGGGATAGTACTAGATCGCTTATCCAAAGTATTTGGCGCTATAGGAATAAATCCAGCTTGGAAGACTGATAAAGATTTAGAAGCTATTCAGGCCATGGTAAAGGCTGTTATGGAAGATGCTTTAGAAAAAGCTACCAAGGAAAACTTGACCTTCAAGGTAGAATCCCGCCGTGCTGATAAGACTTTTCCCATGAATTCCATGGATTTAAGCAGAAAAATGGGAGGGTTTATCCTTAAAAACTTTCCCGGCTTAAAGGTAGATGTACACAATCCAGATATAAAAATCAATCTGGAGATTAGGGAACATGCTTATGCTTATCATGAAAATATTCCTGGTGCTGGGGGAATGCCAGTAGGCACCAATGGAAAGACAGCGCTTCTGTTGTCAGGAGGAATTGACAGCCCAGTAGCAGGATGGATGATTGCTAAACGAGGAGTAAGATTAACAGCCGTTCACTATCACAGCTTTCCATATACCAGTGATAAGGCCAAGGAGAAGGTAATAGATCTATGCAGGCTATTAACAGAATATTGTGGACCTATAAGGCTTCATGTGGTTCCTTTTACTGAAATACAGCAGGAGCTTTATGAAAAATGCCCCGATGGGCTTCTTACAGTACTCATGAGAAGGTTTATGATGAGAATCGCTGAGAGAATTGCAAAAAAAGAAGGAGCTCAGGCGCTTGTTACAGGAGAAAGCATAGGACAGGTCGCCAGCCAAACCTTAGAAGCCTTAGCATCTACTGATGATGTAGTATCAATGCCAGTGTTCAGACCCCTTGTTGGATTGGATAAAAATGAGATAGTAGAAATATCTAAGAAGATAAACACTTACGAAACCTCAATATTACCCTATGAGGACTGCTGTACTGTATTTGTTCCCCGACATCCCGTTACCAGACCAAAATTAGAAAAGGTAAGACAGGCTGAAAATATGGTAGATGTAGAGGTCTTGATTGAAAGAGCTTTAGAGGATGTTGAAGTCTACGACCTGTAACCAAACCAACCTATTGTGCTAGAAAGAAAAGATTGGAACTAGCACAATAGGTTTTTTATTTAAGCATCTGCTATCAATATAAATAGAATCTTATAGGATTTAGAAGGAATTTAGAAGATTTTGGAGAATATTAAATATTATATAATTCAGATATTAAACAAAATGCAGGGTGATAATGAGGTGGTCGGGGTGATATTTTGGAAAAGATAATAGAAAAGGGAGTTATTGGTGCGCTACTTCATGATATTGGCAAAGTTATATATCGTGGGAGTGGACTAGATGGACGGGCTCATAGTATATCAGGCACTGACTTTATAAAAAATTATACTGACGATAAGGATATTTTAGATTGTATTAGTTATCATCATAAAGATGACCTTTACAATGCTACTCTGAAAAAAGATAGCCCTGCCTATATAGTTTATATTGCAGACAATATCTCATCTGGTCTTGATAGAAGGTACATAGAGGGTGAAAGTGGCGGGTTTGATAAAAATAGGCCACTGGAATCTATTTATAACCTGTTAAATAATAGTAATAGAAATGATACATACGTTCCTTCCGAGATAAAAGAAGCTGTGAAATACCCGGATAACAAAACAGGTCAAGATTTATCTTATGCTTACAATAATTTGGTTGCTCATTTATCTAATGACTTAAAAGCTATTAGGTTAAATGGTGAGTATATAAACTCGTTGCTAGAGATATCCGAGGCATATTTATCTTATGTTCCTTCCTCTACTCATAAGGGTCAAGTCTCAGATATTTCTCTATATGACCATCTGAAGATAACAGCAGCATTTACCTCTTGCATAGCATTATATTTATTAAGTAGCCAAAGAACTAATTTTCATACAGAACTTTTTGAAAAGGAAAAAGAATTTTTGAATGAGAGAGCCTTTGCCCTGCTCTCTATAGACATTTCAGGAATTCAGCAATTCATATACTCAATATCTTCAAAGGGAGCTTTAAAAGCTTTACGCTCAAGATCTTTCTATCTGGAAATATTTCTTGAAAACACTATAGATGAGATCTTGTCAGCATGCGGATTAACACGTGCCAACATTTTATATACCGGTGGGGGACATGCCTATGCACTTTTACCTAATACAGAAACCTGTCGCAGTAACGTGAAAAATGTCATAGCTAATATAAATAATAGGCTTATGGATGTTTTCGGCTCAAATCTCTTTATAGCATACGGATTTCAACCTTGTTCCGCAAATGAGTTAATGTCACAAACTGATGATCCGGAAAGCTACTCTAATATTTTCCGAAATTTATCTGCCCAAATATCCTCTATGAAACTGCGTCGTTACTCTGCTGATGATATTCGAAAGCTAAATTCCACCAGCATTGATGGAGAAGGACGGGAATGCTCTATCTGTGGTATATCGGAAAAACTATTGGATAATAAAGATGTGGGCATGATTTGCCAAAATTGCGGGGCTTTTATTGATATTTCGAATGAACTTATTAAACCTAGTAATGTGTTAGTAGTTTGCCGACAGCCTATAGAAGAGAAATATCTACTTCTATACTCTGGCACCGGCTCCAATTTATATCTCCATGCCATGACAGAGGAAAAAGCTAGAGAAATTTTAAAGAAAGATAAAGATAAAATACTACGCATATATAGTAAGAATACTTTTAGGACAGGCTTGGCATTATCCTCCAAACTATGGATGGGCGATTTTTATGCTAAAAACCAAGATGGAAATTTAAAAACCTTTGAAGAACTAGCAAAACAATCCGCTGGAATAGATAGGATAGGTGTTTTGAGAGCTGATGTGGATGATTTGGGATCAACTTTTGTAAGAGGTTTTGTAAGAGAAGGCGATGATATAGATAAAAACCGCTATGTGACAATTTCAAGGACTGCTACCCTATCCCGAAGTTTATCCATCTTTTTTAAGTACTACATAAACGATATTCTAAATAATCCATCCTTTTCATTAACAACGAATAGAAAAGGTCCAAGGAATGTAGTTATTGTATATTCTGGTGGAGATGATATGTTTATTGTGGGTGCATGGGATGAAGTCCTTTCAGCAGCAGTGGACATTAGAAGGGCTTTTTCACGGTATACAGGTGGCGCTTTGACTATATCAGCTGGGTATGCTTTTTATGATTATAAGTATCCAATCTCTCTTATGGCTGAAGAGACGGCCCAGCTAGAGAAGAGAGCAAAGGCTAATGAATACGAAGATGGCAGTAAAAACTCTATTTCCCTATTTGGTCTAGAATATCATGATGGCCGTCTCGTTGATAGGCATACTTATGATTGGCAAACTTTTGAAGAAAAGGTCCTTGGTGAGAAATATAGAATAATTCAAGACCTATATAATGAGTGTGATGATTATGGCAATAGCTTTTTATACAACATAGTTAGACTCTTAAAAGAAGCAGATAAGGATAGGATTAATATTGCACGATTAGCCTATTTATTGGCCCGAAGAGAACCCAGAAGATCAGCATCATTATCAGCCAAAGAAGCCTATAAGAACTTTAGCAAAAACATTTACAAATGGGCATTGGATAAGGAAGAGCGTAGGCAGCTAATAACAGCCTTAACCATTTTTGTTTACACTATTAGAGGTGAAAAGGAGGAATGAGGACGTGAGTGTTTCCGACTATGTTAATAGAGCTGAAAAGGTAATTTTAGAGCTCCAAAAGCAGGAGGGTAAGAACTACCGAAATTTTACTACATCAAAGATTAGGAATATCTTATCTATGGTAAACGAAATTTATAACGAGGTTATGTCAGACAATAACGAGAAACTATCGGATCGTATACAAGATAAGATAATGCATTTAAAAGTCCGCCTTATTTATGAATGCGGAAGAGAAAGAATAGTAAAAAAGTTTTATGATAAAGCTGGTTTAGATGAGATTATCAGTAGTATTGGTGACAGCAGGGAGAAATTCGTATCTTTTGTGCGATATATGGAGGCTTTGGTTGCTTATCATCTTTATCATGGAGGAAAAGAGTAATAAGGGGGTTTTAACATGTATGGAAAGATAACGATAAAATGTAAACTTACTGTCTTAACAGGCATGCATATAGGTGGATCTACAGCTTTTTCAGCGATTGGTTCTGTAGATAGCCCAGTTATTCGGGATGCTTTAACAGGCGAGCCTATGTTACCAGGTTCCAGCCTTAAGGGTAAGATGCGAACCTTACTGGCAAAGGCTTTAAAGAATGATTATAAGCTTCAAGATTTTAAAGATGATCCTGATGAGATTACGCGCCTTTTTGGAACGCCTGGTAATAGAGACAAAGATATAGACCCCAAATGTGCTCGGCTACAGTTTGCTGATGCCTTTTTGTTAAATGCTGAAGAGCTTAAAGCCAGAGGTGGCATGACTGAGATTAAGTTTGAAAATACCATTAACCGCTTTACCTCTGTAGCCAATCCAAGGCAAATTGAAAGAGTGGTAAGAGGCGCTCAGTTTGGAATAATGATGGTTTATGATATAGAGAAAGAAGAGGAAATAGAAGAAGACTTTAATAATATTGCAAAAGCTTTAAAACTATTATCTATGGATTATCTAGGCGGGCACGGTTCCCGTGGCTATGGTAAAGTGGCCTTTTCTGACTTTGAGGTTGAGCAAAGAAGCGGAGATTCTACTATAGATACATCCAAGCTTTTGGAAATATTAAAGGGAGTAGAGGATTATGGCATATTCGCTTTACAAGCTTAAGTTTTCCACGGGATTACATATAGGGAAACATGTAGGCGGTCCATCTCTTGATGATGGGAGCATGACCATTCATTCGGACACACTTTTTTCAGCTTTATGCTGCGAAGGCTTAAAGGGAAACAGAATCAAGCAGTTATATGACTGTTTTGAGAGTGATAGATTAACTATCTCCGATGCCTTGCCTTTTTATAAATATGAGCTGTTTTTACCAAAACCTATTCTATTTGTACGAAACAGACGACAAGAAAGCAGCTCAGCTTTAAAGAAGAAATTCAAGGATATAGAGTATATACCTCTCTCACAGTTTAATGACTATGTGCAGGGCTTATCAGGAGATATGCTAGATCCTGACAGCCTTGATTATGAATTTGGCGTGATGGTAGTTGAAACCCGTAATGCCATAAAAGGTCATCCGCAGGCTATGCCCTATAATGTTGCCTATTGGAGGTTTAATAATAATAGCGGATTATATATAATAGTTAAATACGAGGATAAAGAAGCCCTTTCAATTTTTGAAGATACTTTATATGATCTTGCTTTATCAGGGATAGGCGGTAAGCAATCCTCAGGACTAGGGAAATTCACTGTAGAAAAGGCAGATGTACCAGATTTATTATTGTCTTTGCTTAATAATGAAAAAGCTGATTATCAGATGCTGTTGGGTATAGCATTGCCTCAGGATAGTGAACTGGACAAGGTATTGGACGACGGTTGGTATAGGGTTGTACGTAGAGGTGGATTTATAAGATCTGAAACCTATTCACAAACTCCAATGAAAAAACGCACTATTTTTACCCTGGCCCCAGGATCCTGCTTGAGAGGTAGATTTAATGGCGTTATATTGGACCTATCCTACGGTAGGGGAGACCATCCCGTATGGCGCTGCTGTAAAACACTCTTTGCGGGGGTGAGCCTATGAAATATGGCCACTTGGAACGAGTAAAACTAAAGCTAGAAACTCTTTCGCCGGTTTTTATAGGTTCAGGTGAAAGCCTGACAAAGAAAGAATATATATATGACAGAAAAACAAAGATGATTTATATGCTGGACCTTGGCAAGTTCATTGGCTTTCTGGCAGAACGCTCACTGCTAAAAGCTTATGAAAGATATTTGCTACAGCCTAGAAATAATGATTTATACTTTTTCTTGTATGAGAATAAGGTGGAAAAAAAGGATTATGAAAAATTCACCCTTTATACCCTTGATGCAGGTGAAATTATAAGCCAGGATAAGTTTCGTGGGATATTGACCTTTGTAAAGGGTGCTGATGGACTCCCTTATATACCAGGTTCAAGTTTAAAAGGCGCAATAAGAACTGCTATTGCTGCCAAACTCCTTCAAAAGGGAAATTTTGAAAGAGACATATCTAATATTGAAAAAGCTGTAAACAACAGAAATAGAAGAGATTATAATTATTCTACAAATAGAGAAGCCAGTAATTTAGATAGCAAATTATTTAACAAATTGGATTTAAAAGATCCCAGAAATCCCAATCGTGTAAAATGGCATAACTCAGTAAATGACTGTATGCGTGGAATACAAATAAGTGATAGTACGCCTATAGACTTTAAGTACTTAACTATTTGCGGCAAATATGATCGCAAACCTAATGGCGATATCAATGTACTCCCTATTTACAGGGAATGTCTTATTCCAGGCACAACTACAGAGTTTATTATGACCTTGGACAAGCCTGTGTTATCTAAGTGGGGTATAGACCTAGATTTTGTACAAGATGCTTTAAGTGTATTTATGGATATATACCATAGACAATTTGCTAGCCATTTTAAGGAACTAAGGGAGGATGCTGAAAATATACAGGTAGATGCTAATTTAATACTTGGCGGAGGAGCAGGTTATGCAACAAAAACCCTTTCCTATCCTCTAATAAAAAACCGGGAAAGAGCCCTAAAGCTTGTAGAAAAGATAATGGTAAGACAATTTTCAAAACACAGGCATGAAATAGACGCTGCTGTACATAGGGTTTCACCTCATACTCTTAAAACCACCATGTATAAAGGTAAATATTATGAAATGGGGAAATGCCATATTGCATTTGTTTAATTTAATAAAATTAGTGCGAACCCCAAGTGGTGGGAAAAATGCCGGGAGGTTCGCACTCCAGTAATATCAAGGCTTGGCGGCGTTTTCCTATGAAAATTGGCCATGTAAAAATATTAATTTTATAACCTTCGCACTAATAGCCTCTGAAAGCCTTGATACACAAGGCTTTCAGATAGGTGCTGTTGCAACTCACCTCCGCAAGGGGACGGATAGAAAGGAAGATTGAAAGTGCTGCAAAAAATTGTTTTAAGATGTTCTTTCACTTGCGAAGAAAGAGCTTCATATAATTGGGGTTCAATTATGCATGGAGTACTGATGGAGCTATTGCCTGGTGATATTGTTGAAATTCTTCATGAAAGTAGCTTAAATCCCTATTCCCAATATGTAATACCTCTATCTGAAAATGAATTGGAGTGGCATATTGGTATATGGGATAATGATTTTTCTAATATTTTGACCAAGGCTGTTTTGCCCCTTACCCAAATTAATCTAAGGCATAAAGGAATTACTTTGGATGTTACATCTGTTAATAGAGAGATTAAGTCAGAGGAGGATTTTTTAGCCCAGTTTTTCGCTGTTGATAATCCATGCAGACGATATCGACTGGAATTTCTAACCCCCTGTACCCATAAAAGCGGAGGGGAATATGTTTTGTTTCCTAGCTCTAGATTAATACTGCAAAGCCTACTAATGCGATTTTCTGCATATTCCAATAGTTTTACTTTAGAGGATGAAGAGGTACTTTCTCATCTAACGGAATACACTAAAATTGTTCATTATTCACTGCGTACGGCTACTTTTCACCTTAAAGATGCAGGTATAACTGGTTATATTGGACGAGTTATATTATCTATAAGGGGACCTGAGCAGTTGGCTCGCCTATGTGGAATGCTATTGTCTTTTGCGGAATATGCAGGCGTAGGAATAAAAACTTCTTTGGGTATGGGTGGATGTAATGTAACACCAGAATATTTTAGAAACAAAAAGTAGATGGAGGTTTTGCTATGAGGGATTGTATTCTTTTTTCACCTTTGGGTATTACGGACCCTACAAGAGGATTTTATGATGGCGCCTTTATTCATATATGCAGAGTCTATAGACCAAAGAAGGTATATTTATATATGTCAGCTGAGATTTGCAGATATGACGAAATGGATAACCGTTATGAACTATATTTAAATAAGCTTTGTGAAAAATTGGGTTTTGAATGTGAAGTAGTGAAATTAAAAAAGAGAGATTTAGTAGATGTCCATGATTTCGATTATTTTTATGATGATTTTACTAAATATATTCAGAAGATAATAGACGAAAATAATGGAGAGCAAATACTTCTTAATCTTTCATCTGGTACTCCACAGATGAAATCTGCACTACAAATAGTAAGTATTTTGAGTAATTATAGATTGATTCCTATACAGGTATCAACGCCCTTAAAAAAATCTAATGATTCGGAGCATATAGGTGAGTATTTTGATTTAGAAGTGGAATGGGAATTAAATGAGGATAATAAAGAAGATTTTGTAAATCGATGTAGGATTGTAGAGAGCAGAAATTTAAATGCTATGCTCAAAAAAGATATAATAACTAAACATATTGCTAACTATGATTATAGAGCGGCACTTGAGATTGCAGAAACTATACCAGATTATATTTCCCATGAGGTAAAAACCTTAATAAAAGCTGGTGAACGCCGGCTGGCATTGGATGTGGGGTTAGCAAAAATGTATGCTCAAAGTATTGGTTTTGAGTTGATACCTTTAAAACCTAAGAGTGTTTTAGCAGATGACATCATTATGGCCTATGAATATATCTTAAATTTGCAAGTAAAGGCTTATAGGGGAGAATTGGTAGATTTTATTCGGGCAATTTCACCTGTATTGACTATTTTATTTGAAATCTATCTCTACGAAAAATGTGGAGTGAAAATAAGGGATTATTATAAGGAAACAGGGTACAAAAAACATAAAACAATAAAACTGTGTAGAGAACTGCTGCCAAAAGATCTTCTAGGAGCCTTAGATAATGCCTTTGAACAGAATTATCGTAATTCTGAACCTTCTGCCGCAATATTATTGCCACTGGTCGAATTAAAGGGAGAATATCATGCTATACAATTAGCAGATAAATTGAGATATGTGGAGGCAAGAGCTAGGAATGAAGCAGCCCATGAAATTGTATCCATTAATGATAGTTGGCTTAAGAAAAAAACTGATTGTGATAGCTTTGAAATATTAAAGATGCTAAAGAAATTCCTAAGTTATTGTACTGCTATCCCAAAGAATGCTTGGGAATCTTATGAAAATCTAAATCAACAAATTTGTAATCTACTCTCAATTAGCTGAGCAACTATTAGTTTGGATGAAATTTACTGTTGGTTAGCTTAGTGCAAAAAGCCTACCAGGTCTAATCCTCCATTGGTGTGAATATAATAAAATGAAATGGAGGGTTAGCAGAATGAATGGCAGAGGCTATAAAAAATTTGGATTAATAATCTTTTATATATTATTAATAACTGTCCTTTATGCTACTATGGGCGATGGTCAACAACATGATGTTTCTAGTGATGACACTAGTGAAACCATCGTAGCTGCTGGGGAAGAATCTGAATACGATATTTTCATAGATCTCACCGAATCCATGTTATATCTTTTTAAAGATGATGAATTAGTTAAAAAGTATGTAATTGCTCAGGGAAAGGAAAAAAGTCCTTCTCCCATAGGAGTATGGGAAATTGTCTCCAAAGCTCGGAATTGGGGCACAGGCTTTGGAACCAGGTGGATGGGATTAAATGTGCCTTGGGGTTCCTATGGTATTCATGGGACTAACAGGCCTAGCTCAATAGGAAGGATGGCATCAGCAGGCTGCATAAGAATGCATAATTCAGATGTGGAAGAATTATATGATATTGTGCCTTATAAGACTAAAGTATATATCTACGGAGGACCATATAGAAACTTAGGCAGTTATCTACAGGTTTTAAAACCAGGGGATAGAAAATCCCATGTTCTAGAGGTTCAAATCAGGTTAAAGGCCAAGGGTTATTATCAAGGGGCTCTTGATGGAATATATGGAGATGGCATGAAAAAAGCTCTATTAGAATTTAAGAAGGATATGGGACTACCATATAATCACTATGTAGACCAACAAACCTATGAGGCTTTAGGGATATTGGCTTTTGAGTAAACACCACCAAAACGGTGGTGTTTTTATTTATAAATTGTTACTGAACAAACAAAATAGGATTGACATATAGCTAGTTTATTGCTAAAATTATACTACAATATATGAACAATTATTCATATGATATGAGGTTGATAGAATGAAAAAAGAAAAAGATAATATTGAATTTTGTGGGCAAACAGTTATTCATGAGGATACAGTTAGAGAAGTTAATACGAGAATGCTTGATGATGAGACAGTTATAGCTTTGGCTGAGTTTTTTAAGGTATTTGGGGATCCTACCCGGTTAAAAATATTATACGCTCTCTCTATATCGGAGATGTGTGTATGCGATTTGGCTGCTCTTTTATCCATGAGCCAATCAGCTATTTCTCATCAGCTGAAAGTACTTAGGCAAACAA
>CALKWV010000030.1 GCA_938003915.1 uncultured Bacillota bacterium | reverse complement strand
AGATGTATAAATAAATGGCTAGTATACAAAATACTATGTAAAATGGCATATTAGCATTGATGTTTTTTATCTTTCTACCTACTTAAATATATAATGTATATATATATTTGATTAATTTTATATAAAGAATAGTCAAATATTCAGCTATATTAGCCCTTTACACATATATTTTACTTTAAATTAAAATAAAATTCATATCTTTAATTAAAGGGGGAAAAAATGAAGTTAAAAGATAAAGTAGCTATTATCACCGGCTCTACTTCTGGAATGGGAAGAGCAACAGCAGCATACGTATCCTCAAAGCATGCCCTATCTGGCTTAACTAAATCAATGGCTTGGGAATTAGGCTCAGTTGCCCATTTAAAAGAGGGATCACCACTAAAAAGAGTTGGTCAACCTGAAGAAATAGCTACAGCTGCCCTATTCTTAGCCTCCGATGATTCTTCCTTTATAACTGGTCAATTAATAAGAGTTGACGGTGGAATAGATATTTAGTATGGTAAATTGACTAACAAAACTGCCTATAATAATAAGATTTATAGGCAGTTTTATTTTGCATCTTTTTGAAGTTTCTCTTTATTGACTAATATAATTTTCTGTGGTAATATTCATAATAAGAAAAGGAGTGGACAATTAAAGTGGACGATTCACCTTATCCTGGGTTATGCATCAATTTGTATCCATATAAACGGTCTTTTATAATTAAAAGAAGAATATAAAGGGCACGAAACAAGGGCTATTGTTTTACAATAGCCTTTGTTTGCGTGCCTTTTTTTGCTTTTTCATTACAATTTTTAGGAGGTTGTTGAATTTGTCAGAAGTTTCTATAGGGGGGCAGATTAGCCTACAGGTAATTTTAATCTTAATTAATGCAGTTTTTGCCTGTGCAGAAATTGCAGTATTATCAGCTAATGAAAATAGATTAGAAAGTATGAAAAAGGAAGGTAATAAGCGTGCAGCTAAAATACTCCATTTAATAGATGAACCTTCCCGTTTTCTCTCAACTATACAAGTAGGTATTACCCTTGCAGGCTTTCTAGCCAGTGCTTTTGCTGCTGACAATTTTTCAGATAGATTGGTAGACCTTTTTATAAAACTAGGACTAAATATAAATCCTGCTACATTAGATACTATTGCTATAGTATTGATAACCATTATCTTGTCCTACTTTACCTTGATATTTGGAGAGCTGGTTCCAAAAAGGCTAGCTATGAAAAATCCTGAAAAGATTTCTCTAATAATATCTGGCTTGATATTTTCTGTATCAAAGATATTCAGCCCTATTGTATGGCTTTTAACCATATCTACTAACGGAGTATTGCGCTTACTTGGAATAGATCCACATGCCGATGACAATCTGATTACTGAAGAAGATATTAGAATGTTAGTTGACCAAGGCAGCCAAAAAGGCTCTATAAATCCAAATGAGCAGGAAATGATACACAATATATTTGAGTTTGATAATAAATATGCTCAAGATGTAATGACCCATAGAACTGAAGTTAGTCTATTGTGGCTAGAAGAAAGCGAAGAAGATTGGGAAAAGACCATAAATGAAAGTAGGCATACCTACTATCCTGTTTGCCATGAAAGCACAGACAATGTTATAGGTGTGTTAAACACTAAAGACTATTTTAGACTCAAGGATAAATCTAGAAAAAATGTTTTAGAAAAAGCCGTGCGACCAGCTTATTTTGTTCCAGAAACAGTACGAACAGATATACTATTTAATAATATGAAAAAGACTAGAAACCACTTTGCAGTAGTATTAGACGATTATGGTGGTATGACTGGAATAATAACTATTAACGATTTACTAGAACAATTAGTTGGAAACTTAGATGATGATGTTACTATTCCTGTAGAACCACCACCTATAGAGAGAATCGATTCAAGAACTTGGAAAATTCAAGGCTCTGCACCAATAGAGTTAGTAGCTAAACAGTTGAATATAGATCTTCCCGATATCGAAGAGTACGATACCTTCGGCGGCTTCGTGTTTGGAATGCTTGGTACTATACCAGCTGATGGAACTACTCCTGAACTTGATATTCTAAATCTTCATATTAAGGTATTGTCCGTAAAAGACCACAGAATGGAAAAAGCAATTGTATATGTTCAGCCGGAAAAAGAAGAAGCTGATAAAGCTAATCAAAAAGAGTAGTAAGCGACAAGCTTGCTACTCTTTTTTAATTTATTCCATTATGTTAATCTCTTTTACCACATTGCCATCCAAATCTTTGATTCTAAATGTATCCTTCTCTAAAACCCCATAAGTATGTGGATTGTTTTCCTTTGGAAGGCTAATTGAACCTGGATTGAGTAAAAATACATTGTCCACCTTTTCTGCCCTAGGAATATGGGTATGGCCATGTATTAATACATCATTATCCTTCAACTTAGGCATATTGTTCTCATTATAGATGTGTCCATGAGTTATAAAGAGCTTCTTCCCTTCATAAAAAATAATGGAATAATCAGCCATAATGGGAAAATTCAAAACCATTTGGTCTACTTCACTATCACAGTTTCCCCTTATAGATATTATCTTATCCGCCAAGCTGTTTAAAATTGCAGTTACCTTTTTTGGTTCATATCCTTTTGGCAATGGATTTCTTGCCCCGTGATACAAATAATCTCCTAGTATCACTAAATAATCAGCCTGCTCTTTATTAAATCTTTCCAGCGCTTTATTTAAATAGTACTCTGATCCGTGTATGTCAGATATGAAAAAAAGCTTCATCTTACCACCTCACAATTTGTTTCCCCATACTGTTGGAATAGCTTATTTCCTTTCCTCGACAAATTGGATTTTCAATCCATTTGGGTCAAGAACGAAGAAAAACCTTGTATGAGGATTTGGCTGGAAGGGTCCACTGTGAATCTCTATTCCCTTATCCTTTACAAAATTCATTTTCTCATCCAATGAATTTACCCTAAATCCTAGTGAAATATCCTTCCCAATATCTACACTGTCCTGCTTCTCATCACATATTAACTCTATTTTAGTCTCTCCTTCTCCTAAAAACACAATTTCCATTCCTGGTCCAGCTTTAAATCTTACATTTTCCTTAAGCCCTACTATTTCCTTATAGAATTTTAATGATTCCTCCATATCTTTAACATGGATGGTACACCAGCAAAATGACATATGTATCCCTCCCAATATCATTTACTTTCAGCTGCTAAGTCTATACCCATTCTATCCCAATATATTTTAGGATTTCAATAAATTTTAAAGAAAGAGTTTAATGAGATTCTTTAGAATTCATCCATCCATTTGAATAGCATTAATCTGTTATCCTTTCAACTGGTTGGAAACCTTTAGTCTTTAAAAATTTCATATTATGTC
>CALKWV010000029.1 GCA_938003915.1 uncultured Bacillota bacterium | reverse complement strand
CTTGAGAATACAGGGTTAACTTGTCATTCCCGAACCGTGCTGGAGGATATGATAGGCCTTGCTACGGTGGATGCAATTAATAAACTAATAGGGCAAAAGGATGGCTTTTTAACTATCTTAAAGGAAAATATAGAAACAGTGATAAGTGAAGCGGACAATAATATTGTTTTCGAGATAGATAAAAAGCTAGAGGAATTACAAAAGGATCTTTTGCGACTGGCCAATTCTAAAGAAGATTATAACGATATAGCTGATGAGATTTACAGGCTCAGAGAGGAAAGGCATAAGGCTTTAGCAGAAGAAGCAGGCAAAAAAGGTTCCAAGCAAAGATTAGAAGAGATGGAAAAATTCCTTAATGAACAATCCACCCTCCTTGAGGAGTATGATGAGCAACTAGTAAGGCGACTTATTGAAAAGGTAACGGTTTATGATGATAAACTAACTATTGAATTTAAATCTGGTGTAGAAGTAGATGTATAAACATAACCTTCATGAATGACCACCATTCGGGAGATATATTCTCTTGATTGGTGGTTTTCTTCTTATTGACTGGAATTGGTAAAAGGCATATAATCTTATTAACAATGTTGTTGATATTGTTATTGATAAGGAGATGACAACATGAGCGATGTTAATGAGCTACTAGAAGAAGCTATTAAGGAAACTGAAAACTTGAATGAAGGTGAAGTCTTTCTTGTTAAAGATCTGTTCAAGGGTTATGTATGGAATAGAATACCCAGAAAGGATCGACTTCTGCTTGGGACTTTATTTTTAAACTACGTAAATAAAATGGAAGGTAATATAAAGGCTATTGAAAAGACTTCATCTAACCAGCAGAGGTATCAGAAGGTTTGAGGATATAGCAAAACTATTATGAAGGGCAATAAAAAACTATAAATTATATTAGGGTGTATGGGGTGGATTCTTTGCTTAATTTAAGACAATTAGTAGATGACTTTTTCTTGTTTGTTCAGTCTGAGAGTATTGAAATTTATAATGAGTTTAGCCTCCAGCATGAGCTGGGGATATTCCTACGTGAAAAGCTTCCAGACTATCGTATTCAATTTGAAAGAAATGTATCATACTTCACACCAGACAATAAAACTATAAAAAAAGAAATAGATATTACTATTTTTAATGAAGATAAATCAGAGAAGTATGCAATTGAACTTAAGTGCCCATTAAATGGTCAGTATCCAGAACAGATGTATTCGTTCGTGAAGGATATTAAATTTATGGAGGAGCTTAAGAACCGAGGATTTACTAAAACAGCTGCTGTTGCTCTTGTTTCAGATAGACCTTTTTATGAAGGGCGCAACAATGAAGGTATATATAAGTTTTTTAGAGAAGAATATTCTGTTTACGGTTGTATTTTTAAGCCAACAGGTGTAGGAAAAAACAAAGATAGCATTGCATTAACAAGCAGATATGATTTTATCTGGCAGGACTTAAGTGACGGTCGTAAATATTACGTAATAGTGATTTGAAGTATTTAATTGAAGAGGGGGATATTTTGTGAATAAATTGATTGATGAGATTTGGCAATATTCACACTATTATGGTGATATGTTATTTACTTCTTTGCGTTTACATGAAAATGAAGAAGACTATGCTGCTATATTAGTTTTGTTTAATGCGATGGAGTTAATCTGTAAATCTGTAAGAGAAAATTATAATCAAAACTTTTTACAGGATTTGTCCGATTTAAAAAACAAAAATATTCTATCCGAAGAAGATTATGATTTTTTAGCTAGCAAAGAATCTGGTATTAGAGGCATAAGAAATATCATGACACATAGAAATGCATACCAATATTGTTTAGAAGGTACTGATGGTAAAGCTCTTCCCTTTGCAGAACCGGGAACTTGGACAATAGTATTTGAAAGCTACGCTCCTAGAATAATTCAAATATTATATGAGATTTTAAACAACTCTCATTGGAAAATTGAAGAGCGATAGCATTTAGGCATTTGAAATGAGATCGTTAGTAAAATATAAATGGATAATTGCATTGTGTTGTTAGTAGAAACAATCAAACAGGTGCAATTATAGAAATGTGGTGATTCTGATGAAAAATGGATGTATATATTGTGGTGTTACGGAGGATTTATCAAAGTCTGATATAATCCCAGAT
>CALKWV010000028.1 GCA_938003915.1 uncultured Bacillota bacterium | reverse complement strand
TTTTGATTTTGTATGCCAAATCAACTGATTCATATCTCATATCCCTTCTTCCAATAAGCTTGATTTATATAACTAAAATTTAGTTTTCCCAATAAAGCCTAATCCCATCATCATGTCATGGATTAATATAAATAATACCATTAATAACCATGAAAATCATCTGCTAAAATATAAAACTTTTATTAAGGAATTATTTGTCTTTAGCTTCATATATATTTCCCAAGCTCACTTAACTGCATACAGATCAAGGAGGGTTTTCATGAAATTAAAAGGATTAAAGCTTGGCTTTGGATTTACAGGATCCTACTGTGTTTTTGATCAGGTATTTCCAGAACTGCAAAAACTAGTAGATGAAGGAGCAGAAGTAGTTCCTGTTGTATCATATCAAGTAGCGGTGACAGACTCACGATATGGTAAGGCTAAGGATTTCCTTAAGCAAATGGAGGATATTACAGGTAGGACTCCTATAAAGACCATGGCCGATGCTGAATCTCTCAACAAATTCGAAAAACCAATTGATATGTTTATCATTGCTCCCTGTACAGGAAACAGCTTATCAAAATTGGCAGATGGAGCTACAGATACACCGGTACTAATGCTGGCCAAAGAACTATTTAGAAACAACAAGCCTGTACTATTAGGCATTGCCACTAATGACGGACTTGGTATCAGCGCAAAAAGCATAGCAGCACTGCTAAATACAAAAAATGTCTTTTTCATTCCATTTGGGCAAGATAATTACGAAGAAAAACCTAACTCCTTAGTTGCAAAATTTGAATTGATGGTACCTAGCATTTTAAAGGCAATGAAGCATCAACAAATTCAACCTATATTAGAAAAATACTAGGAAAATACTAGCTTGATAAAATAAACTTTGGCTCTCTTAATCATAATGGCTATTGATAAATGAACACCTTCTCTGACTTGATTTAGAAAACTTTGCTACTAGTTCTTTCCAAATCAGCTATAAAGTGAACCATCAATAGCCATTATGATTTTATTTCTTTTCAAAATCCCTAAATAATAAACTAGGTTGTATTCCAGTGTTGTTTTGATATTTGCCGCTATTATATTTTTCATAATCCCCTTCGATGGCATGATAATAAATTTGACAAACCTCAACCCCTGGATATATCTTAATCGGTTGAATACAAAACATCTCCAATGTCCAGTATCCACTAAAGCCCACATCCCCAAATCCAGCCGTTACATGGATAAATAAGCCTAATCTTCCGATGGAAGATCTGCCTTCTAGCATGGGGACCAGCTTATCTGTTTTTGTATATTCAACAGTCCTTCCCAGATATAGCTTGCCTGGCTCCAATATCAAACCATCTTCGGGAATTATTACCTTTTTGGCCTTATTTTCCTTTTTCATATCCAATACATGGTCTTCATATACCAGCAGTTCATTGTGAAGTCTTAGATTATAGCTATTAGGGTTTAATTGACTTTCATTAAATGGCTCTATAATTATTTCCTTCCCTAATCTTCTCTTAATTTCTTTCCCAGATAATATCATTTATCTACCTCTATTCTCCAATAATTTTTACAAGTACTCTTTTTGGACGTTTACCGTCAAATTCGCCATAAAAAATTTGCTCCCATGGCCCAAAATCCAATCGTCCATCGGTAATAGCCACTACCACTTCCCTGCCCATAATCTGGCGCTTAAGATGAGCATCTGCATTATCCTCAAAACCATTATGCTTATACTGGCTATGTGGTTTTTCGGGAGCTAGTTTTTCAAGCCAAACTTCAAAATCATGGTGTAAGCCTGACTCGTCATCATTTATAAATACGCTGGCTGTTATATGCATAGCATTTACTAACACTAAACCTTCTTTAATTCCGCTCTCATCTACACAAGCCTGAACTTGGTCTGTTATATTAATAAATGCTCTACGGGTAGGCACATTGAAAACTAGTTCTTTTCTATATGACTTCATTTTCATCCCTCGCAATCTTTATTATGTTAATTAGTTTCTACTCTCATAAAGACTATCATATTCTAGTCCTACAAGGGTAGAAACTACTTTATCTGCCTTGGACAGATCTTGATTGCCAGAATTAGGATTAATAAAGCCTATACACTTCATACCAGCCTTTTTAGCTGCATTTACTCCATGCTCAGAATCTTCCAGCACTATACAATTCTCTGGAGACACCTTTAATAGTTCGGCAGCTTTTAGAAATATATCTGGCTCTGGCTTTCCCTTCTCTACATCATCTCCACTTACAATAACTTGGAAACAATCAATAATTCCAAGTTTTTTTAAAACCAACTCAATAAACTCCCTTGAAGATGAAGACGCCAAAGCAATGGCTATGCCTTTTTTCTGTAAATCTGAAATTAATTCATCAATGCCGCTAATAGTTTCTAATTGGCTCTCCTCAAGCAGCTTTAACTTATTTGCATGCTGCCTTTCCAATAGCTCATCAATTGTCAGATTAATATTATACTTATCCTTGAGCTCTGCCCACATCTGTGGATTTGCCACACCAACAAAGCGGTTTAGTTCTTCATCTGTTAATTCTACTCCAAACTCCCTCATTACCATCCTATCGGATTCAAAGTGTAAGGGCTCGCTATCGATTATTACTCCATCCATATCAAAAATAAATGCTTTGATTTTTTATCCCCCCATAAATACAATTCTTATATAAAATTTCTTTTGTTCTTTGCATAATATAATACCAAACTATAATACTTTCTCAAAGGCCAGCCTTTTACTCCTGTCCTCCAGGTAGATTATACCACAGTATTCATAGTTGTTCTTTTGAAGCAAATTCTGCATTGGAAGGTTTTCTTCGTGAGTATCTATTCTAATGCTACTAATTCCCTTACTTTTACATAATTCTTCTGCCTTGTCCAAGATCATGGTTGCAAATCCTAACCTTTTATATCTAGGATCAATGGCTATCCTATGTATTGTGATATACTCACCATTACTTTTCCATTCACCATTGTAAATGGACTCATAGCTTTTTTCAACTCCTGGTATAATGGCTACAGTTCCAACGACTATTTCATCTTTTAATAAGACATAGGAATTCCCATTTTCAATATCATTTCTTATAGTTTGCCTGTTGGGATATCCATTTTGCCATTGATCAATCCCCTGTTCTTTAAAATAATTCTGAGCCTGATTAATTATATTCATTATAGCATTTAGATCTTTCTCTTCTGCTTTTCTGAATTTCATATAAATTCACCTTAAATTAATGGAGTCAATATCTCGAATTTTCTTTTTCCTACACGCTGTCTCTCAAGTCGTTTGTAATTTTCTACTTTTATCTTTTGTCTTTTGTCTGAACAGATAGCTACAACAGACTGGGGCTTTAGTATAGGCATAAGATTTTCTAACAGAACATTTATAGGATCTTGTCCAGCACCATGCCATGATACCAGATTCCCATAGGGAACATCGCTTATGACTATATCAGCTTTGAAATCCTTGGCTGATAAAGTTTCTTTTGCAAGAATATCACCCTTAAAAACAGAGATAGTTGGCTTTTTATCATGCTCTTTAAGCATATTCATAAGTTTTTTTGCACTATCTATTGCTTCTTTATGAGATTGCTTACCAAATTGGGCATAGTAACTATTTAACTGCCTAATCCTTTTCTCAAGACCGTCTTCTGTTAATAAGGATAAATTGTTCTTCGCCAACTCTACTGCTTGGTCACTAATGTCAGAGCCTATAATTTCATTAATAGATCCCATATTAAGAAAAGCCAACACTGTCAACAAATAACCGCCACCACAGCAGGGATCATATATACTAATATTATCCTTTTTATCTAAGTAGCTTACACAACGCCCATATATCTCCTGGGCTAGTCTTACAGGAAAATTAGTCATGCCGGATTTATAGTAGATAACCCTACCACAAGCCAAATCTTCAAAATTTTTATTTTCACAATATTTATATTCCATTCTACCTCACTCTGTTATATCTTCCTCATGCTGTAGATATATGCATAGACATATACATAGATAAATGCTATACTAGGGATTCAAAAAATTCTTAGCCTTTATTAATACTCCCCTAGTATTTTCGTAGCTTATCAACGGAAGTATTTCATTAAATTTAAGCCATCTATATTCTTGGATTTCTTCTTGTTGGAGCCTTACATTATGCTCTGGTAGCGATTTGCCTATGAAATACCCTACTTCTTTTGCTATCCCATTGGGCATGGTATATTCAATTGTCGTTCTAAATTGATCAACTAAAGTCACATTTAACCCGGTCTCCTCCAGTACTTCCCGCTTTGCAGTTTCCTGTTCAGATTCACTCTTCTCCATATGCCCCTTTGGGAAACCCCAATCTCCATGGGCTTTGCTTTTTATAGCCAAGAACTCTATTTCAGAACCTGTTTCCCTGTATACAACAGCACCGCATGATTTCTCCTTACTCATATTTATCCTCCAATAATTATATATATTTATAACATCTTTCTCCCCAAATTGGCAAGGTAACAATAATATAGTCCTTCAACTGTAAAATCAATAAACTGGATATATGTAAAGAAAAAAACAATTTTATAAACTATACATAACCTTGTAGGCAAAGGGAGTTAAGGTATCCTTGTCCATATTTTTAACACAGATCCACTCTGCTACTTATGCATCATACCCATCAGGTCTAAACTCGATATTACCGATGCCGTCTCCTC
>CALKWV010000027.1 GCA_938003915.1 uncultured Bacillota bacterium | reverse complement strand
CGGCCTCTATTTTTGTGAATTATGAACGCAGGTCCTTGTTCAACAACTCCTTTCTTCAATCTTATCACTTGGCGTTCACTGAGATCAAGAAGCTCAGCAGCTTCCCTGACGGTTATTACCTTATCGATAGTTTGATTGATGACTCTAAGACGAGTTATTTCTTTTTGAGTCATATTGAATAACTCCTTCCTCATACATGACATTTTATCAGAATAAATTCAATATGACATTATCATAGAATAACTACACTGCATATTATACTATATTGACAAATTAATATATAGTATTAGAATACTAATATACATTTAACATACTGACTATAGCCTCTAAACATTGTATAGTTATGAGAAAATACCTATCAGTGTTTAGTTTTTAAAAAAGGAGATTAGCAAAATGAAAGTTATGATAGTTGGAGCAGGCAAGCTAGGCTATAAACTGGCAGAATTAATGATTAATGAAGACATTGAAGTTACCTTAATTGACAAAAATACAAAAACTATAGAGAAAATTAATGACCATTTGGATGTACTTACAGTAAATGCAAATGGCCTGGAGTTAGAAACCTTAAAAGAATTGGATATAAAAACTTATGACCTTCTCTTAGCTGCTACTGGTAGCGATGAGTCTAATGTTATTATATGTAGCGTTGCCAAGAAATTAGGTTGTAAGAAGACTATAGCAAGGGTAAGGAATCCTGAATACATTCACCAGTTTGATTTTATAAAAGCTCAAATGGGCATAGATCATATTGTAAACCCTGATTTGGCTACAGCTAATGAAATAGCTCATTACCTTTTAAAGAGCTATAGTTTCAATAATGGTGAATTTGCTAAGGGAAGAGTATCCATGATGGATTTTCATGTAAATCACATGAAGGGTCTTATTGGCAAAAGATTGGCAGATCTCAATGACTTTGAAAACCTGTTAGTTGTTGCCATATCTAGGGATGGAGATATTGTTATTCCTCACGGTGGCACTATGCTGAAAGAAAATGATATAATCCACATAATGGGAGAAAGTAAAAATATAAATAATTTTGCTGATAAATTTGGATTAAATATGGATAGAAACCGCATTAAAAGGGTCATGATTTTAGGTGGCGGAAAAATAACCCATTATTTAGCAGAACAACTAATTCAAGCAAATATAAGAGTAACGATATTGGAACAGGATAAAGACCGATGCCGATATCTGTCAGAAAAGTTAAACAATGCCTTGATAATTAACGGCGATGGAACTGATATAAATCTTCTGGAAGATGAAGATTTATCCTCTATGGATGCTTTTGTTGGAGCTACGGGATACGATGAACAAAACTTGTTAATGTGCCTTATGGCTAAGCAATATGGGGTCAAAAAGGTTATAGCCAAGATAAGCAGACCTAGTTATGTTCATTTGATTGAAAAGCTAGACATAGATTTTGCTTTGGATCCTACCAATATAATAGCAGGTGATATATTAAGGTTTATTCGAGGCGGTAAAGTAGTATCTGTTTCTTTGCTTTTAGGAGAACAAGCGGAAGTAACTGAAGTAATTATGGATGATAATTTGCCTGTAGTAGGAAAGCCCATAGCAAAGCTGGGATTACCCAAAGGAATCATCATTGGCGCTATAGTAAGGGATAGAGAAGTTATTATACCTAATGGTAAGACCATTATTTATCCCAAGGATAGGTTAGTTATATTTTGTTTGGAATCTAATGCACCTCATTTAAAGGCATTTTTCAAGTCAACAAAAGGGAGTGTAATGGATGAACTACGGAATTATAATCAAGGTATTAGGAAATTTATTGGTTTTTGAAGCGCTATTGATGATACCAGCATACTTGGTTTCTATTTTTTACGAACAGAATGATTCTTCTGCATTTTTAATATCTTTATCATTGACATTTGTTGTCGGCTTTATTATGTCAAAGGTGAAGGGATCTTATAAAAGGATAAAGGCTAAGGATGCTTTGGCCGTAGTAGCCATTGGCTGGTTGCTGGCTTCTTTTTTTGGCTCCCTTCCCTTTGTTATTTCCGGGAGTATTCCATCTTTTGTAGATGCTTTTTTTGAGACTATATCAGGACTTACTACTACCGGCTCTACGATTATAAAGGATGTTGAAATCTTACCAAAGGGTATATTGTTCTGGCGTTCTTTGACCCATTGGATAGGAGGAATGGGAATCCTGGTATTTACTCTAGCCATCCTGCCTACAATGGGCATTGGAGGTTTTCAGATATTTAAAGCCGAAAGTCCGGGCCCCACTGCAGATAAAATAGTACCCAGAATCAAAGATACTGCCAGAATTTTATATACAACCTATATAGCTATTACCATTATTCAGATTATATTCCTGGTCATCGGAGGCATGAGTTTATTTGAGTCCGCTGTCCATACCTTTGGAACCGTAGGTACTGGCGGTTATTCTACTCGAAATGCTAGCATAGGTGCCTATAATAGCAGTTATATTCATATAGTTATTACAGTGTTTATGATATTATCGGGTGTAAATTTTTCGCTATATTATAGCCTGGCTAAAGGAAAGTGGAAAGAAGTTATAAAAAATGAGGAATTGAGATTATATTTAGGAATAATCTTTGCTGCTGGTATTTTGATTGGGTTAAATATATACATGAATACTGACGGATATAAAAATATAGCTCTAGCGTTTAGGGATTCATTTTTCCAGGTATCTTCAATAATAACCACTACGGGTTATGCTAGCGTAGATTTTGACCTTTGGCCAGCTTTTAGCAAGATGATTCTGTTATTGCTTATGTTTATAGGAGGTTGTGCCGGTTCCACCAGTGGTTCTGTTAAGGTAATTCGTATACTTGTGCTGGCCAAACTGGTGAAAAGGCAGGTAGCAAAGATCTTTCATCCCAATGCCTATATTCCAATTAAGATTGATGGTAAGGTAGTTAATGATGATGTAGTAACTAGTATTTCAAGTTTTTTTATACTGTTTATTATTATATTTGTTATAGGAATACTTGTTATTTCTTTTGAAGGGCTTGATTTTGAAAGTACAGTCAGTGCTGTAGCAACTAGTATAGGGAATGTAGGGCCTGGATTTGGGTTTGTTGGTCCTACTCGAAACTTTAGCGACTTTAGTTCATTTAGCAAGATTTTCTTGTCCTTATTAATGCTAATGGGCAGGTTGGAACTATTTACTATTATAGCCCTTATTTCTCCTAAAGTATGGAAAAATGAGGCGTAGTAACAAGAAAGGAGGATGACGTCTAGTAGGCGTAAATTTTATGGACTGGTTGAAGAGATTTATGGAAGGCAGATATGGAGGGGACCAGCTTTCAGGAGCCCTGCTGATACTTTCTTTACTATTAACTTTCATAGGTCAGTTGGCTAGATTACCCTTTTTAATATTAATGAGCTACATACCTTTAGGCATAAGTATTTTCAGGATATTTTCCAGGGATATCTCAAAGCGTAGTATGGAAAATTACAAATTTGCTATGCTTATAAGTCCTCTTTATGCACGATATAGGAAAATCCTCAACAGACTCCAAAATATGAAGACCCATAAATATTTTAAATGCTCCAACTGCAAAACTACGCTACGGGTACCAAGGGGTAAAGGCAAGATAATTGTGACCTGCCCTAGATGTAAAATAAAATTTCATAAAAAATCATAATGTGAGATGTTATGGTAGTAAAAGTATTAAGGATTTAAAGATGGTAATAATTTAGCTATATTATGATATGGAGCTGAGATATAGAACCAAGGCATGGATACTTATTAATCAGGATACTTAATAGATTTTGAAAGTCCATCGTATCCTAAAACTGTCTTGGTAAAAATGTTTTTGGCATTATCAATATACAACTCTGGTTTGTCCATAGCGGGACTAAAATGGGTAAGCCAGAGTTCTTTTATCTTGCCCATAGATGCTAATTGAGCCGCTTCAGCGAAGGTCATATGTTTATTATTCAGGGCTTTTTCCATGTCTTCATTATCTCCATAGGTGCCTTCACATATAAAAAGATCACTTTGGTGGATGAAGCTTGGTATATCTTTGCTAGGTCGTGTATCAACGATATAGCTTAGCTTTATGCCTTTTCTTTCTTTACCCAGTACCATGCTGGGATAGTAGGTTTTTTTGCCATCAACTATGGTCTCACCCTTCTGTAATCTGCTCCAAAATTTTACAGGGATTTTTGCTGCTATTGCTTTTTCTGGATAGAACTTAGGTTTTCGAGGCAGATAAAAACTGTAGCCTAGGCAAGGGGCAGAATGATCCAGCTCTAGAATTGAGAGGATTAACCCAGCATTATCAGCATTATCACAATCTTTAGAGAAAGTATCCCTGACAATTAGATTTTCTGTTGATATGTCCAGCCTTAAAGAAGCAGTGCAACATTCAAGAATATTAATATCAAAGGGAAGATAAGGCATGGCAATCAGCATTCCTTCTATTATTTTTTTTATGCCTATAGGGCCAATAATAGTTATGGGATCAGTACGCTCGCTGTTGCCAATGGTGGATAGTAATCCGGGTAAACCGAAGATATGATCCCCATGACTGTGGGTTAAGCATATTATATCCAAGGATTTAAAGCCAGTTTTGAATTTGCGCATAGCTACTTGAGTTCCTTCACCACAATCTATAAGGATTTTTCTTGACTCATAATTAATGAGGAGAGAAGAAAGAAACCTATCGGGCATGGGCATGCCGCCGCCAGTTCCCAAAAGGGTAACCTTTAGCAAAACCATCTTCCTTTCCTAGTTCAATCAGTTTAATAAATATATTATTTACTTTTTCTTGTAAAATGTTTAAATCATAGGTACAATTAAAAAGACATATATTCTTATAGTAAATAAGTATTAATGGATTTGCAAGCTAAGTGCATATATAAAGAGAAGTTTTGGGGTGGGCTATGGCATTTAAAAAAACTTTTGGGAACAAATTTGATTGGAAGAAAATAGTAGGAGCTTTTTTATTAATTACTCTTATTCTATCGGTAATATATTCAATTGTTAAAATTATTAATGCTCCTTCTGAGGATATGGTTGTGGATGAGTCTACAAGGGCAAAAAGTGATTACGTGCTAATGCTGGTCCAATGTATATTAGGGCTGGTGGTTATGGCTGTCCCTTCTTTTATCGAGAGAAAATGGATGATCAGTATACCCAATTATATGTATATACTATATTTTGTTTTTTTATATTGTGCCATATACTTAGGAGAAGTAAGAAATTTTTATTTTATTATCCCTCACTGGGATACCATATTACATGCTTTTAGCGGCGCTATGCTTGGAGCATTGGGGTTTAGTTTAGTGAGCACTTTAAATGGTTCAAAGCGTTTGAAATTAAACCTAAGCCCTTTCTTTGTATCCCTATTTGCTTTTTGTTTTGCCTTATCAGCTGGAGCATTGTGGGAGATATATGAATATACCTTTGACGGGCTTTTATCTCTAAATATGCAAAAGTTTGCTTTGGAAGATGGCACTTTATTGATAGGAAGAGAAGCTTTAGCAGATACCATGAAGGATATAATTGTAGACGCCCTAAGTGCCTTTGTTATTTCTGTAATAGGCTTTTTGACAATTAAAAAGGATAGATTGGCCAAGGATTATGAGGAATCAATGAGCAGAGAATAGATTTTTATATCCAAAGCCATAAAAATATGTTACTATATATATTAATTCATTATGCTAGTCCATATTTTAAAATCTTTGGTTATCAAAAGTTTATCCTAACCCATTATGGTACTAGTCAGGTAAACAGCTGTTACCAATTGTCCCTTTAGTAAGAGAGATGCTTTATAAATAGGGCTATCTCTTTATAGAAGAATATTTCAACTAGAGTAATATTTCAACTTTTATTTTTGGAGGAATGGATTAGTGAAGGAGATTATAACAGAACTTGCCAAAGAGCTTGAGATACAGGAAAAGCAGGTTGAGAATACCGTTGCTCTAATAGACGAAGGCAATACAATTCCATTCATTGCCAGATATAGAAAAGAGGTTACTGGAGGACTCGATGATGCAGTGCTGCGCAAGCTCTATGATCGTCTGGTATATCTGCGCAATATAAAGGCTAGACGAGAAGAGATTATCAGGCTTATAGATGAGCAGGGTAAGCTTAATGATGAATTAATAGAAAAAATACAGAAGGCAAGCACTATGACTGAGCTTGATGATATCTATAGGCCTTTTAGGCCTAAAAGGCGAACTCGTGCTACCATTGCTAAGGAAAAGGGGCTTGAGCCTCTGGCAGATATAATACTGGCCCAGGAGCTTATGGATGGTGATATTCTTGATATAGCTGCTTCTTATATTAATCCAGATAAGGAAGTTAATACTGCCCAGGATGCCCTCCAAGGCGCATTGGATATTGTAGCAGAGGTCTTGTCTGACAATGCAGATTTAAGGAAGGCTATAAGGGAGTATACCTTTGAACATGGGATGTTGGTAACAACGGGGGATTCGGACAAGCAGTCTGTTTATGAAATGTATTATGAATATAGTGAAGCTGTAAAGAAAATAGTGCCTCATAGAATTTTAGCCATCAATAGGGGAGAGCGGGAAGGCTTTCTTAGTGTAAAGATTGAAATTGATGATCAGGAAATTACAAACCTTATAGAAAATATGGTAATAATCAATAGGACAAGCATAGTATATCCCTATATGAAGGAGGCAATCCTGGATTCCTACAGACGCCTTATTGCTCCATCTATTGAGAGGGAAATTCGCAACCAGCTTACAGAAAAAGCTGAAGAGCAGGCCATTAAGGTTTTTGCAGAAAACCTAAATAACCTTCTGCTACAGCCGCCCATAAAAGGAAAGACAGTAATGGGAATTGACCCGGGTTATAGAACAGGTAATAAGGTAGCAGTGGTAGATGAAACTGGTAAGGTGCTGGATACGGGAGTAGTCTATATGACACTTCCCCATCATGATAAGGACAAGGCCAAGGATTATTTAAAGGCTTTAGTTGCCCAGCATAGTGTGGATATAATAGCAATAGGCAACGGAACGGGTTCTAGGGAAACCGAACTTGTAGTAGCTGAGCTTCTTAAGGAGATAGATAGTAAAATTTACTATATAATAGTCAACGAGGCAGGAGCCTCGGTATACTCTGCGTCGGCTTTGGGCAGTGAAGAGTTTCCTGACTTTGATGTAGCTCTAAGAAGTGCAGTATCCATAGCACGAAGGCTTCAAGATCCTTTAGCAGAGCTGGTGAAAATTGATCCCAAAGCCATTGGAGTTGGCCAATACCAACACGATGTAAATCAAAAAAGGTTGGCTGAAACCCTTCAGGGTGTAGTGGAAAGCTGCGTTAATACTGTAGGGGTAGACTTAAATACTGCATCCCCATCCCTGCTTCAATATGTTGCAGGCATAAGTAAAAAAGTGGCTAGCAATATTGTAGCCTATAGGGAAAAGATAGGTAAATTCACCTCAAGGAAACAATTGCTGGAAGTTAGTCAGTTAGGACCAAAAACTTTTGAGCAGTGTGCAGGTTTTTTAAGGATACCAGGTGCAGATAATGTACTGGACAATACTGCAGTGCACCCAGAGTCCTATGATGCCACCATTAAGCTCCTAGAAGTTAATGGTTACTCCTTGGAGGATTTGTCTACAGACAATATAAAAGAGTTGCGAAAGGATGTGGATGGGTGGAATTTAGAAGAGCTATCAGCTAGCTTAGGCATAGGAATCCCAACCTTAAAGGATATTATAGAAGAACTAAAAAAACCTGGCAGGGATCCTAGAGAGGAACTTCCTCCGCCTATCCTTCGTACAGATGTTATGGATATTGAGGATTTAAAGCCTGATATGATTCTAACAGGTACTGTTCGCAATGTGGTGGATTTTGGTGCATTTGTGGACATAGGGGTAGATCAGGATGGTTTAGTACATATCTCCCAGCTTTCAGACAGCTATGTAAGGCATCCCATGGATGTGGTGCAGGTGGGAGATATAGTTCAGGTTAGGGTACTTAGTGTAGATGTAGAAAGAGGCAGAATAGCCTTATCCATGAAAGATGTTTAGTTTTTTATAGATAAATAACAAAGAATAGGGGGTCATAAGATGATTTTAATTAAAAATGGTAAGGTTCTTACCATGACTGACAAGATATATGAAAAAGGTGATGTACTTATTGATGGTAAAAAGATAGTAGAAGTAGGTGAAAATCTCCAGGCACCATCAGACGCCCAGGTTATTGATGCCCAAGGTATGTGGGTCATGCCGGGAATAGTAGATGCCCATTGTCATATAGGAATGTGGGAGGATGGAATAGGATTTGAAGGAGCTGACGGAAACGAGGCCACTAATCCTGTAACTCCAGAACTTAGGGCTATAGATGGTATAAATCCTGATGATAACTGTTTCCGTGAAGCTAGGGAACACGGTGTTACCTCAGTAGTAACCGGTCCTGGAAGTGCTAACGTAATTGGAGGCCAATTTGCTGCACTAAAGACCTATGGCAGACGTGTGGAGGATATGGTATTTAAAGAGCCTTTGGCACTTAAAGTTGCCTTTGGTGAAAATCCCAAGCGAGTATATAATGATCAGGGTAAATCTCCTAGCACCCGTATGGCTACAGCGGCTATACTCAGACAGAACCTAATAAATGCTCAGGAGTACAAGAAAAAATTAGAAAAGGCTAAGTCAGACCCAGATAAGATGCCTGAGAGAGATTTACAGATGGAGATTCTGGTTAAGGTATTAAACCGAGAAATTCCTATCAAAGCTCATGCCCATCGAGCTGATGATATTTTAACGGCTATTAGAATTGCCAAGGAGTTTGACATAGATATTACCATAGATCACTGTACTGAAGGGCACAGGATTGCTGACTATCTATTAGAGGAAAATGCCAAGGTAATTCTAGGACCTTTGCTAAGTGATAGAAGTAAAGTGGAGCTTAAGAACATGTCCTTCAAAGCTCCCGGCATTCTTTCCAAAGCTGGAATTAAAGTGGCCATCATGACAGATCATCCAGTTATTCCTGTACAATATCTGCCTGTATGTGCTGCCATTGCTGTTAGAGAGGGCATGGATGAAATGGAAGCGCTAAAGGCCATTACCATAAATGCTGCTGAGATTACAGGCATAGCCGACAGGGTAGGGAGCTTGGAAGCAGGCAAAGATGCAGATATTGTAATCTTTGACGGACATCCATTAGATTTCCGCTCCAAGACAGTTTGGGTCTTTATAGACGGTCATGCAGTGAAAAGGCCTGAATAGTTTAAAAATTAACTTGATTTTTTATAATAATTGACGTATTATATAGATGAAAAGTGAATATATATAAGTAAACCTTCGGGGAAGGGTGGAATTCCCTACCGGCGGTATAGCCCGCGACTCCTTCGAAAAGAAGGACTGACCCAGTGAAATTCTGGGGCCGACAGTTAAAGTCTGGATGGGAGAAGGTGGTGATGTTATGATTATTTTATGTCGTAATGGATAAATTCCCCCCGAAGTTTTGGGGGGATTTTTATTTTGTATCAATAATTAAATGAATGTGTGAAAATTATTAGATTTTTGGAGGATGATTAAAGATGATAGGACAGAAAACTATTAGGAAAGAATTTTTGTCTTCTAAAGTATATACCATAAGGGGCATGGTTAAAATTGGATTATTATCTGCCATTGCTTTTGTATTGATGCTGCTGGAGTTTCCATTACCCTTATTTCCAGCATTTCTAAAAATGGATATTAGCGATTTACCAGCCTTGATAGGTGGCTTTGCCCTAGGACCTGTAGCAGCTATTATAATAGAGCTGATTAAAAATATTTTGCACTTTATTTTCAAAAGCACCACAGGTGGTGTTGGAAACCTGGCTAACTTCATAGTAGGCATTAGCTTTACCGCGCCTGCGGCAATAGTGTATGTGAGAAACAAAAGCAAAAAGAATGCTATTATTGGGCTTATGGCAGGAACTATCTCCCTACTTATAATGTCTTCCCTTGCTAATTATTTTGTCATGATCCCCCTATACTCAAAACTCTTTTCAATGGAGTTAGTAATGGATTTAATGACCAAGGCTAATAAATATATTGTGGATGTAAAAACATATATAGTATTTGCGGTTATTCCCTTTAACTTAATCAAGGCAATTATTACATCAGCTGTAACACTTTTGATCTATAAGAGGGTGTCTCCATTATTAAAGTAATCTGCTATGCCAGTTAAAAAACTATCATTATATGACTATAGTCCAATTGCTTCATTGCTGATTTGGTCAAGAAAACTAAAAGCCAGGTTTTCTTAACCAAATCGGCCAAGGCTCTCACTTTTAAATAGTCTTAGTAAAGTGTTAATAATAAGCCTTTAGTTAGCCCAGCGGATTAAAGTAAGGAACATACGGAAAAGTAACTTAGTTAAAAATGAGCCAGAACCTCTGGCTCTGTTTTTTTGTGCAAATGTCTTGTTATACTGAAAAAATAAGGATATAATAAGTACGATTTTGTTTTATAATGTATAATGATGATAGATGTAATTTATTATATGGAGACAGTGATATGATGGAAATTAGAACTTTTAGTGAAAAGGAAACTGAAAACCTAGGTAAAAAAATAGGCAGGCTGGCTTGGCCTGGTATGATAATATTACTAAGAGGAGATTTGGGAACAGGCAAGACTGTTCTAACTCGGGGCATAGCTAGGGGCCTGGGCATAGAGGAGCCTATTACCAGCCCTACATACACCTTGCTTCATCAATATTATGGAAGATTGCCTTTATACCACTTTGATATATATCGTCTGGGAGACCCCGATGAGATGTATGACTTGGGCTATGAGGAGTTTTTTTATGGTCAAGGTGTGTCAGTAATTGAATGGCCGGAGAGGATGGAGGATCTGGGACCTGATGAATATTTAGAGATAAAAATAGAAAAAAATCCTGGATACCAAGGAGATGAACGAATTATTAGTATAATTCCTGTAGGACAAGACTATAAGAAATTAGCAAAGGATTTGATGGATCTATGAATATATTAGCAGTTGAATCTTCTGGAATGGTAGCAGCAGTAGCTGTAGTTAGAGAGGATAGGCTTATAGGAGAGTATTTTCTGGATCACGAAAAAACTCATTCCCAGCATTTAATGCCTCTTGTAGAGCAGTTGTTATTTGGGCTAGATATGAAAATCTCTGATATAGATATTTTTGCAGCTTCAAAGGGACCTGGTTCCTTTACCGGGCTTAGAATAGGACTAGCTACAGTCAAGGGCTTGGCCCAGGCCTTGGATAAGCCGGTTATTGGAGTTCCTACCCTTGATGGATTAGCATATAATTTACTATCCAGGCAAGGCTTGATTTGTCCTATTATGAATGCAAGAAGGGAACAAGTATATACCTCCATATATCGATCAAATGGCAAGCTGCGACGATTAGATGAATATATGGCTATTCCTGTTATTGAGCTGATACAAAAGCTCAAAGCCTTTGATGAACCAGTGATGTTCAATGGAGATGGAGTGCCAGCATACTGGGATATAATAAAAAATGAAATGGGAGATAGGGCCTTGATGGCTCCTGGAAATGTTCTTACTCAACGAGCTTCTTCCATTGCTTATCTGGCATTGGATATGTATAGGGCTGAAGGAGCACAAAAATATACAGAAGTGATACCTTTTTATTTGAGGAAGTCTCAAGCTGAACAAAAATTTGCTAAGAAGGGTTAGGGAGATTATGGATGGTCTTTGGATACGCCCTATGAAAGTAGAAGATATTGATGAAGTACTTAATATTGAAAAACTTTGTTTTTCTACTCCTTGGTCTCGAGAGGCTTTTAAAGCTGAAGTAGAGAGAAATCATTGCGCCCGATATGTGGTGGCGGAATTAGATGGTAGGGTAATAGGCTATGGCGGTATGTGGATTATATTAGATGAAGCCCATATAACCAACCTAGCGGTACATCCAGACTATAGGGGCAGGGGCGTAGGGGAGGCCTTAATGAAGGGGCTTATAAATACAGCTTCCCGACTTAAGGTGGATGGTATGACCTTAGAGGTGAGAGTATCTAACCATATTGCTCAAAATCTTTATAAAAAGTTAGGCTTTGTAAGTGTGGGAGTCCGAAAAGCTTATTATTCAGACAACGGGGAAGATGCACTTATTATGTGGAGGGGCAAGTATACTAAAGAATAGTGGGGGTATAGACTTGACTAAAGGGCCATTAAATGTTATCCCGTTTATTTTGGGGTTTATAGCTGTTTTTTTACTAATAATAGGGCTATTTATTAGCTCAATCATGTGGGTAGCATTTGATATGGACTACTATGATAGGGAATATAAGAAGCTTAACATTTCCCAATCTACGGGAATGAGTCAGCAAGAGCTTTTAAATACCACAAAGGAGCTACTTAATTATATAAAGGATAAGCGGGATGACTTAAATATATGGGCTGTAGTTCATGGGCAAGAACGACAGGTATTTAATCAAAGAGAGATAGCCCATATGGTAGATGTAAAAAACTTATTTGCTTTGGGCTTAAGGCTTAGATGGCTCTCCTTTGGAGTCTTTGCCCTACTGGTAGCTTTTTTAGCATGGTGTAAGGGCAAAGAAGTTTTAAGACTTTTAAGTGCCTCATACTTAAGGGTGTTAGCTTTATTTGGAGTAGTGTTAATAATATTACTTATATTAATGTCCATGGACTTTACAGCGGTATGGAATGGTTTTCATTATATTGCTTTTAGCAATGATTTGTGGATTCTCAATCCCGAAACTGATATTTTAATTCAGATGGTGCCAGAACCATTTTTTTATGATACCGTTATTAGGATTCTAAGTATTTTTGGCTTAGCTTTGCTTATTTTAGGGATATGTTCTGGTATAATCCTAATAAAGTCAGCCAAATTTAGAAGAGGTAATAGATAAAACAGATAATAGCTACAATGAAAAGGTGAAAATATGACATACTTTAGTGATATGAAAGATAAAGTAAAAAATATAAAGGATAAAGATGAAGTAATAATATTGGGTATTGAAACCTCCTGTGATGAGACATCTGCAGCTGTTGTGAAAAATGGAAGGGAAGTGTTGGGACATAAGATAGCTTCCCAGATTGAATTACACAAAAAGTATGGAGGAGTAGTGCCTGAGATAGCATCCCGTAAGCATATTGAAGTGATTAATCCCCTAATTGATGAAACTTTAGAGGAAGCGGGAGTTACTTTAAAGGATTTGGATGCTGTGGCGGTGACCAATGGACCGGGATTGGTAGGTGCCCTTTTGGTGGGGGTAGCTACCGCTAAGGCCCTGGCCTATGGTTTATATATTCCCTTGATTAGTGTCCATCATATTGAGGGGCATATAAGTGCTAACTATATTGCCCATCGGGAGTTGACGCCTCCTTTTATAAGCTTGGTAGTATCTGGAGGGCATAGCCATCTGATTTGGGTTAAGGATTATGGCGAGTATGAGATATTAGGGCAAACCCTAGACGATGCTGCAGGGGAAGCATATGATAAGATTGCCAGAACACTAGGATTAGGCTATCCGGGAGGTCCTGTAATAGACAGGCTGGCAAAAGAGGGGGATGCCAACTTTGTAGAGTTTCCCAGGCCTAACATAAAAGAGCCTCATTACAATTTTAGCTTTAGCGGCCTAAAGACTGCTGTTATAAACTATCTTCATAATTTGGACCAGCGAGGACAAGAATATCGAGTGGAAGACATAGCCGCCAGTTTTCAACAGGCGGTTGTAGATGTGTTGGTGGATAAGACCATAAAAGCTGCTAGGGATATTAATGCTAAGAAGGTGGTATTAGCAGGAGGGGTGGCCGCCAATTCTGGCTTAAGGGCGCAGCTAGAGCAGGGCTGTCAAGAACATGGGATAAAACTGTACTATCCCAGCCCACTCCTTTGTACTGATAACGGAGCAATGATAGCCTGTGCAGGGTATTACAGGCTTATGAGGGGAGATATTTCCGATTTAGCCCTAAACGCAGTGCCTGGTCTGCCTTTGACTGGAAGTCATTAAGGCTATTTGCTGTTTTGACTAAGAAGAGAAAGCACAAAATAAAAGATAGAAAACATAGAGAATATAAGGACAAAAGAGCAGTTAGAAATTTTTCTAACTGCTCTTTTTTTAAGTAGCTCTTTCTCTATCCCTAAATAATAGGGTGATGGCATACAACCCTGCTAGGCCCACAAGGGAGTAGATTATTCTACTAAGTATAGCATCTTGGCCACCAAATAATGAGGCTACTAGATCAAATTGAAACAATCCAATCAAACCCCAATTTAGTGCACCAATTATTACGAGAATCAGGGATAATCGATCCATTGCACCAACTCCTATTTATTGTTTATACTCATAGTATGTCCACAATAATAGGATTGATTCTAAATAACGATCTTTTCTTCTCTTTCAGTATTTTTTATTTTGCTGAATATATATTGCACCCTCATATTTTCAGATTTTGTTAGGGTTTCAAAATCTCCTATTAATATAAGTCTTTTTCTAGCACGGGATAAAGCAACATTAATACGGCGATAGTCTTTTAAAAATCCTGTCCGCGTAGTGGCTCCAGGGGAAGTATAGTTGCTGCGTACCCAATTTATTATTACATTTTCTTGTTCTCTACCTTGGAAGGAGTCTATGGTATATATATTTTGTTCTATAAAGCTTTTAATATCCTGACTTTTACTATAAAAATAATGTGCTTGTTCCTCAAAGATCTCCTCAAGCTTCTCTGCATGGGCCTTATAGGGGGTTATTATGCAGATATCGCTTAATTTTTCTCCTTCCATGATTAAATCCATTACTTTTTTAACGGATAACATAGCTTCGGCCATATTATAATAGGTAGAGTTAACTTCGGTTTCCATTCTTTCTTGAGGATCTAAAAACTCTGAGGTATCAATGATTTCAATGGGATTAGAAGGATATTTTCTCTTACGCTGTGCAGGAGGAAGTCGGTAGTATTCTGAGTCCAAATTGGTGGATAATCTCCCATCGTAAATTAAGTCTGATATAAAAGAAACCATTTGAGGGTCCCGTGTACGGTAGTTTATATCCAGAAAAACGCTATTATATCTATTGGTATCGGTTATTAAATTTTCAAACATACTTCTTTGTAGTTTTTCCCTGGTATTGAGATCAATATAAGGATCATATTCTAAGAGTACCTCGTTTTGTATTGGAAAAGGAGGTATTTGCATATGATCTCCTATAATCACACACTTATCGGAAAACTGCAAGCTAAATAGGGTTTCCGGTACATCCATTTGGGAAGCCTCATCTATGATAAGGATGTCAAAATGGGTCTTTGAATAATTTTTATCAAGATAAAAGCCAAAGGGAGTACCTAGAACAATACTATTTTTGCCCGATAATAAGGATGTATAAGCCGGGTTAGAGGTAGAAACGGTGTAGGCATAGGGCAAATCTGATTTTGCTTCAATATTGTTCCCTGTCCTCAATGCTCTAACATTATCTTCTATTAGCTTTTCTAAAATGTTGTCAACTGCTATATTGGTTTTAGCTAGAATTAAAACATCCTTGCCTTCGTGATAGTATTGGAGGGCTATCTCTTTGATAAGGGTAGTTTTTCCCGTCCCTGGAGGACCTTGAACAATGGTCAAAGCATTATTGACTCCATCCATATTACGGACCAAAGCAACAGCTTGTTTTTGGGCTATATTGCGTACCAGGGCTTTATTATAATAAGCATTGACAGGTAAAGCCTTTATATCTTCAGGCTTTAGTTGTTTTTCTTTCCTAAGACCTAGAGCAATTGCCAGCAAAGGAGAGAGACTATCATTCTTTATATCCTTTACTATTCTTTCCAAATAGGATAATAGTATGGTACTATTTGAGTCTCGAGCCAATGTAGATATTTTAGAAACTTGATCTTCGGAAAGATCATTTAGAGCCTTCAACTCTACTATATAGCCGTCGTTAGTCTTTTTTTCCCGGCATTCCACAACTTCAAACTCCCAACCATTCTTAGAGGTTAGTATTTCACCAGGGAAGAAGGATATAGGCATACTAAAGATATAGGAATTCCTGTAAAAAATCAGATACTCGCATTGGATTTCATTAAATTTTTTAATCATAATATCAAGGATATCCATATATATCTTTAGATCATTGAGTACATCCTCTTTATCTTTGACATCTACCAAATCAAGGTTAGCCAGATCAATTTTCCATTCTTCCTCTTCCTCCGGTTCTCCTAGCTCTGCCAGCTTATAAAGATCGGACTTCATCAAACGGTAATCTCCCCAACCTCTAGGCTTACGAAGTCCAAACCTATCTCTGGGAGTATTTTTCAATATATCAAAAACAAAATCAACGTATTGCTTTCGATTTAGGGGGGCTAGTATGGTAACCAGTCCTTTTCGATAAATACCGGCCTTCCTTGCGTTTTTTAGCATAACATGTTTTCTTAATAGACTTTGTAGATCAAAATGTTTTAAGTAAGTATTGAAAAACTCCTTAATATTAGCCCTGCTGTCAAAATATTTCCTATGTTCAGCACTATCGATGGTGGTTAGGCGGCCGGTCTTAGGATTAATATCGATTTGAGGTATATTTAAGGTATCGAAGATAAGATCGGTAATTTTTGTATTATTATCTTTTATTTTATCACTATAATGGTAGTATAATCCTGCTAAGGTTTTGCCATTTAAAAATTCTAGCTTTACAGAATCAAATTCCTTTGCACCCATCAAACGAGGATGAAAAACTCCCATCTCAACAGCGGCTCTCATTACTATTTCCCTTTGAACTTTAAGGGGAACACTCTCCCAATGGCATATATTGGAGTTTGCTATCATTTCTATCCATTGATTTATGGTTAATTTATCTATACCTAGATCATCACAAATAAACTGTACCACTGGCGTGTTTTCATCTTCAAGTTTTGAGCTGTAGTTGTAATATAATCCTCCCAAAGTTTTTTTATTTAAGAACTTGAACCTAGTATTACAAAAATCCTTATATCCCATTAACCTTGGACTAGATAAACCCAATTCCTTGGCAGCTAATAAAACTATATTTTTTTTGATATTTTGCGGAACGGATTCCCAAGGAATTTTGGTATCCGGCTCCCTTAACAAATTATACCATTCTTTTTGAGACAGAGGCGCTATACCGCAAATACCACATAGATAGGTAATAGTATCCATGCCTGCCTTTGCGGCTTTTTGAGAGTAAGCAGCATGTAAGCCGTTTAAAGTCTTATTATTAATAAAACTAGTGGGCGTATTCAAATCTTCATGCTTAAGCAAACGGGGATTGCTCTTGCCCATTTCTTTAGCTTTTTCCTGTAAAATACGACCGATATAGGGTATAGGTACTGCTTCCCATTTAAAATTCTTTTGATAAGCTATAACATTTAACCATTCCTCATAACTAAGCTCGGGAACTCCGTAAACATCACATATATAGTCAATACTGCGCACACCGCCACGATTTAATCCAAAAAATCGGGAAGCAAAGCTATAAAGGCTCATTCCTTTTAGGAAAGGAATACCTACCTTTAGGTCATCTGTTGACATCATCCTTGGATTGTCATAACCCAGATATTCAGCAGCCTTAAACAGTATATCACGGATAATATCATGAGGGATAACGTCCCAGAATATGCTGATAGAGGAATCAGTTATATATGCAATCCAGTCATCTTGTGTTATTTCTATATCCAGGTCATGGCACATGTTTATGATAACACTGCCCCGGATATTATCATCGTACTTATTCTTATAATAGTTATAAAAGCCTGTAAGGGTACGTCCGTTTAAAAATTCAAACTTAACGGAAAAATCTTCATTTTTAAAGAAGATTGGATGAGAATACCCAAGTTCATCACATGCCCTTAAAAGTATCTCCCGCCTTGCAGCTTTAGGGATATTTTTCCATGAAAAAATATTGTTTTTCCCGATATATTCTATCCATTCGTCAACACTAACTTGGGGTATGCCAAGTTGGTCGCAGACATTGGTTATTATATGAACTCCCTTTTCCCTGGGAAAGCCATTTTTATAATAGGAATAAAGCCCGTTTAAGGGAGTATTGTTTAGAAATTTAAAATAATGTTTTTCCAGATCCTTAGATGCAATAAATCTAGGATTAGGCAAATTTAACTCCTCGGCTATCATCTTTAACAATTGGCGATGTACCTTATGGCTAACCCTGCTCCATAAAAAAGCAGGAGGGCGTGAAGAACCGTCCTTTCTGGACAAGATTTCTATTACTTCATCTATATCATCAAATATTTTCTTTTTTTTATTAACCGATAAAGCACTCAAACAAGTGTCTCCTTTCATTATCCAACTCTACTAGCAATGTCATAAAGTATTGTCCAACTCTATAGGCAATATCATATAATTAAACAGTTATATTGAATAAGTATTGAGTAAAAAGGCACACATAAAATATTATACACTTAATAACATTTTTTAAAAGCTCAAGAATTAATAAAAATACATTAAGTTTATTGTGAAAATCAACAAAAGTGAAGGAAAGATTTGAATGAAGTTACAAACTATTGTAATTATGTATAGATATTCGTATACATTTATGGTATTCTGTGGAAGGGGGTTATAAAAATATCAAAATCAGTGAAGGCACTGGCTTATCATTAGCCATTATAGACATGAATAACAAATTATAAATCAGCACAACAGGGTAACTTATATTATATGGAGGCAGATAAAGTTATGCAAGAAATTCCTGCTTATAAAACTGATATCAAGGGGGAGGAAAAAGTTATATCAGTAAATTTATTGGATCTGGCTCGGATGCTGTCTGAATCTGTGGACTTAATGGAGGATGGAGTTTATCATCATGGCCAGCGAGTGGCTTATATAGCACTTCAAATATTTGAGGAATTATATCCGGCTAAGGACGCTTTTAACCTAGTTTTGGCCAGTTTCTTGCATGATATAGGTATTGACTCAGAGGAAAAAAAGAAGGAAGTGCGGAATTTTATAGTAGACCAGCAAATATTGTCTAAGCATACCCTGGATGGAGAAAGGCTTTTAGGACAAGTGGACCTGTTGAAGGAGATTAAGGCTATTGTAAAGCATCATCATACTTTATATGAAGATATAGATAAAATGGAGGAAGAAATAGTTCCAATAGAGGCACAAATTATAAACCTTGCTGATAGGGTAGATGCTTTAATAGATCCTAGCTGCCATATTCTTGGACAAAAAAATATAATTATAAATAAAATCAAAAAATATTCTGGAACAATGTTTAATCCAGAAATAGTGGATTGTTTTATAGAGCTGGGAGAGAAAGAAGCTTTTTGGCTGGATATAGATAACCAATATGTTCATAATAAACTATGGCAGCAGAGATTTAGCAGAAAGATCATAGCTTATGAAAAGGATATCCGCCAATTTGCAGCTTTATGCGGCGATATCGTTGATAGAAAAAGTCCTTTTACTAAAAGCCATTCAAAAAGAGTAGCTTCCATAGCCAAGAAATTAGGACAAGCACTAGACATGAGTGAAGAAGATATATTTCTATTAGAGATAGCTGGCGAGCTCCATGATATAGGAAAACTATCTATACCTTCATCTATTTTGCATAAGGAAGATAAGTTAACAGGAGAGGAGAAAAGCATTATTAAGCAGCATACCTATCATACATACTATTTAATTGATCGTTTGAATACAATGTATACTGTACGGGATTGGGCAGCCTTGCATCATGAAAAATTGGACGGCAGCGGTTATCCTTTTCATTTAAAGGCAAATCAGCTGGATCTAGGATCCAGAGTTATGGCAGTGGCAGATATTGCCACAGCCTTGTCGGAGGATAGGCCTTACAGAAGTCGCCTGTCCAAGAAAAAAATATTAGATATCCTATGGGATCTGGTAAAGGATAATAAGATTGATGGTGATGTTGTAAATACCCTTGAAGCAAATTTTGATTATATAATGTTTGATTTTAATTAAAATGAGCATAAAACACCGGGTACAATGGCAATACCCGGTTTATTAATTATACCTTATATACTTCTACATAGCGACGAAGCTCAAGGGCTAGTTGATTTAAGTTTCTAGAGGAAGCAGCCATTTTATCCATCAATTCTTTCTGTTCTTGGGCATTTGCTGCGATTTCCTGGCTAGCGGCTGCTGCTTCTTCTGATACAGCTGAGATGTTTTGAATAGCCTTTGTTACCTCGTCCTTATCTTCTTCCATAACTGCTATGGATTGGGTTACTTCATTTATGCTGTTGATAATATTTTCTATACTGTTAGCAATAACATTGAAGATATTTGTAGTATTATCTACTGCCTCGGTTTGACGTTCTACAACTTCGTCCATATTATTTATCATAGTGGATGCATTGTCAGCCTCTCTGAGAATGCCTTCCATTATCTCTTCTACCTGTTCTGTAGCTTGTTTGCTGTTGTCAGCAAGCTTTCTAATCTCGTCAGCCACTACAGCAAATCCTCTACCTGCTTCACCTGCCCTTGCCGCTTCAATAGCAGCGTTTAGAGCCAAAAGGTTGGTTTGCTCTGCAATATTATTTATGGTAGTAACAAATTCTCCAATATTTTTAGATTTCTCTACAAATGAATTTATAAACTGAAAAACCTCTTGAGCGGTGCTAGCACTTTGTTGGTTTGCGGATCTGAGAGTTTCAACAGTCTTTAAACCTTGAGCATTAAGCTCTCTCATGTGTTCTGAATCCTTTGCTACTCCAGTTGCATTTTTGAGAAGTAGATCAATTTGATTTGATAGATTGGTAATAAGGTTTACTCCTCTTTCCGCTTCACTGGCTTGTTCTGAAGCACCATGGGCTATATCATCCATAGTGGTAGCCATTTCGTCCATGGAAATATTGATTCGCTCTGAGTTGGTATTTAACAGATCAGAGGCTTGAACCAATTCCAGAGATATTGTTTTTAGAGATTCCATTATAGAACGAAGTTCATCTATCATATTGTTAAAGGACATAGATACAGACTCTAATCCCTCAAATTGTTCAATATCCAAGTTATAGCTAAGATCTTTATTTTTTATCCGCTGCATTATGTAAGTTACCGATTCTAATTTGTCATTGGCATTTTTTAATAGGATATAGGCCATTAATTCAAAAACAGCGGTCATTATAGCAGCCATGACTATAAATTGAATGACATTTAATCTTAAAATTAAACTAATAAATAAACTAATAATGACTGTAAATATAGCTGCTGAAAGGTAAGGCATTTTGACGAAAAATTTTAATCTCTTGCGGATAAAGTCATCACCAAATTCCATATATAACCCCCCAAAAAAATAATAATATTTGGCATATTATATCATTTTTTGGCTAGATTGAAAAGGGCGAATATACATTTGTCATACATATGGCAATTAAATAGGAATAAAGGACTAGCAATATAATGCATTATTGACACGGACTATATTGTTGTATAAAATAAAGGCTAATGTAAATATATGTTTTTATACATTGTATAGCTTTTATATTGTATATTTATTAAAGAGGAGGGTGAACATGGGTAAGAATATAGTCCAAAAGATTATTGAAAGCCATCTAGTATCTGGGAAAATGATACCAGGTGAGGAAATTGCCATATCTATTGATCAGACTCTGACCCAAGACTCCACTGGTACTATGGCTTATTTGCAATTCGAAGCCATGGGCGTTCCCAGGGTAAAAACCAAGAAATCTGTAGCTTATATAGATCATAACACGCTACAAGCTGGCTTTGAAAATGCCGATGATCATAAATACATTCAAACAGTTGCTTCAAAACACGGAGTATATTTTTCCAGACCAGGCAACGGAATATGTCATCAGGTACATCTGGAAAGGTTCAGCAGACCAGGTTGGACTCTACTAGGTTCTGACAGCCATACTCCCACCTGTGGAGGCGCTGGAATGCTTGCTATAGGTGCCGGAGGACTGGATGTTGCTGTGGCTATGGCTGGCGGAGCATATTATTTGACCATGCCTAAAGTATGTCGTGTTGTACTAGAAGGTCAACTAAAGCCTTGGGTATCTGCCAAGGATGTAATTTTAGAGATATTAAGGCGCCTGTCAGTAAAAGGCGGAGTAGGTAAGGTAATGGAATATGCAGGCGAGGGTGTAAAGACACTAACTGTACCCGAAAGAGCCACCATTGCCAACATGGGTGCTGAGCTTGGTGCAACTACATCCATCTTCCCCAGTGATGAGATAACCAGGGAATTCTTTAAGGCACAGGGTAGGGAAGACGAATGGGTGGAACTATCAGCTGATAGTGATGCAGAGTATGATGAAGAAATAGTGATTGACCTAAGCCAAATAGAACCCTTAGTGGCAAAACCCCACAGTCCTGACAATGTAGATACCGTTCGTAATGTGGGACCAATCAAGGTAGATCAGGTAGCAATAGGAAGCTGTACCAATTCCTCTTATATAGACCTTATGAAGGTTGCACGAATTCTAAAGGGGAAAACAGTACACCCAGATGTGAGCTTGGTTATAGCGCCAGGTTCCAAACAGGTATACACAATGCTGGCTAAGAACGGTGCATTGGCAGATTTAATAGATGCAGGCGCCCGAATATTGGAAAGTGCTTGTGGCCCTTGTATAGGTATGGGACAGGCACCAGCCACCGATGCTGTATCTGTAAGAACCTTCAACAGAAATTTCTATGGGCGTAGTGGAACACCAAGTGCCAAGGTATATCTCACCAGTCCAGAAGTAGCTGCTGCCACTGCACTGACAGGATATTTAACACATCCAGAAGAAGTGGCACAATATGAGGATATTGCAGATATTACCATGCCAGAGGAGTTCATTATAAACGACAACTCCATTATACCACCTGCTGAAAATGGTGATGAGGTAGAGGTGGTTAGAGGTCCTAACATTAAGCCTTTCCCCATCAACACTCCCCTGTCAGATAGGGAAGAGGGAGTAGTATTATTAAAGATGGAGGATAATATAACCACCGATCATATTATGCCATCCAATGCCAAGCTGCTACCCTATAGATCAAATATACCTTATCTATCGGATTATTGCCTCACCCCTGTAGATCCTAGTTTCCCCGCACGGGCAAAAGAGGCAGGAGGCGGTTTCTTAATAGCCGGACACAACTATGGTCAAGGTTCCAGCCGAGAACACGCAGCATTGGTACCTCTATATCTAGGAATAAAAGGGGTTATAGCTAAGTCCTTTGCTAGAATTCATATGGCCAACCTTATAAATTCCGGTATTTTGCCTTTAACCTTTGTCAATGAAGAGGATTATGATGGCATTGATCAGGATGACCAACTGGTAATTGAAGATGCCGTAGCCCAGATAAAAGCCGGCGACAAACTAATTGTAAGAAATGTGACTAAGAATAAGGATATAGAAGTTATGCTAGCTCTCTCTCCAAGGTTGAAGGAAGTTATCTTGGCAGGAGGCCTGCTAAACTACACAAAGATGAATGCATAAATTGAATAAAAAAGCTGTTGTGAAACTAAATTAATCTGTTGTGCTAGCATATCAGCTATCATTCACCAATGGCTATTTATAAGGTGAAGATTGTTAAACTAGCACAATGGCTAACTAGTTTCGCAACAGCTTTTTTGTTTTTGATTAAGCTATGCTGTTTTTGCTTATGCCAGCTCCATCCATTCCGTATAGAGCTTATCAACTTCATCCTTTAGCTTTTCATATTGCTGCTGGACTTTGAACATTTCTTCCTTATCCTCGTATAGTTTAGGATCAGCCATTTCATACTCCAGGGCCTCAATCTCTTGTTCTAAACGATGGATTTCTTCTTCTAGGGATTTAAGCCTTTCCCTCTCTTCCTTGGTTTTCTGCCTTTCCAGCCTCTCGCGGCGGCGCTGTTCCTTTAAGGCTGTTCGGGTAAGCTGAGGAGTTTGCTCCTTGCTTTGATTTTCCAAAATCTCCATTTGTCTCTTTTTATTTATATAGTCATCATAGTTACCCAAATATTCCTTAATTTGTCCTGATTCTAAAGCAATAATCCTGTTAGCAATTTTATTTAAAAAATATCGGTCATGGGAAATCATTAAAATGGTTCCGGGAAACTCAATAAGAGCCTTTTCCAACTCTTCCCGAGAGGGCATGTCCAGATGGTTGGTAGGCTCATCTAGCATAAGAAAGTTGTTATTGGCCAATACCAGCTTGGTAAGAATCAGGCGGCTTTTTTCCCCACCGCTTAGGGAAGCTACAGGCTTGTACACGTCATCCCCCTTAAATAATCTAGCTGCAAGGGCGTTTCGTATTTCCGTTTCTGTCATATGAGGAAAGCTATCCCATAGTTCATCTATAATGGTATTATTGGGATTTAGGCTAGTTAATTCCTGATCATAATATCCAATTTCAACTCCTGTACCTATTTTTACTGTTCCCGATGTAGGAGGAATCTGACCTAATATAATCTTAAACAATGTAGATTTACCGCATCCATTTGGACCAATAATTGCTACCCTATCTCCCAGGCGTAGGTGAAAGGATATATCCTCAAATAAAACATTGTCTCCAAAGGATTTTGAAAGGCTATCTACCATCAGTACATCCCGACCACTTAGCCTATTTATGTCAAAGGAGAAATGAGCCTGCTGTGGATAATAAAGCTTTTCTACCTTTTCCATCTTATCGAGCATTTTTTGACGGCTCTCTGCCGCTTTAACACTTTTTTCTGTGCTAATGGAGCGATAGCGCTCAATTATTTCCTGCTGCCTGGCAATTTCCTTTTGTTGGGCAGTATATTCTTTTTCACGCTGTGCTATCCATTGAGATTTTTGTTTTTGATAGCTGGTGTAGTTTCCCTTATACAGCCGACAAGTGGTATTCTCTATTTCCAATATATTGTTGCAGAGGGAATCAAGGAAATATCTATCATGGGAGATAATCATAATAGTTCCTGGGTATGCTGAAAGGTAATCCTCAAGCCATTGAATGGCATCTAAATCCAGGTGGTTGGTAGGCTCATCTAGTAACAATATATCAGGCTTTTCCAACAGCACTTTTGCTAAGGCTACTCGTGTTTTTTGTCCGCCGCTTAGATGAGGAATGGGCATATGAAATTCCTCGGGGGAAAAACCAAGGCCTGTAAGCACCCCTTTTATATAGCTTTCATAACTATAACCCCCCTGTTCTTCAAAGGATTCCTGTAATTTGGAATATTCATTTAAGAGCTTTAAGTATTGGGCTTGGTCCATGGATTCATAATCCGCCATTTGCTGCTCCATTTTTCTTAAATCTTTTTCAAGTTCCAACACTGGAGCATAAACCTGCATAAGCTCATCCCATATAGTTTTATCAGATTCCAGTACCGTATTTTGAGGTAAATAACCTAGAGTGGCGTCCTTAACCTTATAAATTTCACCGCTATCCATAGGAAGAATTCCGGTAATTATTTTAAAAAGAGTAGATTTTCCAGCTCCATTTCCTCCTACAACACCTACACGTTGTCCAGCATTGACACTAAATGTAATTTGGTTTAAAATTATATCAATTCCAAAAGATTTGGTAACCTTATCGCAAGCGAGTACTATCACTATTTTCAGCCTCCCAAGACAAGAAACTTATTTCTGATTATATCCAGGTTAAGCTTATAAAAAATATATTCGTATAAAGCTTAAGAATTTGGTTATTATGATATAATCAGGTTATTAATAAATATAGATAATTGCATAGAAATAATGATAGCAGAAAATTATAAAAAATGAAAGCGTTTAATCCAGCAGGCTATATAAATTGACAATATCAATATAAAAAGGTAAAATAAATATATATCGTTAAAAAAATAACAATCTATTAGCTGAATTATTTTAATTTGCCCGACTGTGTATAAATTTAGGAGGTAGAGCTATGTCAAGGCGCAATAGGGTTTCAGAAGCGGTTATTAGACGTTTACCTAAATACTATAGGTATCTAAAAGATATGGAAAAGAACGGAGTAGAAAGGATATCTTCAAGGGAATTAAGTGATAAAATGGGACTGACGGCTTCACAAATTCGTCAAGATTTTAACTGTTTCGGTGGATTTGGGCAACAGGGATATGGCTACAACGTAAGCGAATTATGCAACGAGATAAAAAAGATTCTAGGTTTACATAAAAACTATAATGTCATTATTGCAGGGGCAGGAAACTTAGGGCAGGCTTTGGCTAACTATGTAGGTTTCGAGAGAGAGGGTTTCTATATAAAAGCTATATTTGATGTAAATCCCCGTCTAATAGGCATGTCCATTAGGGGAATTCAAATTTTAGATATTGATGATATGAAGGATTTTATAATTGACAATGATATTCATATAGGAGTAGTATGTGTTCCAAAGGATAAGGCGCAAGAAGTAACTGATCAGATGATAGAATGCGGTATAAAAAGCATATGGAATTTTGCTCCTGTTGATGTAGAAACTCCTGATGATGTTGCAGTGGAAAATGTTCATTTAAGTGATACTTTGTATACTTTAGTATATAAGATGAATGAGATTTAACAAGCTATTAATTAACCTGGCATAATAGGTAAATTTTACAGATAAAAATGGATGGTGGGGTAGTATGAAAAAAGTCCATGATATAATAGGACTTCCTTTAATAAGTGTTGGTGAGGCTAAGGAACTGGGACAAATCAGAGAAATACTTATAGATCCGAGCGAGGCTAAGGTCAAATATTTGATGATAATGGATGATAAGTGGTATTTTGGAGCAAAGATTGTTCCTTTTGATAAAATTCTTTCCATAGGTCAGGATGCAATAACTGTTAGACAAGCTGAGGATCTTGAGATGCTTCCTGAAGTTCAGGAAGCTATTGAGCTGGCAGAAAGGAATATTAAGATTGTAGGGGCAAGGGTTTTCACCGAAAAAGGTGAAAATATGGGAATGGTTTTGGAATACTACATAAATCCAGATGACGGGAAAATTATCCGATACGAGCTGGAGGGTGTTAATGGTCCCATTATTATGGACAATCCAAAAATAATTTCCTTTGGTTCTAAGACATTGGTAGTAAAGGAAGCAATAGTAGGTAAGGAAGAAAAAACTGTTCAAAACAAAAGCAGTGCTAAATTATTTGAAGAGAAACAGAGGCAGTTTTTAATTGGGCGAAGGGCTAAGAAGACCATCCTAGACAGCTCAGGAAATGTCTTAGTGGAAGAGGGACAAGCAATAACAAAAGAAATATTGGATAGGGTTACCGACAAGAATAAAATTATTGAAATAACTATAAATACAGTGTAAGAGATAGTGTAAAATAATTTATGATTTTAGAAAAAACTCCTCTCTGACAAGAATCAAAAAAAGATTCTTAAAGGAAAGGAGTTTTTTATTTTAAAATCCACTGGCGGTGTTTTCATTAACATCCGTAATATGAGTCAAAAATTCTTACACAAATTTAATTCAAGGGCAGTTTAGTATAACTGCCCTTTTGTCAATTTTAGAGATGCATATCATAAGAGTTTCCGTCCCCTCGCGGGGTATGGATTGCGACAGCGCCTGCCTCAAACTCTTGTGCCTCAAGGGCTTTAGAGGCTGTTAGTGCGAAGGTCATTAAATTAATGTTTTTTTGTAGTCATTATTCATAGAAAAAGCCAGCAAAGCCTTGATACAAGCGGGGTGCGAATCTCCTGGGATTTTTGCCACCACTTAGGGTTCGCACTAAATACATTAGGTGAACAAATGCTATAAAAATAATTAAACAACTTTTAGTAGCAGAATATTAATTTATACCTAATCTCCTATAGATAAAAAATCAGTGCTATGTGCAGGTCTTTTTATATTGCTTGTATCCTTATTTTAGCATTATTTGCTTAGGCTTGCAATAAATAACCAGTTTCTGATAGTAAATTTTACTTTGGGTGGTAGTGTAAAATAATTTATGTATTTAAACAAACAGATCCATTGCTTTCATGGATGCTAAACACAATTTTAAGTAATCAGATTAAATTAGCACTATGATATGCGATACAGATATAATTCAAGGATTTCATAGTCATTTCGAAAAGCTACGGTATAAAATCAGTATTTTCAACAGATCAGGGTCATGGAATAGTTCCCTAAGCAAAAATAGGTTATATAAACCCTTATTATAAATTGTTCTCAAAAAAGCCATTATTGTATAATCAAATAAATTATTGGTAAAATGGAATTAAATTGGAAATCCTAAAATCACCAAATAGGACAATTAAAATTAACCGGCAAGCTGCCACTTAGTTTAAATACAAAATTATTTACAGTTACGTGTAAGAATTAGAGTTCATCTATAAAAGGATGTGTATTTATTAAAAAAAGAAAAAGTTGTTACAATAATTTAAAATAGGGTTAAATAACTGTTAATTTGATTACATATCTGCTTCAAGGTATTAATTTTTTTTCAATTCTGCCACTTGCTCTATTTACTTTTTATATTGTTTACTTTATTATGATTAGTATGGCAAAGAAAAGTACCGGTGGAGGTAAAGTGAATGGAAGCTAGAACAAGAACCAAGAAGAACAATATATGGGGCAAGGCCTTCCTAATATTTGTGTTGGTGCTTTTATTGGTAGCTGTTGGAGGGGTTGCTACATATATTTATCATATATTAAATATAGATACCTTCTATGCTGGTGTAGAGGTAGACGGTATTCCTCTAGAAGATATGACAAAGGAGGAAGCCATTGCTGTATTGCAAGCTCATAACCAGCCTGATTTGGACAAAATAAAAATAGTACTTACTCACGAGGATAAAAAATGGGAATTTGGATATGAGGATATTAATGCTCATATAAATATTGAGGAAGTCATTGAAGAAGCCTATTTGGTTGGTAGGCAGGGTACTGTTATAGACAGGCTTAAAGAAATCTACCAAGTATCAAAGGAACCTAGAAAATTCCAAACCACCCTTACCTACGATGTTTCACAGCTCAAGGATGAAATAGAGGCAATTGCTAGTGAAATAAACGAGGAACCGGTGGATGCCACTATAGAATTCCATCCAGACAAAAAGGAAAAATTTTCTTTTACTCCAGAAAAGATGGGTAAAGGTATGCTAACGGAAAAAACTATGGAGGAATTGATAGCAAGAGTTGATGCTGGTGATTTTTCACCCTATGAGATTCCTATGGAGGAACTACATCCCAAATATACTTTGGATGAGGTGAAAACTTGGACAGCTAGAATTGCATATTATTCAACTAAATTAACCAACAATAGTAATCGTAATCATAATATTCGGCTTTCATCCCAAGCATTTTATAATGTGCGAGTGGATCCTGGTGAAGTTTATTCCTTTAATGAAGCTACAGGACCTAGAGGTGCAAAAGAGGGATATAAGCCTGCAGCAGTAATAAAGGATGGTAACAGGTTTGAAGATGAGCCGGGAGGCGGAAACTGTCAGTCTTCTACTACCTTGTATGGTGCTGTGCTAAGGGCAGATTTGGAGATAGTAGAGAGGTGGCCTCATTCTATACCTTCTACTTATACACCTATAGGAACAGATGCTTCAGTAAACTATCCTTACGCGGATTTTAAATTTAGGAATAATAAGGATACACCTATCTTTATAACCAGATATATTTCAGGAGGTAAGCTCCATGTGGAGATATATGGCAAACCTTCTGAAGAGTATGATAAAATTGAGATTATAAGCTATGAAACTAGCCGAAGCAATGTTCCTGAATATAAGATAGTTGAGGATCCCAATATGTATGAAGGACAAGAAGTAATAGAAATTGTATCCCGCCCTAAAATTCAAGCTGTATCCTACAGGGTGTATTATAAGGATGGTAAAGAGGTAAATCGGGTCAAAGAAACCGCTTCAACCTATCCAGCAGTTAAAGGCGTAAAGAGAGTGGGCACCAAAAAAAGACCTGAAGAGCCTTCTGTAGATGAATCTAAAGATGAAAATCAGAAAACACCGAAACCTTCTGATGGAGAAGATACTAAACCTAAGACAGAAGATGAATCCCAAGATTAATTAAATAAGCTTTTGCAATATCTTAATATAGCTCCCGTATTTATGCGGGAGCTAAATTTATGCTTTTAATTTTAGGCTTTTTCCTATATAATTGTATGATAATCATAGAAAATATTATAGAAAATGATGGCTAAGTATGAAGGCTACAAAAGGAGTGTTGTTTTGTTATATCCGTTCTTATTTGAGCCTATTTTAAAGGAGAGAATTTGGGGTGGACAAAAATTAGGACAATTATTTGATAGACGTCTCCCAGGAGATAAAATTGGTGAAAGCTGGGATAAGAATTGAGGTAACAGAAGATGGTGGAAGAAGAACCTGCTTTATAGCTTGTCCCTACTTTGCTGTTGAAAAGGTAGAGTTAAAAGATAGTATACAAAGATAGCCAACGGAGAAAAGTTTTTATTTTGACCATCTTAGAAGTTGAAGGAAGCATAGAATATAATGGAGGTACCCAAGGCTTTAAGAGAGGGGATTCTATTATGATTCCTGCCAGTTTAGGATATTATTTTATTCATGGATATTGTACTTCATTAAAATCTTATATACCAAGAAAAAAGGATATTATAAAAAAATTAGAGGAAAAAGGCTTTTGCTGACAAGATATGGCGGCTAGTGCCGGGTTATTTAATTGAGATATATGGTAAATTTTGTTGTTTATGAAAGGGTAGAGTAATAAAATGGATCGAGAATGGAGGAGAGATCCTGAGATTATTGAAGGTGAATATGAGATAATAGAGGAAAGGGATGCCGAAGACCTTTACACTAGGCCTAAGAGATCATTTTTTCAGCTTGATAATAGTACGCCTTATATAACTTATTTCATATTGGGAATTAATATAGCTGTCTGGTTATTGATGAACTTTATAGGACTGATAATGGGCTGGAACCAGAGCCTACAGCTATTGTATTTTGGTGCTAAAGTCAATGAATTGGTAGCTCAGGGCCAACATTGGCGCCTATTTACTGCCATGTTTTTGCATATCGGAATAACGCACCTATTCTTCAATTCCTATGCCCTATTTATTTATGGTCCCATAGTAGAAAAACTCTTTGGCAAGATAAAGTTTATCATACTATATATAGTTTCAGGGCTTATGGGTAGCCTATTTAGCTATCTTTTCAGTCCTAATCCTTCGGCTGGGGCATCAGGTGCCATTTTCGGTCTTATGGGTTCCCTGCTTTATTTTAGACGGGAAGAAAGAAGCCTATTCCAGAGGGTATTTGGACCAGGGTTAATAATGGTTATATTTATAAATCTCATGTATGGTTTTATTCAGCCGGGAGTAGATAACTGGGGTCATATAGGAGGACTCTTTGGAGGATTTGTAGTTGCAAGTGGTCTAGGTTTATATCGTCAAAGAAATAAGGAATATGGCAAAAGGGTACTCATATGGCTAATTATTATACTTTTATTTGTTGTAGGTTTAAAATATGGCGAGGCAAAGTATAGTAAAGGCATATACCTCAATCAAGCCTACAATGCTGCAAAACAAGGTGATGTAGAAACAGCCAAGTCTTATATAGAGAATCTATCCAAGAGGGATAGGAAAGATCCAGAAGCTAAGAAAATTATTGAGGCTATTTATATAGAAGATATCAACTCTAAATTACAACAAGGACAATTAACTGAAGCTCTTAATTCCATTAATACCCTAATTGATTATTATCCCAAGGAGGTCAATTATTTCTACTATAGGGGACAGATTTACGAAGCTTTAGAGGATTATGAAAAGGCTTTAGATGATTATGTCCATGTCACTAAAACCATAAAAAATATAGAGGAGATATGGTTTAGGGCAGGTAGAGCAGCATATAACTGCGGCAAAATAGGAGACGCCAAAAAGTACATGGAGGAAGCCTTAAAAATAAATCCTAATTACAGGGAAGCAAAGGAATTCTTGAAAAATATAACAGATATGGTATAGAAAATATGGTATGGAAAGGTTAAGGGGTAGTGGGAAATGGATAAGGTATCTCTTGTAAAGTGTAATAGTTATGAATTGAATGAAGTGGAATATGCTTTAGAAAATAGTCTTAGGCTAATAGGCGGTTTAGATAGATATATTAAACCCGGGATGAAGGTTTTAGTTAAGTGTAATCTCCTTATGAAGAAAAAGCCTGAAGAGTGTACAACCACTCATCCTGCAGTGGTAGAAGCTTTGGTAAAGAAACTTAAGGCAGTAGGAGCCATACCCATAATAGGGGATAGTCCCGGAGGGCCCTTTACCCCCAGATTGCTAAGAGGAATATATTCTGCTACTGGAATGATAGATGTAGCACAGCGTACAGGAGCTGAGCTAAACTACAATACTAACCCAATGGAAGTTAGTTTTCCTGAAGGAAAGATTATAAAAAAGCTTACCGTTATGGAGCTTTTACAAGATGTAGATGCGGTTATATCTGTGGCCAAGCTTAAAACCCATGGTATGACCTTATATACCGGAGCTGTCAAAAATTTATTTGGTGTTATTCCAGGAATGACAAAGGCAGAATACCATCTTAGGATGAATAAGGTGGAGGATTTTACTGAGGCTTTGGTGGACATATGCGAATATGTAAAACCCGCGCTTTCCATTATGGATGGGGTTATGGGCATGGAGGGAGATGGCCCTTCTGCTGGAACGCCTAGAAAAATAGGAGCAATATTAGCAAGCAATAATCCCCATGCTCTGGACCTGGTTTGTGCATCCCTGGTAGGAATTGCGCCTAATAGGGTACCCACCATTCAACGAGCTGTTGAAAGAGGGCTGTGCAGTTATAGTTTAGATGATATTGAACTCTTAGGAGATTCCTTTGATGAACTTCGTATTGATGATTTTAAACTACCGGTAACAGGGGAAATTAGTTTTCTTCACAGGGTATTTGGTAGTAACAGCAAACTGGCAACTTTACTCAATCACCATTTAGGTCCAAAACCTTACTTTAATCATGATGAATGTATAGGATGTAGTGACTGCCAACGCTATTGTCCTCCTAAGGCAATTGAAATGGTTAATAGAAGACCTGTGGTAGACCTTAAAAAGTGTATACGCTGCTACTGCTGCCAAGAGCTATGTCCCAAAAAGGCAGTGGAGATAAAAAGAAGTTGGTTCTTTAAGATGGTTAAATAAAGCCCTGCTCATTGCAGGGCTTTATTATTTAGCTATAATGTAAATCCTGCAGTAGCCAAGAATTTATTAAAGGCCTGTCTGCCTTGCTTGTCGGTCTTAAAAACACCAGCATCTTTAAGGACTTGTTCGCATTTTTCCCCTACTGCGTTTTGGATTATAGTCTGTGCATGCTCATCACTATTTTTATTCCCATGCTTATTAACCAGCTCTTGTATCCAGGAGCTATGCTGATACAAAGGATGATCCTCTCTTGTTAGCTTTTCCATATCAAAAGGAGTTTTTCCTGTTAGAATATCCTTCACCTGGGCTAATTCCTTTTGCAGGCGACCGGGGAGAATGAAAAGGCCCATTACCTCAATCAAGCCGATGTTTTCCTTTTTAATATGATGAAGCTGGGGATGAGGATGGAAAATACCTAGGGGAAACTCAGAGCTAGTCCTGTTATTTCTAAATACCAGATCCAGCTCATAAAGTCCTTGATCATTCTTTCTTGCAATAGGGGTTATGGTATTGTGTGGAATAACTTGTCCATTTTCATCCTTGCTTTGAGACAATATATCCACCTTAGGATCAGAATAATCTCTCCACAAGCTCAGTATCTTGTCAGCTAGCTCTACTAGGATTCCTGATTCTGCACATGCCAAACGCAGAGTAGACATAGGCCAGTTAACTACTCCTGCTTTAACTTGAGGATAGTCCTTGCAAGTTAAGGAATATTCTATAGGAGCAACTTCCATGGGAAAAGTATAGCTACCCCCTTGAAAATGGTCGTGGCTAAGGATGGAGCCTCCTACAATGGGCAAATCTGCATTTGATCCAATAAAGTAATGGGGGAACTGATCAATAAAGTCAAAAAGCCTTTCAAAGGTTTTTCGGCTAATCTTCATGGGAACATGTTCTTCCTTAAGCACAATACAGTGCTCGTTATAATAGACATAGGGTGAGTACTGGAAATACCACTGTTCTCCGGCTAGTTTTATAGGAATTGTACGGTGGCTTTGGCGGGCAGGATGATTTACCCGTCCAGCATAACCCACATTCTCAGGGCAAAGAACACATTGAGGATAACCTAGCTGAGGTGCATTTTTTAAAGCAGCAATTTCTCTAGGATCTTTTTCCGGTTTAGTCAGATTAATGGTTATGGTAAGGGTTCCGTAGTTGCTTTCATAAGACCATTTTTGGTTTTTAGCAATCCTATTTACTCTAATATAGTCGCACTTTTGGCATAGGCGATAAAAATCATCTGTGGCCTGTTTTATGCCCTGTGTTTCTTTAATTTTATTAAACCTGTCAATTACTTGTGAGGGCAGAGGAGTGATAATACCCATAATCTTTGTATCTAGAAGGTCCCTATAGACCAGAGTGTTTTCAGGCATCAAACCTTCCTGAGCTGCATAATCCAACATTTTTTCCAAGATTGGTGTGGCTGTCTCTGGTATATCCCCTTTGAAGGAATCCACAGATCCGTCCCAGGGCTCGGGAATATTAAGTATGTCTAGTAATTGATTTCGCAAAAAAAATATATCCTCATGGCGAATCATTTCATTTTTAAGGCCATAGGCTAATAGCTGCTCAATCAATTTGGCTACTTCTGTTTTACTATAGCTCATAGCTTAATCATTCCTTTCAAAATCTTATCTATATTTTTTCAAAACTTCACAAAATACCCTAAAATCACTTTAATTATATATACTAACAAGGGCTTATTCAACCAGACAACATGAATTGAAGTTGCTTACTGGAGTAAGACTTTTCTCCTATCAATTGTTATAACATAAAATCAGCGGTATAATAAAAACGTAAAGAAGCTGGTTAGACTTGACAAAACTTCATATTTATATGAAATTACCAAATAATTAAAAAGAATGAATAGGAATTACATACATAGAAGGGGGAATTCTATGGCCATATTAATTACCGGTGGAGCTGGATATATTGGCAGTCAT
>CALKWV010000026.1 GCA_938003915.1 uncultured Bacillota bacterium | reverse complement strand
TCTTTATAGCTAAGAACTCTATTTCAGAATGGGACTGTCTGTATACAACAGCACCGCATGATTTCTCCTTACTCATATTTAGCCTCCATGCTTAAATAAAAACTGATTTCTTATTCTATATTTATAACATCTTTTTTACTATATTGGCAAGGTGGTAATAGCATATCCACCTGCTACTAGACTTAATATATTGGATATAAGTACATAAAAAAAGGTTCTCCAACGGCCGTGCTCTTTTACAAAGCGTAAGAAGGCAATGCTTTCAAATATTAGTACAAATATTTCTCCAAATATTAATCCAAGTATTACATAGCTGGCTATTGGAGATTCTCCATTTAGCATAATATTTAAAGTACCTTGGGAAAGTAAATTTATAATTAGAAAAGCCAACCATGATGTTTTGTGCCTATATCCAAAAAGCCAAAATACAATGCCTTCAATTATCAATGTCAAAGCAACACGTAGGGACACTAACAAAATAGATCTTGATATAGACTTGCCTAGTGTTAGAGTTTGCCGTTTTATGTTTAGCGTATAGATATTGTTATAGGATTTTACTGGCTGGTCCAATTCTATTTCAAAGGTGCTTTCTCCCGTACTTATTTTTAGAACGTAATCATTAATGCTTCTTAATTCACTTAGATAAAAAGTAAAATAACTTTCCATAGGCTTATCTATTCTTTTTGCTAATGTATATGTGTCACCTGTTCCAATACCTATTTCTAAATCCCTTGGAGCATTAGGAACTATTATCAATATTGAAGGCGGCTCTGCTGAATTCCCATAACAAACAGGTGTAATAGAAAAAAATACTATTATAAATAGAATTCCAACCAGCAATAACTTCCCTGGCTTAGTCATACCTACAATCTCTTGAAACTTTAAAGCCATATTACAACCTCCAAAAAATACATATAAAAGATTTTATATGTTTTATTCTACAAATATGGCTCATTCCCTTTAATTGATATAATACTTGTGTCCTTGACACTCCTATCGTTCTCGGTCTAAAATCTTATGGTCAACAGCATTGTATAGGAGGCATCAATAGATATGAAAGGATATACCCACCTTGCCATTGGATTAGGGGCAGGACTGATAATGAAAGATACTTTGGGAACATGGGGTGTTATTATGACAGGATTAGGTTCATTGCTCCCTGATTTAGATCATCCTGGTTCTATGCTAGGCAGAAGAATATTTGGGATTTCCGCTCTTGGGTTAAAACATCGGGGCTGGATGCACTCATTAGTGGGACTAATAGTATTTGCATCCCTATTTATGGTTATAGATCCTAAATTTGTACCAGGTGTTACCCTGGGTTATTTCTTACACTTATTGGCCGACACTTTAAATCCTGCTGGTATTGCATGGCTTTATCCCATTTCAAGGAAAAGAGTATATATTATTGGTGTTCCATCAGGTAGTCCCTTGGAGTTTCTATTTATACTTTGGCTTGTATATACTATCATTGAAATGAGCTAAAACGTAATTTATGCCGTTTTACGCTCTATATAGTCCAATCAACAACTCTCTTACCGAGAAAAATATCCGGTTTTCCTAAGCCATTGGCATCTGGCAGAACACCAATAATTTTAAATCCCAATTTTAAGTAGAACTCATAGGGATGTCCCTTTAAATTCTTAATATCCCTAATTTTATCCCATAAATTATCATAAAGGTCCACATTGGATAATGAAGTCATACTATTCTCATCATCGCTTCCAACATAAATAGTAATGCCTCCCCTATTCCTTATCTGTTCTTCTAAGTCCTTTACTAGCTGCCTTCCTATTCCCTTTTTCCTATATTCAAAATCAACTACTCTAGGATGTAACTCCCATACATTCCCATTATACTGACTAATCCCGCCAATCC
>CALKWV010000025.1 GCA_938003915.1 uncultured Bacillota bacterium | reverse complement strand
GAAGAACAACAGCTTATTTTCCAGGGGGAAAAAGCTAGAATTTCTGCTCCTTGGAAAGTTTATGCTTCTATCTCCAAGAGCAACGGTTTTCCAGAGAGAAATCCAGAGCTTGAAGAGGAGATAAATAAATATTACAATTCCCTACCCCAATTAGAACATGAAGGGCATCAAGGGCAAATTAACGATGTATTAACTGCAATAGAAAATGGCACAGAACCCTTAATCACCGGTCAAGACGGTAGAAATACCATTGAACTCATTACAGCTATCTATAAAGCGGGATCAACAGATCAGCCCGTCAAACTGCCCATAGCCAAGGATGATCCTTTCTACACAGTAGAAGGTATCCTAAAGAACGCAAGATATTTCTATGAAAAAACCACCCACACAGCCAACTTTGAGGATGAATCCATCACCTTTGGAAGTGATTATAAATAATAAAATAAAGAAGGAGGATATATTTTATGTCTAGAGCTGACGGCATGAACTATGCACCAAAAGGTAAGCCAAAACCAGTCTGTGAAAAAGGAGATTTTGTTTTCTCTGCAATAGCCCTTGATCATGGGCATATCTACGGCATGTGCAATGGACTTATAGAAGCAGGCGGCGTGCTAAAGTCAGTTTATGATCCAGATCCCAAAAAAGTCGAAGCTTTCTGCAAAGCATATCCAGGAGTAAAAGTTGCCTCTTGTGAGCAAGAAATCTTAGACGATAAGGAAGTAATGATGGTAGCTGGCGCAGCTGTTACTTCTGAGCGTGCTGCCCTTGGAATGAGGGTTATGGATAGCGGTAAAGATTATTTTACCGATAAAGCCCCCTTTACCACCCTTGAACAGTTGGAAATGGCTAGAAAGAAAGTAAAAGAAACTGGTAAGAAATATATGGTATATTATAGCGAGCGTCTCCATGTAGAGAGTGCTGTCTTTGCTGGACAACTTATAAAAGATGGCGCTATAGGTAAGGTTATGCAAGTAATCGGTCTAGGTCCTCATAGACTAAATGCTCCTTACAGACCTGCTTGGTTTTTTGAAAGAGAGAAATACGGGGGTATACTTTGTGACATAGGTAGCCATCAGGTAGAGCAATTCCTCTACTTTGCAGATGTAAAAGACGCCACAGTGGTAAGGAGCCATATTGCTAATTTCGCCCATCCCCAATATCCGGAGCTTGAAGACTTTGGTGAGGCCCTGTTAGTTGGAGATAATGGTGCTACCAACTATTTTAGAGTGGATTGGTTTACACCAGACGGGCTAAGCACATGGGGAGACGGTAGAACTCTAATACTAGGTACCAAAGGATACATTGAGTTAAGAAAATATACTGACATTGGTCGCCAAAACAGCCCAGACCACGTTTACCTAGTGGATCAGCAAAAGGAATACCATTTTGATGTAAGTGGAAAAGTGGGATTCCCTTTCTTTGGTGAGCTAATACTTGATTGTCTCAACCGAACAGAAAATGCTATGACCCAAGAGCATGCTTTTAAGGCTGCAGAGCTATGCTTAAAGGCCCAGGCTCAAGCTGTACGACTAGATACCAGTAATTTTGACAAATAAAAGCTCAGCCTATCTAATAAAGGGCTAGGTGTAATCACCTAGCCCTTTATTATTATAGGTTTATATCAACAGAAACGGTTTCTATTCCTGTTAACTCTAAGCTTCGCTTATCTGGCTGACTTACTCCTGCGAAGATGGTGAAGTTATCACTATCAATATAGCGATTTCCTTCATCATCAACTATAGTCATAGCCTTATTTCTTATAGTAAATTCTACGGTCTTGCTTTCTCCCTTTCTTAGATGGATTCGCTTAAATCCACACAGGCTGTGATTGGGAACAGCAAACTTTGATTTATTATCTTTTATATAGAATTGTACTACTTCATCAGTATCGTAGTCTCCTATATTTTCAATCTCAACAGATACTTCTATATCTGAATCCTTTGTAACCTGGTTCAGTACCTTTAGATTCTTTAAGCGAACCTTGCTATAGGTAAGTCCATAGCCAAAGGGATATAGAGGCTCTGTTTCAATGTAGCGATAGGTTCTTCCCTTCATGGAGTAATCAGTGAACTCAGGCAGTCCTTCTAAGCTCTTATAGAAGGTGACAGGAAGTTTTCCAGCAGGAGAGAATTCTCCAAATAGACACTCTGCTACTGCTTGACCGCCTCTTGCTCCTGGATACCAGGTTTGTATAATTGCATTGCAATGCTCATTAGCAAAGTTTATACTCATAGCGCTTCCGGTAGCCAGAAGTAGTATTGTGGGCTTGCCTACCGCTACTACTTTCTCTAATAGGGTTTGCTGTACCTCTGGTAGATTCAAATCTAACTTATCACCAGATGCTGCGTGGTTTCCAGTATCCCCCTCTTCACCCTCCAAGGTTTCATCCAGTCCTAGGCAGAGAATTACAACATCGCTATGCTCAGCTACAGTCAAGGCTTCGGCTAGCCTGTCATGTTTTTGAGCCAAAGGTTCTACCTTATCCTTGTGGAGGTGGCAACCTTCAGAGTAGTAGATGCGGATATCTTCGTCCTCTAGATAATCCTGTATACCTTCAAGGAAGGTTATATACCTGGAAGGTGTTCCGTAATAGTTTCCTTTCAATGCTAGACGGCTATTAGCATTAGGACCTATAACTCCTATAGACTTGATCTTACTCTTGTCTAGAGGTAATATACCATCGTTCTTTAGTAGAACTAAACTCTTTCTTGCAGCCTCTAAGGCTACCTCATTGTGTTCTTTTGAGTCAACTACTGAATATGGAATATTGTCATATTCACAATCATCATCAAACATACCCAGTTTAATTCTAGTTGTAAATAGTCTTATAGCAGCCCGGGTTATGTCCTCTTCAGTAATTAAGTTTTCTTGCAGAGCCTGTAGTATGTGCAGATAAGTATTTCCACAATTTAGATCACATCCAGCTTTTAGAGCCAGTGCAGCAGATTCCGGTGCAGTAGAGGTTACAAAATGCCTGGTATGGAAGTCACGTATAGCCCAGCAATCAGAAACTACATGGCCTTCAAACTTCCATTTTTCTCTCAATATATCTCGAAGAAGGGTATAGCTTCCACAGCAAGGCTCTCCATTTGTTCTATTATAGGCTCCCATAACGCTTTCAACCTTGGCTTCTACTACACATTCTTCGAAAGCAGGAAGATATGTTTCCCACATATCCTTTGGAGTAGCTTCAGCATTAAATTCATGCCTAACCGCTTCAGGACCACTATGAACAGCAAAGTGCTTTGCACAAGCTGCTGCTTTAAGATATTTTCCATCTCCCTGAAGACCTTTGATAAAAGCAACTCCTAATCTTCCTGATAGGTATGG
>CALKWV010000024.1 GCA_938003915.1 uncultured Bacillota bacterium | reverse complement strand
AGTATTCTCTTTTGTTTTTCTAAATCCAGCTTTAAAAACCTTTCTATTATGGTATATCCCTCCAGCTATTAATAAAGCATTAGACCATAACGGTCTAATATAAATTTAGCATAAATAGACCATATTGGTCAAGAAGAATATGATATAATATATTATCGCATCATAAAAATTATTCTATTATTGCTAACTTAGCCAATATCATTTTGTTAGTTTTATTTAAACGAATAAGCAAAAAGCAGACGTAATGGCTATAGTTGAATATTTTTCGCTCGCTTGACTTTTATATGTAAGATAATATAATGGGCTAATGTGATGCTAATAAATGTTTAATCAGGGAGGCATACATGAAATTTAAATATCTTGTAGACCATCAAAATAGCGGAAGAACTGTATATAGCATACTAAGAGAAGAATTTGAGTTTTCTAATAGATTGATAAAAAAACTTAAACGCAATAAATTAATATTTTGTAATGGTACTCAGGTTAACGTAAGACATACTTTAAAAGCCAATGATATTATAGAAGTTCATATGGATTTTAAGGAAACGTCAGAAAATATAAAGCCAGTAAAAATGGATTTGAATATACTTTATGAGGATGAAGCAATTATAGCATTAGACAAACCTGCTGGTGTGGTTATTACCCCAATAGGTGTTCATCAGGATAATTCCCTTGCCAATGGACTAATGTATTACTTTCAAAACAAAGGAATTGAATCGAAAATACGACCTGTAAATAGATTGGATATTGACACAACAGGGATTGTTGTCTTTGCTAAAAATCCCTATGTCCATGACAAGCTGAGATTACAGATAATGGCGAACCAATACAAAAGGGAATATATAGGAGTTGTCCATGGCTGCCCAGTTGAGGAAACAGGAATAATTAATCTGCCCATTGCCCGGTGTCCTGATTCCATAATCCTGAGAGAAGTCTCCCGAAATGGTGCACCTTCTGTTACCCGCTACAGTGTTATAGAAAATTTAAAAGAGGCGTCTATAGTTAAATTTGTCTTGGAAACCGGGAGAACTCACCAAATACGAGTTCACTGCCAAGCAATAGGGCATCCCCTTATTGGGGATGCCCTCTATTCCAACATCCAAACCTCTTTAATTTCAAGACAGGCACTACACGCCCATTATATTAGCTTTGTACATCCCACTACAAATGAAAGAATAGAATTATCATCAGCAATGCCAGAAGATATGGTAAAACTAATAGATGCCATTAAAAATGGGATTTCACCTTGTAATAATTATAAATAATTATGGATGGGCTGTGCTATAACAACAGTCTTGCGAATTTTACGCCGTGCATATAAGAAGCAGCCTACCTGCCCCAGTCCTGCTATTCCCCAAGTTATGGGATAACAGATAAAGAGCATCATTACTGTGGGATACCATGCAAAGAATGTAACCAGCCAAACAATTCTCAAGAGGCATGCCCCTATTAATGTACAAACCATAGGCAGTACTGAATAGCCCATAGCACGGGTCAAACCAGGAAATACGCTCATTATACCGCATGTAAAGTATGCAGCCATCATTATCTTAGTGCGCAGCATGCCTAGTTCAATTACCTCTGGATCAGAAGTGTATATACTAAGTAGGGATCTGCCAAAAAGCAAGATAGCTCCTCCCATAATAATCCAAGTAGCAAAAATTAATACTGTGCACACCTTGGCAATAGTATCAATTCTATCGTACTTTTTTGCTCCCATATTCTGTCCCGTAAAGGTAATTGCTGCATTGTAATAAGCGTTCATTGTAGTTCCAATAAAGGCTTCAATATTACCTGAAGCAGAACTGGCAGCTACCAGCGTGGAACCAAAGGAGTTTACCGCTGATTGGATTAGCACGTTGGATATGGAAAATAGCATTCCCTGCAGTCCAGCGGGCAAACCAATCTTTACAATGTCCTTTAGTTTATCCTTATCAATCCTTAATTCCTTGGGTATAAAGCCTATTGGACCATGGCTTCTATATAAACATATGATAATTAATACCATTGACAGATATTGAGATATAACTGTTGCCCATGCTACACCATCTACACTCATATCAAATACTATAACAAAGAATAGATTGAATATAACGTTGACAACACCGGCAATGGTTAGATAGTACATAGGTCGGCGGCTATCCCCTACAGCCCGTAATATAGCAGCACCAAAATTGTATACCATGCTGGCAGGTACGCCGATAAAGTAGATTTTCATATATAATATTGATAGATCTAAAATATCTTTAGGTGTACCCATCATTATGAGCAGGGGTTCACAAAATAGAATACCAAACACCATGACAATTAACCCGCCAATGATGCTAATAGCAATAGAAGTGTGAACAGCTCGACTTACATCATTTTGCCTATGGCCACCATATTCCTGGGCTACAATAACACTTGTACCTACAGATAATCCCATAAACAAGTTTATAATTAAATTAATAAGGGCGCCTGTGGCGCCTACTGCAGCTAGGGCTTCACTGCCTGCAAAACGTCCAACCACTACCATATCGGCAGCATTAAACATTAGTTGCAAGATATTCATTGCCATGATAGGTAAGGCAAATACCAATATCTTGCTAAACAAGGGCCCATTACACATATCCATATCACGTTTCTTTAAAAACATTTAACTAGTTGCTCCTTTTACTTACTTTACTATATCTTATATGTAATCTAAAACACAGAAAAAGACCCAGCCATTACATGAAAGTAATGTCTGAGCCCTAGTCATTATATAGCATTCTATGAAATTTGTCAAAAAATTTTTGTTTTTGCGACATAAGGGTAATCTACTTCACAACTCTAATAATGACTTTATTAATTAATTCTTTATTTTTATTTTATTCATAATCTATTCTCGCTTTTTCGCTTATTATATCCCCTATGCTCATATGGTTGCAACTTTTCCATCCATGCCTTTTCCATTTGTTTTACTTCCCATCTTGCATCGAGAGATTTATCAGCATCTTTTTTCTCCAAAATTTCATAGACAAAGGCTCCTTCGCCAAACTCATTCCAATCCTTTTGCAACTGAGAATTTACATGCATTCCCATATCTAATTGCCACTTGATAGTTGTCCAGCGATTTTTAAGATTTTGACTAGAACCTACAAAAATCTTACCATTAACAGTATTTGTAATTTTGTATACACCCATATAGGTTTTTATATGCGCAAATTGTTCTCGTAATTCTTTACGTCTTTGTTTATCCATGGAAACTCTCCTACTCTTTATTTATATACCTAATACCCCATTTCCTTTAATATCCTTGATAAGATTCTAAGTCTTTCTCCAATGAGTTCACTATCATCACTCAAAGCCTGTCTAAACAATTGAATATCCTCGTCAATTTTTTCATTTTCAGTACAGACAGAAATAGTCATAGCATCTCCTTGTAACCCTACTCTGTCGATTACTGGGTTTTCTTCATCATATAATTTCTCATAACGATAGGCCTCTCTAAAATATTGTTCTGCTCTACAAACTAATATGGCAAGATCCAATACCCTGTGAAGGGGCAACTCTTCAGACTGTCTTGACCATTTATCTCCAGTATGCCTCCACACCTTAGCTGAAATATCTACCTTGCCTCTGTCATTCCACTGTGCTAATCCTAAGGAAAGACCTTTGGCATCTGACTTATAGGCATACCTACCATCTACATTTTCGTAATTCTCTGATACAATTACCGGTTTATGCTTTAAATTAGTTGGTATTTTCATTTAATTACCTCCATATATTTCACTAAATTACTAAACTACTCATTTAGTAATTTACTAAATTACTGCCTATTATATTTTATTAAAGCTATTTTGTCAATATACTATAGAGTATTTCAACGTTTGAAAAACTAGTATCAAATAAAATATGCTCTTTTCTGGCTTATTATTTGCTTCTTCGCCAGAAAAGAGCATATTAGTAAGTAAAGTCTAACTTTATCAGCTATACTTTTCTTATACTAAAATATATCTGATATGGCTCATAACCAATGTCTCTGATTCTTCTAAACTCTATAGCCGGATCTTGGTTAACAGTCTTAAAGAAGTAGCGCCATTCCCCCCATTGGCGTTCGTTTTCCATAACTATTTCCGAGCTAATATCATCATTATCAACAAATAGAATTCTTTCTTGCTCGCATATACCTGCTAAAACATCAGGTCCGTATCTGAATGCACCTATTCTTTCATCATCAGGGAGGGTAATGAAGTTAATTCCAATAGGCAATATGATGCTGATCTTGTCCCCTGCGCTCCATTGTCGCTGTATCTTATAGAAGGTATTTTTATCTGATGTTTTTCCATGAAGCTCTCCATTAACATAAATAGACGCATCAGATTTAATCCACTCAGGTATTCGTAAATTAATGCTGAAATTCTTTGGAGAGGAGGTTTGTACTATAAAATCATACTTTCTATAATCAGGGATATTTTCATGTATGGCTGTTATTTCATTAATTTCTTGATATCCTGCTGTATTAGAAGAATCCAAATAACTACCGCTCATATAATCTTGCTTTTGCTGAAGTTGAATCTCCACTTTATCTATTTCAGTTCTCAATTCAGATGAGAAATACTGACAAATATAAATTTCGCTGTTATCCTGATAGTAAATACCCCTGTTTAAAGCAGCATTAGCTTGTACCATGGTTCCATGACAACAGAAAAAGCTATCTGTCTCTTTACTCCAGTCCTTACAAAGCCCTGCTTTCATTGGAAGGAAATATGTCAACAGTCCCTTTTGGGGATAATTATGCCTGTTTCCAGTAAGAGAATACTCACTGTAGTAAGACTGTGCCATTACACCATTATAAAGATTATATTCTATGTATTGCATATATTGGGGATGACCAGTTTGCCTAAACAAGAACTCTGCTAAGCGCATCATATTATATACGGTACAGAATTCCTGATTCTTATCACCTAAACGTTTTTTAAACTTCATTTTTGGCATCCATATTTCTCCCGAGGTTTGTCCCCCTGTTACCAAATATCCCCTATCTGTAACTGCACATTTCCAATAAGCTTTTACAATATCCAGCCATTTTTTTTCTCCAGTTACTTCATAAGCTCTAGCACATCCCAAGGCTTCAGGAATAGTTGTATTAGCATGCATATTCGTCAGAGGATCCTTGCCTTCTAGCAGCGGTTCAAAAAGCCTGCCTCTATAATAGCGTTCCATTAAAATTTTGTACTTTTCCTTACCTGTAATATGAAAGAGATCCGCCCATACTTCCAGCATTCCCCCAGTCTCTACATCTAAAATATCATCAAATTCTTCCCTGGTATATTTTCCACTCCACTCAAAGAACCAGTCGGCAAAATTATCTGCTATCTCCAATGCCTTTTCATTTTGTGCATAGCGGTACATATCAACAAGGCCCATAAATATCTTATGAATATTATACTGGGGAGCCCAAATAGCTTTACCTTTTGCAATCCAGTAAAGATATTTTTCTGGAATTGCCGCTACCCACTGGCCACCGTTATCCCTCTGGCATTTAGCCAGTTCATCAACTATAGAATCTGCTTTTGCCTTCAATTCCATATCTCCGGTTTTATGATAATGAATTGCTGCTGCAGATAACCAGTGACCTAAAAAGTGCCCCCTCATCTGGCAAACCGGTGATTCCCAACCGCCATGGGCATCATCTGGAATGGTTCTGCCAGAATATCGCCCGGCCTCAAGCCTATAATTAAACAATAGGTTGTCACTGGAAAGACTCATTAAATAGGCTCGGTTTTCCGCTTCCCTTCTCAGTAATTCACCGTCACTAATAACAACAGATTCCCCTTTTATTTCCTGCATATTATTTATACCTCCTCCTATATTCTCATCCTTCCAGTCAAAATGCCCTAGGGTCTTAAATAAAGCATTTCCGTCATATCAAAATTAGTGTCTAACAAAATTTGCGTAACTTAATATTTGCCTATAAAGACTAATTTTGCATCTTACACCTATATGATACCATATTTTTCTTATACTTCCAAGGGATATGATTGGATTAGGGGGATAATTATTTCCTGTTGTAGCTTTTAAGGCTTTGAATTTTCATTTTCCTTCTCTAGATATTTTAAAATGTTTTCCTTCGAATCCGAAGAAAGCTCGTCCATTAGATAACTAGGTTTTATTTTGTATTTTTCCTTATAAGCCTGTAGCGCAGCTTCATTAGCTCTTTTAACTTCTTCCTTTAACTCATTAGCAGATAATAACCTAGCTCCCTTGCCCATTATAATTATTTGCTCTAAGGTATCAGACGTGGCAACAATTATTCGATACTTTCTATGGTGATCATGTACAAATCTCTCAATATAATGATCCGCTGTCTGTGCTTCTTTGGTATATACAATATAAATATTATTATAAGTTAACAGCTTCTCCCTATTACCTTTGACACGGTAAGCATCGAACACCACAATAATTTTACACTTTCGAATTCCTTGATAGTTGCTTAGAGCTTCCAACAACTTTATTCTTGCAGCGTCCATATTTTCTTGTGCAATTTCCTTAAGCTCAGGCCATGCAAATATAATATTGTAGCCGTCTACAAGAAGATACTCCTCCTTAGGCTCTTCTTTGGACTCTTCCTTCGCCCCTTGCTTTGGCATTATAGTGCGTGGTCTATAATAGCTCTCCAGGGCTGACCTTCGTTTCTTCCAAGAAGACTTTTTGCCTTGATTTGCATAATAGGTTCTTCTGATTATCTCATCAATTTCTTCTAGGCTTATCCATTTTTCCTCCCTAGTTTTAGCTTTGCTAGTAACTGCGTCTTCTTCAGAGGATTCTTTCCTTCTCTGCTCCAAGTAGCTTTCCACATGCATATAGTCTTTAACCTTATCCCAACTAACCGAAAATCCTGCACCATTTTTACAAAATATGGAGCCTGTGGGATTTTCCTTATCTTTTTCGGAATCGTATCCAATACTCTCTATAACCTCTTCACTATTATGACAAGGCTCATATCCTTTTAGGGTACAAAAGAGCCGCCCCTGCCCTTTGGTATATGCGGCCACCTTAGTATGATAATTTCTCATATTGACCACAGGAGCGCTTCCGCCAAGGACTGTCCAACCATCCTTTGCCTCAAGTATCTCGTAAGTTCCATGCATTTGCTCTATATCTGTCATTGCCCTACCTACCATTTTCTCAGGAATTTCCAGCCTAAATGTATAGTAGGGCTCCAATAGTATGGATTTGGCCTCCTTTAGCCCTTGACGCACAGCACGGTAAGTAGCCTCCCTAAAATCTCCTCCTTGAGTATGCTGTTTATGGGCCCGTCCACTGACCAAGGTAATTTTTATATCCGTGATAGGGGAACCTGTTAACACACCTTTATGTTCTTTTTCCTGCAGGTGGGTTAGGATTAGGTTTTGCCAGCTTTTCTCTAACACTTCTTCACTGCAATTCAAGGCAAACTGTAGACCACTGCCCCGCTCTCCTGGCTCCAATAACAAATGAACCTCTGCATAATGTCGCAATGGTTCAAAATGTCCTACCCCTTCCACAGTATTGGCTATGGTCTCCTTATAAAGAACACTTCCTGCATCAAAAGTCACATCAATGTCAAAACGTTCCTTTATTATACTTTGTAATATTTCTAACTGCACTTCCCCCATTATCTGTACATGAATTTCCTGCAACTCCTCATTCCAGACAATACGCAGCTCTGGCTCCTCTTCCTCAATCTCCCTTAGCTTTGGAAGCATGGCTCTTGGATCACAGTCTTCTGGAAGTACAATCTGATAGGTCAATACAGGTTCTAATAAGGGGCCTCTAGAAGCTCTCTCTATACCTAATCCCTCTCCCGGTCGTGTTTGGCTGAGTCCTGTTACTGCGCACACCGTACCTGCCTCTACCTCATCAACCACTTCATACTTATCTCCTGAATAGATACGGATCTGGTTGACTTTTTCCTCCCATTCACCATTGGTCAGAGCATCTCTAACCTTCAGCTTCCCCCCTGTAACTTTCATATATGTAAGGCGATTTCCTTGCTCGTCCCTGGCTATTTTAAATATTTTTGCTCCGAACTCCTCTGGATATATGGGAGTCAGGGCGTATTTCACAATACTTGTTAAAAAGCTCTCTACGCCTTCTAGTTTCAAAGCAGAACCAAAAAAGCAAGGAAAAACTTTCCGCTCTTTTATAAGTTTTGCAATCTGTGAGCTATCTATATGACCTGTTTCTAAATATGCCTCCATAACTGTTTCGTCACACATGGCCAGCTGATCATAGAAGTCTTCTGTATCATTATTTCCAAATTCTATACAACTATCATCTAAGAACTTTCTTAATTCAGCCAGCAATTTTCCCTTATCCGCCCCTATTTGGTCCATCTTGTTTACAAATAAAAAAACAGGAATTTTATATACATCAAGCAAACGCCATAGGGTCTCGGTATGCCCTTGTACACCATCGGCGCCACTTATGACTAATATAGCATAATCCAGTACCTGAAGGGTTCTCTCCATTTCAGCAGAAAAATCCACATGACCAGGGGTGTCCAGTAGGGTAATCTCCGTATCGCCTAGCTCAAATACAGCCTGTTTAGAAAAAATAGTAATTCCCCTAGCTCTCTCTAGCTCATTGGTATCTAAATAGGAATCCTTTTTGTCTACTCTCCCCAATTTTCGAATTTTTCCGCTTATATAAAGCATAGCTTCCGATAGGGTGGTTTTGCCTGCATCTACATGTGCTAATATTCCTATAACTAACTTTCTCATATCCTAACTCAATTCCTTTAATATATTTTTGTTATGTAATATCATATATGTAGTTTACCATAAGATAGGCTCCTCAACAATATTACAACAAAGGCGCCGTTTACAATCATAGAACAAACGGCGCCCTTATAGATTATTGGTTTATTTTATTTGACTCTAAATAAACTGGCACAATGTTCCATAATCTTCCTTTGGTAAATAATCAAGGATTACATGCATATTTTCACTTAAAATATCAATGTTGCTATCAATTATTTCACTGATTTCCAATAAACCTTTATAAAAATCATCATCACAAGATGTTATACGCCAGTCCTTATGGCATGCTATCCAAACTTCACAGCCTTCAAATGGGTTAGCTGTTCCTAGATACAAATCTTTGCAGCTGTCTTGATACAATATCCTGCCACCATAATTGTTACGATTCTTTAGTCCATCTAGAAATACGCATTCAAAATTAATACCATCCCTTGAGGTGTATAAATCAAAACCAATTGGATATCTTATTGCATTTAATATTTCAACTATACTCTTGTAAACTCCTATTAATATATTGGTTACTGTTGATCCTATTCGCCCTTCTAATGCTTCTCTGTTTGTCAGCAAAGTATCCAGAATTAACTGCATATTACTGGAATCATCGAAAGTAGTTATAACAAGCTTATCCTTGTACTCCTGTATTTGCCATGCATAGACATTGAAAGGATTATTAAAACCTGAACCTAGTCCGGAAGCACTTCTTCGTTTAGGATTAAAGGGATTTCCGCCTACTACTAGCTCCCATTGGTCATACTTGTTAATTCTTATTATATCGCAGCCTCTAGGAATAAGCCAAGATAATGGTAAGCTTTTGGTAGCACTTACATAAAGGTGATTCTTAAATACACCCATGGCAAGAGTGAAAACATTTGCAGAATCTCCAAATCCTCCATCCGCTATAAGTGTCCAGTCATTTAATTTTGGCTCAGGTCCATTTGTTCTCCATACTTGGACACCATCTGGATGGCTTACTGACACATATAGCCTGTTATTGAAAACCGCCATATTCCATATCTGTCCCGTTGGATTTTTGCCAGGATCAAAACCGGGAGCATTTGGGTCTATTAGGCTTTCCCAGGGATAAAACTCCGGATCTATACTGCTATATAACATTGCTCCGGCAGTTGCATCTTGCTCTCTTATAGTTGATATATAAATTTTCCCTCTATGAGTTACCATTGCTCTTGATGAAGTTCCCTGCAGAACCGTATCAGGTAATACATACCAATTAACTCCATTGGTTGTCTTCAATATCTGGGGCCTTGGCCCTACAGTTGCAGCATAGAGGCAAGGATTACCCCCAAAGGGCCTGTGAGTAATCATATACCTAAAACCTACGATACCTGAATCTGCTGGTGCTTTATAAACTCTTTCCCAGGGCAGGGAACCATCTTTTCTATAACGCCAAATTTCAGCTCGGTTATCTATAGGATCCGCATTTATGAGTGCAGGAATCTGAGCACTTGACACAATAGCTCTGATTATATTAGCAGGAATATTCCTACCAGTACCAACATAAATATAGTCACCTAGCTCACTCATGGACCAACAATAGTTGTTTTGTCTCGCATTGTTAAGATCACTAAAGTCAAATCCATTTGTTGGAGTTAAATTTCTAAATCCTAACATCCTTTTACCCCCTCTTGAGATATAGTGCAAGATATACATCTGTATATACTCGCACTATCAGTATATGAAAAAAAGGGGGAATTGTGACTTTAGAATTCAGCACATGATCAAAAAGTTAAGGAAATGTTGATAAAAAAACCGCCACACAAATGCTTTACATTTGTATGGCGGTTAAAAATTATATGCGCTTATTTAAATGAAAACTCAAACTTTTGCTTTCCTGTTACTTGGAAAGGTCCAGGAATGGCCTTTTCACCCCGTGGATTTCCAAAGAAGTCTGTATCAAAGCGATAGGGGCTTCCATCAGGCTTTTCAAATAGCTGCTCCGGATGGAAACCAAATCCAAGTATCTCAGTAGTAATAATTTCAGCAGCATTCTCTATAAGCATATCAGGATTTGTTATTTCAATAATCACCTTTTTGTTTTCCCAATCAATGGTATATTCAATACCTGAATCTTCATATACCTTTGCGCCTTTCTCCTTCTTGTATGGAATAGCTCTGTTGAAGTAAACATTGTTTTCAATATAAACTGGAAGGGGCGAAGGTTTTGAAAGGCTTACATATGATGGTTGCCCTTCTGTGTCTTCCTCATTATCAGCTTTTTCTTCTTTTTTTGGCTTTGGAGGTGGTCCTCCTGATTCAAATATCCTTTTTATTTGCTCCCAGGGTTTTTCATCGTCCGCCCCAGGATAATCATTATAAACAGCCGTACCTACAGGATATGATAAAAATGCACTAGAAAATGGAGTTATCTCTTCGGGGTCTAATTTTTCGTTGCTAAAGAAACTTTCATAGTAAGGCTCATCTGGGCGTGGATCGTCTTTTTTACGAAGGAAAATATTGTTATAATAACGATCATCTCCGCCTGTAAAGTTTGTCATACCTGCAATAGCGGTGCTGTGTGGAACATGGTAAGGTGTGTGCCTCCTCAATTCATTCAATGCAGAAATTGTACCAGCAATAAGATTATGCACAAGTGCACAGCTATGGCTAAGGGTTTTAAATGCATGCTCGGAAAGCATAATATTGTGATCGATCATAGTTGGACCATGGCTGACTTCCACCAACATATCTTCACTATCATTTCCAAACAATACGTTATTGTGAACACGGGTACCCTGGGCTTGCCAGTCTAGCCAAATTCCTCTATAGGAGTTATGAATTATGTTATTCCTAATAATGGTATCTATGGCAGCATGGAACTTGATTCCACCCACCTCTGCTCCGTGGAATTCCCTCTTGTATGTTATGTCATGTATATGATTGTTTTCGATGATACTAAATGCACAACCCAGATGCCCCACTATACCAGCCTGTCCACATTTGTATATATGATTGTTGCGAACAATATGTCCTCCTATATTGTCCTTACTCCATCCCTTATTAAAGGCCCTGAATATAACTTCTTGTTCACGCTGATGACCCATTTTGGTGAACAAGGTGGTCCATTCGTTATGCCCTGTGCTCTCATCTTTTCCAAGGCTTATACCACAGCATCGTGAATCACTAATGATATTATTTTCAATAATCCAGCCTTTACTCCAATGGGGGCCAATCAAACCTTCCTGTAGGGCTGTTGGAGGTGCCCACTGGGTAGCAGCTTGTTTCATTGTAAAGCCACGAACTGTTATATAATTGACCCCAGGTGTAGCGGGCCAGAAGCAGAAACGACGTACATTTATCTCTACATTACCATTCCTTGGATCTTCGCCATGAAAATTTGCATAAATAGTGGTGTAGTGATCATCAACTTCAGCATACCATTTATAAATAGAAAATTCCGGTTCTAGAGATGTTTCAGACTTCTCAGGATTGCGCACTTCGTCAATAGATTGAGCTTCGTACATAGCGCGTCCATTTAGGTAAACCTCACCCAAATGGAAAACCTTATCCCTTGTAAAAAGCCAATCTCCAAATAAGACCTCACTATATGGATTAAAGTCGCCAAAAAATTTGTTATCTATAACTGTCTTCCATATATTCCCGTCTTTTTCCCAATCAGTAATTACTTCAGCGCCTGTAATTACCACATTTTCGCCTTCAGCAGCCTGATATGTAATTCGCTGTGAAGCAGTTCCTCCTCTTTTGGGACTTACCCATTCTCGGTATACGCCTTCGTGAACAGTGATAATATCCCCAGGCTTTGCAACACTTGCAGCTTTACTTATAGTCAAAAACGGCTTGTCCTCTGTACCGGGATTCAAATCGCTACCAGTCTTTTTTACATGATAATGCAAAATATTCGCCCCCTTTATTTATATAGTTTAACAATATTTTACATCATTCACATATATAAGTCAAACATTATAATTAAACAGAGCCATTGATAATTGGAAAACATTCTACAAAACCACTAACCTTCAATGATTTTTACATAAAATTTTCTATTTCTAGGTCCATCAAATTCGCAAAAATAGATCCCCTGCCAGGTACCAAGCAGAAGCTTTCCGTCCTGTATTATCACGGTACAGGAAGATCCCATAAGAGAAGCCTTTATATGAGCATGGGAATTCCCTTCAAAATGAAGATAGTCTCCATGTACGGGATAGGTTTTATCTAGTGCAGAAATCATGTCCTTTACAACATCAGGATCGGCACTTTCGTTTATCGTAACCCCTGCTGTGGTATGGGGCACATACACAACTGCAATCCCGTCTCGCACATTACTCTTTTTAACCTCATCAGCTACCATATTTGTTATGTTAATGAACTGTTGTGGTTTGGTAGTTTGAATTCT
>CALKWV010000023.1 GCA_938003915.1 uncultured Bacillota bacterium | reverse complement strand
GTTCAGTATCAATTATCATGCAAAAAATGGTGGATTCAAATAAATTTTCTCTGGTTCTTCGGACGATACAGAATCTGCCATAGCAACTGCAGTCGCTGTCCCAGCTCTTGTACCTTTCACATCAACATCGATTCTTGTTTTGTGAATTATATATTTAACAAATATCAGTAGTGTTGCAGAAAAAAATTTACTGAAAGTCAATGGATAATAAGTGCCTATGCTTCAAATAATTACCTGTTGATATATAATAAAACTCCTTGTTAATATCAGTGAGGGGATCCAATCACCCACATCAATCAACAAGGAGAGATCAACATGAATGATTTTACCACAGTATTTGAAGCATTAAAAGGTCTTTTACCAATGAAATATTTTGAAGATATTGTTGAATATACCAATGCCGACCATGGAGCTAAGAAGCTTACTGCCCTAAGACACTTATGCATCTTGATGTATGCCCACTTAAAGGAAAAGAAGAGTCTTAGAGATATTACAAGCGGCATCAGCGCGGATCCTAATCTGCAGGAGTACACCGGTACCATTAGTTATTCCCAAATATCCCGTAAAAACAGTGACCGCGATCCTGAGGGATTTGAACAAATGTTTCAGGCTATTGTTTCTCAAGTTGTACTATACCAAGGCATTAGGGATATTCCATCAACATGGGGTGATATTAAAATTCTAGATGCCACTCTAATTAGAGTATGCCTTAGCCTCTTTCCATGGGCTCACTATCGCAAAGCTGTTGGGGCAGTTAAAATGCATACCCTTATAGATCTAGTTAGTGATTGCCCTGAGAAAATAGTGATAACCGATGGCAAGATCCATGACAGAGATAAAATGGACTCATTTGTTACTAAGCCTGGTATCACTTACATTTTTGACCGCGGGTATACAGACTATGGAGAATATGACCGGCTATGTATGGATGATATCTTCTTCATATCCAGGCTCAAGAAAAATGCGGTGATGGAAGTAGTTTCAGAGAACCAAGTTTCGAGAGATAGTAATGTTCTGTCAGATAAAGAAGTATTCTTAGGTGGCTTCTACACTAGGATGAAGAACACTGTTAGGATAATTGAAGTTATGGATATCTCTAAAGGAGAATCCTTCTTTATCGTTACAAACCGCTTTGATTTAAGTGCTGAAGAGATTGCTCAAATTTATCGTCTTAGATGGAGAGTGGAACTCTTCTTCAAATGGATCAAGCAGCACCTTAAAATTAAGAGGTTTTATGGTACCAGTTATAATGCAGTGCTAAACCAAATATACGATGCCCTAATCTTATATTGCGTATTGAAATTACTGCATATACAGCGGGGGTGCTCCCTCTGACTTTATCCATTACCATTATTGACCTAAGGATGTAAGTTGTACCATCACTATTTTACTATTGACTTTTTAAAATCTATTTAATGCAACACTACTGACTTTTTATATCAATAGAATTTAGTTACTTTAACCAAGATGCCGTTCTTGCTTTACCCGTAAAGATAGAAGTTGAGGCACTTTGTTGGAAGTTTTTATTGAGTCTTTTATTGAGTCGGGGACAGATTTTATAGAATTGATATTAAGAAATTTAAGTAGTATAATAAAATCAAGATGTGCAAATGAGGTGATACCCATGGATAATAAGGTGATAAAGTTACCAATCAAGAATGCACCAAATGGAACTTACGCATCATATGAATATCTAGTAAGAGCAACCATTGAATCAGAAAATAAAAACTGTAGATTTATAAAATATGATTTAAGCAATAGTAATGACACATTTTCTAGAGCTAATAGACGAATTAAGGAGATATTAAGAATTTTAAAGCAATACTAAAAGGAGCTGTTGCAAAACTAGTTAATCTAGTCTAGCAACAGCTTTTTTCTAATTCTTTGATAGGACTTGACTGATAATACATACTATTTTATATAATCTATTTGTGGAATGATAAAATTGGAGTCACTAAAAAAAGCATAGGCTTTGATTTTTAATTATTTACAGCCTCATCTTCTATGTCAATATACTTACTAGGTATTTCATTAAAATATAGTATTTCTACAGCTTTATCCATATAATTCAATTGCTCTTCAAATATATTAAATTGAGTTAAGCTGTCCCAATACTCTTTTGCGCTTATTTCTATTGGTATGCCAGAATGTTCACCAGTATATGGTGCTTCCACTACATCTACCCAGATCCTTTGTGCAATTTGGAAACTTGCTACGAACAACCTAGAATGATCTAAATATCTTGTATCTACTATTATTTTTACTTCAGAAAACTTGCTAAAAAGTCTGTCACATGTCTCTGGATAAAAAAAGATACATTTATCTCTATCTATAAAATTAGGTAAGTCTTCTGGTTTATATTTGTTAAGAATCCGATTTATTGCACCAGTATCATATTTATAGCCATAACTCTTTTTACTATATGTGAGTCCCTCTCTTTTTATAAATTGACTTTTCACCCGGTCTGTATAATGTACTAATCTCATTGGGCACCTCTTTATAAAAATAATGTAATATATCTAAATAAAGTTATTATAACACCCTTATTACTCCCAGCATCTACATAAGCCATTTGTAGGATAAATCATTGGCTATAGCTGCCTTCCCTCACTATATGTCTATAGCCTATATACTAATCTAGGAATATGTGGATACTAGCTTCGAATAGCCCCATTAGGACAAATACCCGAAGGATAGTCATTACCTTACTTGTTTTTGGCATCTTCTTTTTCATAATATTCTTTAAGCTCTATAAATGCTTTTGTAAACCTCTCTTCCAAACCGTCTTCATAAATATCGCTATATAAGAAATCATTTACCCGGATAAATTCTCTATCTTCATTAGGAACGCCGTCATCCTTGCGAGGTTTTTCTAATATAAAATCTATAGCATAAAAAGGGATATCTTCTTTATCAAAAATCCTTTTTAGATCCAGTAAAATTTCAATTGCTTTTTTTATAGTAACTTCTTGGCTTTGTATATAAATAGTAATATGCCCTGCTGTTTTTGCTAATTCTTTAACATCATAATTTTTATCAAGCTCTAAATCTTCCATAACCAGCCCATAAACTGGCCTAACAGGCCCAATTTCTCTATCAGATTCTTTAATTTTTATAGAACCAAAATCAATATCGCTAACATATGGAAAATCAGGAGCATTGAGTACTTTGTCTACCATTGTACGATATTCCAAATCTATACGCTGCCAAGTATTCCAGCCACTTAAAACATGGCTTTCATATGAGTCATAAAGAATTTTACCTGTCATAGAAATATCTAAATCAAAGTGAGTATCAATACTAGTCTGGGATTTGACTAAAGCATAATAAGAGCCGGTTTTAAAATTATAATTAACCCTTTCAATCGTTAAATCCAAATTGGGGTAATTTTTTTGGATGTATTTTGATGCACTTTGTTTGGCAAGGGTCTTTGAAACAGGATTCCCAAGCAAGCCATTGGCAACAAAAAGCAATAGGCCTATTAGTATAATTGCTGTTATTCCCGCGATGATCCTAATTATCTTTTTCATAATCCCCCTCTTTTCTAAATGCGAATTTGAGTAAAAAGGCAATGACAATACCAAATAAAACCAGAACACTGTAGATACAGCTTAAAAATATAGGAGCAGATAACAAGTTAAAGACGCTATCTATAGTGTAAGAGCTATCAATAATATAATTAATTAAAGTCCAAATATACTCAAGGCTAAAAAGGACAATGGGCAAGTAGAATGATTTTCTATTTAGTACAAAATACGCAATTGCCCCCACAAAGGGAAAAATGATAATGTTATAGAACATTCCTGGTCCTCCCGAAAGGCCAATACCGATCAAGGCACCAATAATTATGGTTGCAAGTGCTGCAAAATATAACTGTTTTTTAATTTTTTGAATCACTCGTTTATCATTCATTTCTGGAAGAGGAGCATTGCCATTTTCATATTCATTTTTACAGTCCTGGCATTGATGAATGTGTTCTAATACCAGTTTTCTACTATCTTCACTAGCAACATTGTCTTTTACCAGTGGTATTAAATCCAGACACACCTGGCAAGAAATTTTAGTCATTGCTCAAACCCTCCTTTTCCAATATTTCCCTGATTTTTTTCTTTGTTCGAAAATCTATTACCCTAGCTGAACTTTCTGATATATTATATTTCATAGCTATTTCATAAAAGGAATAACCTTGAATTCTCATAAGCACTATTCCTCTTTTTATATCATCTTCATCCTTTAAAAGCATCATGACTTTATCTACCATAGTTTTATTTATAATAGATTTTTCAAGATCTTCTCCCTGGCTCAAATATTCTTTAGCTAAGCAATCAAAACTGATGGAATAATTCTTTTTTCGCAAATACCCATACCATTTATTTCGTGCAATAGCAAATAACCAAGTCTTAATGTCAGAGTTCCCTTTAAAATTATGTAAGGATTTAATTACAGCCAAAAATGTTTCTGACACTAAATCTTCCGAAAGGGTGGGATTATGAGTCAGGCTAACTAGATATCTGTATACATCCTGCCTATGTTTCTCATAGATGTCTTTTATATATAACATAAAATCCCCCTTTCATAGTATTAGTATCAGATTCATCAGTTTTGTTACACTAATTCTTAAGTATTTTAAGCAAATTAATTCAGGGTACATCAAAATGAAGTCTTATGTACTCCCAATCCCTTGTTTTATTTTTATAATATGCAGCAGCAATAAAGCAAATTATACTCGGCAATAGGAATGCTACACTTCTACCAATTATAAAAACATAAAATGGTTCAGAAGTGATTGAATTATGGTATTTATAATAATCCGCCCATAAACGAATAACAAATCCTATTACTAAAAGTATTCCTATAAGGCTCAAAAACCTATTTATTTTTAAAAATTGTTTCATACTCTTACCTCTCATACATTTCTTTTGATCTATTATCCTGGATATGCAAAAATTTTCATTTCACATAATATAAATTATGTTACTTACTAGAATTCTCTATTATGTAAATCTCTTCCTATAAAGATTATCTTGCTTTTATTCAATAGATAAATCGTGTTGTTTTAAAAAAAGATAGTTTATCCCAATATCCTCTCTGAAACACAATTTATCGAATAACTGGAGCCATTAACACCTTTCCTGTCCCACGATATACATTAACAAGCCCTTCCCCTGAAGCTGCTGAGCCTAAAAGGGTTTTCCCCGATCTTTCTACTGTAAATTTTAAACTACCAGACCAAGCTATCGCCATATTTCCATCAATCTTCAACTCATCATTAATCAATTCTATTTCTATTAATTCCTCTCTTGGCACATCCGATTCAAGTGCAACAACCCCTTTACCGAAAAGTCCAAGATTGAAAAGTCCCTCTCCACCTAATGCAGCAGAGGAAAGATTAGATCTCATAACGGTTTTGAGCTGTAGTCCTGAATCACAGGCCAAAAACAACCCATCTTCAATTACTATGGAACCATTCCATTGGTCAACATCGATTAGCAAAATGTGCTTATACGTTGGCTCTAATACAAGCACACCATTTCCTGTGTATTCCGGCTTTATGGCAGACTCATTTGTAACAGAGCCTCTAAAGGATTTTTTAATAAAGTCCCCTACCCCTTTGAGTCCTGTAGTAGCTTTAACATCACCAACCATCCACTGCATAGCTCCTGCCTGAACCGTAATATTAGAAAGGCTTACATCGCAAACTAATTGTCTCCTTCTAACATTCATTTGAGAAGCATAATAGGCAGCTTGAGCTGTGGAATGGCTTACACTTAAATCTCTCTTATATTCTACTACCTGAAAAGCTCCCAACTCTTCTACAATTTTTACATTATCATTATCTTGAAAATTTCTTATTTTAAACATATGCCCATCACCTTTCTTTTTTTATAAAACAATTCTTTGGTCTTGTATAACCATCTATAGATATAATCATCCAAGAAATATTCCACCCATATAGGAACCTGCTATTAGTAAGATTCATTAGGAAAAAAGGGAACAAGGATTCCTTATCCCTGTTCCCTAAAATAAACTTATTTTTGATAAAACTTTAATTAATTTGATAGAAGTTTATTTTGTTTTGACTGCTCAAGAATTAGGTTTACATCTCCCTGCGCCCTTCTAAAGCTTTAGAAATTGTTACTTGATCAGCATATTCCAAATCTCCACCCACTGGTAAACCATGAGCTATACGGGTAGTCTTAATGCCCATAGGCTTTAGCAGTTTTGCTATATAAACTGCGGTAGCCTCTCCCTCTATATTGGGGTTTGTAGCCATTATTACTTCCTTCAACCTATCATCCTGCACTCTCTGCAGCAATTCTTTAATTCGGATATCATCCGGGCCAATACCCTCCATAGGAGAAATAGTACCATTTAATACATGATATAGCCCCTTATACTCTCGTGTTCGTTCCATAGCCATAACATCTCTTACATCTTCCACAACACAAATAACGGATGGATCTCTATTGGGATTTTTACATATATTACATATTTCCTCTTCACTAATATTGCCACAGATATTGCAGTATTTTATATGTTCTTTTACTTCCTCAATAGCTTTTGCCAGGCTCTTTACATGCTCTTCAGGCATGTTTATTATATGAAAAGCCAATCTCTGAGCTGTCTTATTACCTACTCCAGGTAATCTGGTCAATTCATTGATAAGGCGCGCAATGGGCTCAATATAATAGTTCATTTAATTTAGTTCATCCTTTCACAAGCTTAGAGATTACTAGAATAAGCCTGGAAGTCCCATACCTCCGGTAATCTTGCTCATTTCATTCTGTATCATTTCTTCTGCTTGCCTTAGTGCCTCATTTGCCGCTGCCATTATCAAATCCTGGAGCATCTCAACATCATCAGGATCCACTACCGATGGATCAATAGTAATCTCAACAATTTCCTTCCTACCATTTGCTACAACTGTAACAACGCCTCCTCCTGCGGATGCCTCTACAGTTTTTTCTTCCAGCTCTTCCTGCATTTTAAGCATTTGCTCCTGCATTTTCTTAGCCTGTCTCATGAGATTATTCATATTTCCCATTCCTGGGAATCCGCCTCTTGCCATAATAATATCCTCCTCATATTTCTATTATATTTTATTAATCTTCTATAACTTCCACATATTCTTCCCCGAATATGTCGATAGCTTTCTGTACAATATCAGCCTCTACCTCATCTTCTATATCTTCCTGACTCTGAGAAATTTCCAGTATATTATCATCAGATATAGAGCTCGGTGCATCCTCTTGGGTATAACATTTAAGTTTAAAATGTTTCCCTGTTGCCTCTGCAAGTAGTTCTTCAAGATACTTGCTATTTTCCTCCTTTTCTATTGCTGCGACAAAAAATCCCTGATTATCGGGAAACACCAGATTAACTACATTTTTATCCTTTGCATCCCAGTGAAGCTTGGCATCTCTTAACAAGGTATAGATACCCATTCGATCTTTTTTAATAATTTTTAGCATTTCGGTCCATACTTTATCAATATCTATCTTTTCAGAAACTGCTTTTTCTACCTTTTTCTTTTCCGTCCTATCTGACTCTTCCCTTTTAACTGCCTTGCCTTCAGCTGTCTCTCCCGCATCTTCCTTATCTACAATTTCTTCTCTATGGCTACTAGTAATCTCCTGCTGATTTTGTTCTATAATATGTCCTTGATCAAAATCTGCTTTTTGAAATATATCTTGCTGTCCATCTTCATCTTTAGGGCTCTCAGGCTTTTCATCAACTTTTTTTGTATTAATGACAGTATTGGGCTGAAGAGAAATTCCTTGTGATATTTGCTGCTCAAGAACTGCAATTCTATCCATAAGATCCTCTAGGGATTGCCCGTCTTGAGGCCTACATATTTTTACCATGGCCATTTCTAGCATGACCCTAGGCTTGGTATTCCATTTTGTTTCTGCATCCAGCTCCGTTAAAATCTCAATGGCTCTAATTATTCTAGATTGATTCATCTTTGAAGCTTGATGTCTGTACTGCTCTAAAGTACTTTGAGAAACATCTATAAGCCCTGAAGGATCTTGGCAAATGTCAACTATAAGTAAATTGCGCAGATGATTTATAAGATCCTTTATAAAAACTGAGATATCTCTGCCTTCTTCCACCAAATTATCTATTTGGATTAAAAGTGACGCAATATCTCCCTCCATAATATTATTTACTACTTCAAATAAAAATTCCCTACTAGCAGTACCTAAAATGGCCAACACATCATCTTCACTTATATAAGATCCACAAAAGCTGATGCATTGATCCAACAGGCTAATAGAGTCCCTCATACCCCCCTCTGACCAGCGGGCGATGGTTTCCAGAGCGCTATCTTCTGCCTCTATTCCCATTTTGTTGATAATGGTCCTTAACCTATCCACTATCACATTAACGGTAATTCGCCTAAAATCAAATCTCTGGCATCTGGATAGAACTGTAGAAGGAAGTCTATGGGGCTCAGTAGTGGCTAAAATAAAGACTATGTGCTCCGGTGGCTCCTCCAGGGTCTTTAAAAAAGCATTAAAGGCTGAAGTAGAAAGCATATGGACCTCATCGATGATATATACCCTGTACTTGCCTTCCGCTGGAGGAAACTTTATTTTATCCCGAATCTCACGCACATAATCCACACTTGTATTGGAGGCAGCGTCCATTTCAATAACATCCATGTTGTTTTCAGAATCTATTGTAGCGCACACACTACAACTCCCACAAGGATTTCCATCATCGGGATCCAAGCAGTTTATGGCTTTAGCAAAAATCTTGGCAGTACTGGTCTTTCCCGTACCTCTGGGACCACAAAAAAGATAGGCATGGGAAATTCTGCGAGAAGTTATCTGATTTTTCAAAACACGAATTACGTGATCCTGCCCTACTACTTCGTCAAAAGTATCAGGTCGCCATTCACGATATAATGCAGTATATTCCATAGGAACACCGGCTTTCAACTCTTTGTTCTTCATTGATTGAATTTATTATAGCATAAAAGCTATTGAAGGGAAATGAAAAAATTCCAAAATAAAGTATAAGCCATGATAATTCATGGCTTATAAACTTAAGCCGTGCACCTACCTTCGACAAAGTACTCACAGGCGGGAACCAAGTAGTTAACTCCGGCCAGGCACCCCTGCGGCACACGAAAGTGTTCACTTACTGCTGCTTCCTTCCGGACCTGACAGGGTTCGTGAATTTCCGTTGCGCAGGACCCAACCATCCTCATCACTTGCTTGGGCCATGACCCTACAAGCACTAGCCTCGGGTAGGAATTCGACCCTGCTATAGCGGATTGCAGGTTACAGGGCACCGCTACCTCCCCATCTAGCACGGCAAACTTATTGACTTAATTTATTATGCTTAACTCCAATAATATTATACACAAAATAAATTTTAATATATTACTATGAACATTTAAAAATGAACATAATATAATATTGGAGTAGTAAGTATCATTCTACTATGCTTCTATGATATTTTCAAGTGTTTTTTTATGGATAAGTTTCCATCTAAGAAAATTGACAATTAATTGGGAAAAATCTGTTAAACAGTCCCAATTTTAGTGTATAATTAAACTACAGACTTTGCTTTATAAAAAAGA
>CALKWV010000022.1 GCA_938003915.1 uncultured Bacillota bacterium | reverse complement strand
CGTGAGTAATCAAAAAGTTAATTTGGATGATATTCACCATCTAGAAAATAATACAGTGGCAGATTGGACATAAAACAGCCGAAGAATATGGTAGATTAGCCTGTGAAACTGCTAAGGTTATGAAATGGGTTGATCCCAGCATTGAGCTAGTAATCTGTGGAAGCTCCCATATCAATATGCCAACCTTTGCAGAATGGGAAGCGACAGTACTTGATCATACTTATGATCTTGTAGACTATATATCCCTACATCAGTATTATGGAAATCGTTCCAATGATACTCCTAACTATCTTGCAAAAACCTTGGATATGGATATGTTCATCAAATCCGTAATATCCATATGTGACTATGTAAAGGCTAAGAAGAGAAGCAAAAAGACCATAAATCTTTCCTTTGACGAGTGGAATGTATGGTACCATTCTAATGAAGCAGATAAGAAGATAGAACCCTGGTCCATTGCACCACCACAATTAGAGGACATCTACACATTTGAAGATGCTCTACTTGTTGGTTCTATGCTTATTACACTATTGAAGCATGCTGATAGAGTAAAGTTGGCTTGCATGGCACAGCTGGTAAATGTTATTGCCCCAATAATGACAGAAAATGGAGGACCAGCATGGCGTCAGACTATCTTCTATCCATACATGCATGCGTCAGTATATGGTAGAGGAGTTGCCCTTAATCCTGTTATTAACTCTCCTGTATACGATACCAAGGATTACACTGATGTTCCTTGCTTGGATAGCACAGCGGTATGGAATGAGGAAAATGAAGAATTAACCATATTCGCAGTCAACAGGGATATGGAGGATGATTTAGTACTAGAGTGTGACCTACGCAACTTCCCCGGATACCAGGTTGTAGAGCACATAACTTTGGAACATGAGGATGTTAAGGCTAGAAATACCAAAGACAATCCTAACAACGTAGTTCCATCCACAAAACAAGGAACAGAAGTTCAAGATGGATTGTTGACTGCTAAGCTTAAGAACCTATCTTGGAATGTTATAAGACTAGCTAAGGTTAATAAATAATATGTAAGCTAGTAAACTAAAACCACCTTGCTCAATTACATGAGTAGGGTGGTTTTAAATTATATGGAGGCTTTTATTTGCTGCCGGAAACCTTATATCCTATAATAGTTTTATAAAAAGGGTTACATTCAAAGCTATAAAGGGGTAAAATTATATTATATTTATTAAACTTACTGAGAGGAGTTTGCAAATTGACTGTAAATGAGAAGTTAAAGCTTTTAAGGGAAAAGATGCGGGAAAATGGAATTCATGCTTATATTATACCTAGTACAGATCCTCATCTAAATGAGTATGTTCCCGATCACTACAAGTCCAGGGCATGGATATCGGGCTTTACTGGATCTGCGGGAACAGTAGTTGTCACCTTTGATAAAGCTATTCTTTGGACAGATGGACGCTACTATATTCAGGCTGCTAGACAGATTGAGGGCAGCGAGTTCCAATTATATAAGATGGAAAAGGGTATTCCCAATTATATGGAATTTATAGAGCAAAACTTATCAAAAGGCCAGGCTGTTGGTTTTGATGGCAAAGTAATGCCCTGTGCAGATGCCTTAAAGATGAAGGATCGCTTTGATAAAAAGGGAATTTTTGTAAAGAGTGATATAGATTTAATAAGCCAGATATGGACAGAGGACAGGCCTTCACTACCAAAGGAAAAGTTATTTATTCACGATCTGGCTTTTGCTGGCCTTTCCCTTAAAGAAAAGTTGGATCAGGTGCTGGAGCAACTGGAGAAAAATAAGGTAGATTATTATATTGTTTCGGCCCTGGATTCTATAGCTTGGCTTTTGAACCTGAGAGGTAACGATGTGTCCTATATCCCTGTTTTTATTTCTTACCTTCTAATATCCAGGACTTCTGTGACCTTGTTTATTGATCAGGAGAAACTCACTCATGAGATTAAGGCCTATTTAGAGGAAAATAAAATTTTGGTTAAGGACTATGAAGATATTTTTAAGGAACTTGCAGCTATTGCCCCTGATAAAAGCATACTAGTGGATAATAGCAAGAATAGTTATGCTATCTACTCAGCTGTAACAAAGGCTAAGATAGTGAACAAGGAGGATATAATATCTAGGCTAAAGGCTGTTAAAAATTCTGTTGAAATAGAGAATATCAAAGAAACCTATATCAAAGACGGAGTGGCTATGGTAAATTTCCTGTACTGGTTGGATACCAATATAGGAGAAAAAGAAATTACAGAACTTGATGTAGCTGATAAGTTGCTGGAGTTTAGAAAAGAACAGGAACACTGTCTTGGGGAATCCTTTGATACTATAGCAGGATACAATGCCAATGGCGCAATAGTACATTATAAGGCCACACCGGAAAATTATGCAGTGCTAAAGCCTGAAGGATTTTTGCTATTGGACTGCGGAGGTCAATACTTAAGTGGTACTACTGACATAACCAGAACCATTGTATTGGGAGATATTACTGATGAGCAAAAAAGGGACTTTACCCTGGTGTTAAAATCTAATATAGCCATGGCTACAGCAGTTTTTTTAGAGGGCACTACAGGTAAAAGCTTGGATGCCTTAGCAAGGCAACCGCTGTGGAAATTTCATATAAACTATAAGCACGGTACTGGCCACGGAATAGGCTTTTGCCTCAGTGTTCATGAAGGCCCTCAAGGTTTTAGTACAGATATCCCTCTAGAACCTGGTATGCTGGTAACCATCGAACCGGGGATTTATAAGGAGAATAGATATGGAATTAGAACTGAAAACACTGTAGTGGTGGTAAAAGATAAATTCGACCAGGAAGCAGGACAGTTTTACCGCTTTGAGATGTTAACTTATTGCCCTATAGATATAAGGGCGATTGATGTGTCCCTGTTAGAACAGCATGAGATTGACTGG
>CALKWV010000021.1 GCA_938003915.1 uncultured Bacillota bacterium | reverse complement strand
GATGAATACAGCGATAACTTATCCAACTAATTTTCCCAGTCCCTTTTTTATAAAATGGTGTTTGTTTCACCATTTGCTTTTTTTTATTGCTAACATTGTAAAAAGATGTTATTATATTGGGAAACAGCCAAAATATTGAAAGGAAAGGGACGGGGAAAATGTATGGGAGAGTATAAGAAAATGAATTTTATAAACAGAATTTTATATAATAAAAAGCTTGGTATTATTTTATCAATACTACAATTAGTAATAACTATTCTTTTTCTAGGACTAATAATAAATTTAAATATTATCCCTAACAAATACCTCATACCATCAGTAGGTATTTTATTATTTTTTGAAGGTATAACCCTTTTTACTCAATTATCAACTAAAGGTCGCAGGTCTGGAAAAATCTTTTCCTTATTAATATGCTTTATTCTTGGATTGGGAAGTAGCTATCTATATAAGACGCAAACTGTTCTAGCAGATATATCCGGTATTAGTACCAAGATAGATGATGTGTCCATTATAGTGCTCAAAGAAGATCCAGCGGAGTACTTAGAGGATTTGGCGGACTATCTTTTTGGTATTCAAGAGACTATTGATAGGGAGAATACTGATAAGACCATAGAGCAAATTAACAAGGATTTAGAAACAGAGATAAAAATTCAAACCTTTAGTGATTTTGGCACTCAGGTGGAAGCCTTATATAACAAAGAAGTAGGCGCCATTATATTAAATGAAGCTTATAGGGGGACTATAAGGGAGATTTATGAGGATTTTGATGAAAGAACTAAAGTTATTACAGGGCATAAGATAGAAACGCCGGTAGTGGTTGAGCCTAGCGATAAAGAGGTGCTGGTAGATTCTTTTAATGTATATATTAGTGGTATAGATACCTATGGTTCCATTAGAACTACCAGCAGAAGTGACGTTAACATCATTGCAACAGTTAATCCCAAGACAAAAAAGATATTGCTAACCACAACTCCTAGGGATTATTATGTTCCTTTTCCTATATCAGGTGGTATGAGGGACAAGCTGACCCATGCAGGAGTATACGGCATTGATGTATCTATAGGGACATTGGAGGAATTATATGATATTGATATAGATTATTATGCTAGGGTGAATTTTACTTCTTTAATTAAGGTGGTAGATACTCTAGGAGGTATAACCGTAAACTCAGAGTATGCATTTGAGTCAGGTGGCTTTAGCTTTAACAAAGGTATCAATTATTTAAATGGCGAGCAAGCTCTGGCTTTTTGCAGGGAGCGCAAAGCCTTTGCCACAGGAGATAACCAGCGGGGCAAAAATCAGATGGAAGTTATAAAGGGTATGATAAATAAAGCCTTATCTCCTTCCATCATTATCAATTACAATGCAATTATGAATAGCCTTGCCGGGAGTATTGATACCAATATGACCACTAGTGAGATTACTAGTTTAATTAAGATGCAGATAAATGACATGTCCCCCTGGGATATAGAGACCAATAATGTGGTAGGAACAGGCACTATGGAAACCACATATACATACAAATCTACGCCTTTATACGTAATGATTCCCGACTATGATTCAGTAGAAGCTGCCAAAGAAAAAATTAGACAGGTTATGGAAGAATAAGAGGAAGATCTGTAAATCATTGAAATAAATCTAGGGTAGCAGATATACTGATCCAGGGAATCCAGCCATTATTAAGAAAATATTTATAAATTGTTCATAGTTTGTTTAAAATTATCCTTTATACTTTGTGTAGAGTATAAAGGAGGTGAGCCCACTAAAAATTATTTTAGGCCAGGCAACAAGTAGTTCAATATACAGCAAAAAATAATTTTTAGGAGGGATTTCAATGAAGGCAAGAAAAATTGTTGCAACACTATTAGCTTTATTAATGCTTATTACAGTAGGGTTGACTGCTTGTTCTTCACCTGAAGATGGTGATGCCAATGCTACATCTGTAGAGAATTCTATAGATAGTACAGATACCGAGGATGCAGCAGATGATACTGAGGATACAACCACAGATTTGGGTACTGAAGAAAATGATACTGAAGATACAACAGACTTTGGAACTGAGGATGCAGAAGACACCGAAGCAAACAGTGATGATTTAGTAGACGATGCAGCAGACACAGCAGACAATGCTGAAGAGTCTAATGAAGAATAAAGATCCATACAATTACTTATTTAGAGGGGCTGTGGACGGGACTGCAACAGCCCCTCTATGAATATTACTATTACCTACTAAATTTGACTTTACACCTAAAAATATATATGATTTAGGTATAAAAATTTATTGGAGGTAATAATATGTCACAAACCATCCTTAGAGCTGATAAAAGATATGAATCTGCTCGAAAGGTAAGGGGTCAGGGTTTTGTTCCCGGGGTAATTTATGGGACAGGCGTTGAAGACGGCACGCCCATAAAATTTAAGGAATCAGAGCTTAATAAAGTATTAAAGGACCAGGAGCTAAACCCTAGGTTGACAGTAATGCTAGATGATGAAGAGAAGAACGTTATTATTAAGGAAATTCAAAAAGATCCTATAAAAGGCAATGTTCTCCATGTAGACCTTCAGGCAATAGCAGCTGATGAAGTAATAAGAACTACCATACCAGTTATTTTTGAAGGCAGGGAAGAAGTAGAAAACCGTCAACTGCTTTTGGAAATATATTTGTCCGAAGTTGAGATTTCCGGACCAGCTAATATAATCCCCGGTTCAATTACCATGGATGTAAAGGGCAAAGAAGCAGGAGATACTTTGACTGTAGGAGATATAGAATTTGATTCACGTATTACACCTATAACGCCGTTGGACGAAGTGCTGGCCGTAATTACAGTGCCTAAGGTGGGAGCTGTAAGTGATGAAGAAGAGACTGCTGATGAGGATTTAAGCACTGATACTGGAGCATCTTAAGAATAGATAAAATAAAAAGCACCTCTGGACACTTTTTTGTGCTCTAGAGGTGGCTTTCTAATTAATAATGTATAATATGGCTGAAATTAGAATTATGCATCCTAAAATGCTAAAAAGGGTTATAACACTTTGCTTTTCCTTACTATTAAGTTTAAACTCATTGGGTGGTGTGAAAGGATCTTTTTTAGCGAATATCTTTTTTAGCCCATTTAGCAAGCTCATGTCCAAGATGCTCCTTTTATAAATGCTATTCATATTATTACTTTATACAAGATTATTATACATATACATGCAAAAAATGACAATAGTAGTCAGGTACTATTTTGCGCAAGATCCCAAAACCAAGCTGGTTTGATAGGAATTGATTTTATAAATGGAAGACTAGGAATATATTATTAGATTGATTTTAAGAGGCTAGTATGGTATTATACTTTTGATATTAATGTCAATTAATATCAAATTAGCTACCTAATTACTGATAAACTCCAATAGAATATAACGCTGTTTCGGCGCGTTATAGTCTAGAGGATGTCAAAGACCTTGAAAACAACACGGTCAAAAAGGCCGTGATGGGGTATGTTATGCTTATTTTTAGCTTTTAGATGCTACTGGATTCTTTATTTATAATACAATGGTATTATACTCCACAACAAAAGTCTATAGGCTAAAAATCACTTTTAGCGCTATAGCAAACTTGAGCGGCTTTAACTAAAGAAGAGATAGCCGTGATTGATGGAGGTTAAGATTATGGA